>JAUYLL010000097.1 GCA_030698375.1 Nocardioides sp. | reverse complement strand
AATCAAGACCTTTTCCGCGCCGTGATCCGCAGGTCGCCCAAACGGGCGTGTGCCGCGTCCCCTGGGAGGGCGCGCAGATGAAGCGCGACCCCTTGACCCGCACGCTCAGTACGGGTTAAGGGGTCGCGTCGTTGTGGCTTCGGAGGAGTTTGCCCCCCTGTTGCCACCAACTCGTGAGAATGATTCTCAGGGAGAGACGACAGTCAGAAATGCAGAAACCCCGCCTGACCTGCGGTTCTGCAGGTCAAGCGGGGTTTTCGTTCGGTCGGGCTGACAGGATTTGAACCTGCGACCCCTTGACCCCCAGTCAAGTGCGCTACCAAGCTGCGCCACAGCCCGAACGCCCGCCCGGAACCGGGCAAGCGGTGGGAACACTACCGCAGCCCGCGCCGTGCTCTCGAACCGGGCGCCGGTCATCGGAAGTCGCGCGAGGTCTGCCGCTCCTGGAGCACCGAACCGGCCCCGGGGACGACGACGTCGATGCCCTCGACGCGGTCGGCGAGGAGGTTGGTGACGCCCTCGCTGTGCTCGACGATCCCGCGTACGACGACCGCTACCCGGTTGCGTGCCGCCTGCCGGTGGGCGGCGAAGACACCCACCGAGACCACCACGTTGAGCATCCCGGTCTCGTCCTCGAGGTTGAGGAAAGTGACCCCCTGCGCAGTGCCGGGGCGCTGGCGGTGGGTGACAAGACCCGCCACGTGCACCCTGCGTCGCGTCTCGACTCCGGCGAGGTCCGCCACCGAGCGGATCCCGGCGGCCCGCAGCACCGGCCGCAGGTGCTCCATGGGGTGCCGCTCCGGGGAGATCCGGGTGGCCCAGAGGTCCGCGAGGGTCTCCTCGACCTCGCTCATCCCCGGCAGCGTCGGAGCCGCAGGAGCGGGCGTCGTCCCGGGCAGCTGGTCGGGGCGCTCGGCGTGCCCCGCGCTCCACAGCGCCTCCCTCCGCCCCATCCCGAAGGATGCGCACGCCCCCGCGGTCGCCAGCGCCTCCAGTTGTGCGGTGTTGAGGTCGGCGCGGCGAGAGAGGTCGGTGACGCCGATGAAGGGGGCCTCCTCCCGCGCCGCCACGACCCTCCGGGCGACGTCGAGCCCGATCCCCTGCACCGCGTCCAACCCCAGGCGTACGGCGAACCCTCCGTCGTCGCGGTGCGGGTGCGGGTCGGGCGGGTCCTCGTGCACCTCCAGGTCGGCCTGTGCCCCGGAGCAGGCGATGTCGGGCCGGCGTACCTCCACGCCGTGCCGGCGGGCGTCGCCGACCAGGGACTGCGGGGAGTAGAACCCCATCGGCTGGTTGCGCAGCAGCCCGGCCAGGAACGCCGCCGGGTAGTGCAGCTTGAACCACGAGGACGCGTAGACCAGCAGCGCGAACGAGAGCGCGTGCGACTCCGCGAAGCCGAAATTCGCGAAGGACAGGATCTTCACGTAGATCGCGTCGGCCCGCTCGCCGGTGATCCCCCGCCGCGCCATCCCGGCGTACAGCGTGGTCTTGATCGACTCGATCCGCTCCACCCCGCGCTTGGAGCCCATCGCCCGGCGCAGCAGGTCGGCGTCGTCACGCGAGCAGTCGCCGATCGCCACGGCCATCGCCATCAGCTGCTCCTGGAAGACCGGGATCCCGAGGGTGCGCTCGAGGACCGGCACCAGGTCTGGGTGGTCGTAGGTGACCGGCTCCTTTCCGGTGGCACGACGGATGTAGGGGTGCACCGCGTCGCCCTGGATAGGACCGGGGCGGATCAGGGCGATCTCGATGGCCAGGTCGTAGAACCGACGGGGCTGCAGCCGCGGCAGGGTGCCGATCTGGGCCCGGCTCTCGACCTGGAAGACCCCGATCGAGTCCGCGCGGCAGAGCATGTCGTAGACCGCCGGCTCCTCCTTGGGGATCGTCTCCAGCCGCCAGCGGGTGCCGAGGTGCTCCTCGACCAGACGCATCATGTAGTCGAGCGCCCCGAGCATCCCGAGCCCGAGCAGGTCGAACTTCACCAGCCCCATCGACTCGCAGGCGTCCTTGTCCCACTGCAGGACCGTGCGCTTGTCCATCCGCGCCCGCTCGATCGGCACCACCTCGCCGATCGGCCGCTCGGTGAGCACCATGCCGCCGGAGTGGATGCCCAGGTGGCGCGGCGCCCCGAGCATCTCCTCGGCCAGCGCCACCACGGGCGCGGGGACGTCGTGGTCGGTGCCGACGACCGAGCCCCACCCGTCGATCTGCTTGCTCCAGGCGTCCTGCTGGCCCGTGGAGTGGCCCAGCGCCTTGGCGGCGTCGCGCACCGCCATCCGCGGTCGGTAGGTGATGACGTTGGCGACCTGCGCGGCGTTCTGCCGGCCGTAGGTGTCGTAGACCCACTGGATCACCTCCTCGCGCCGGTCGGAGTCGAAGTCGACGTCGATGTCGGGTTCCTCGTCGCGGTGCTCGGAGATGAACCGCTCGAACGGCAGGTCGTAGAGCACCGAGTCGACCGCGGTGATGCCCAGGGCGTAGCAGACCGCCGAGCTCGCCGCCGACCCGCGGCCCTGGCAGAGGATCCCCTGCGCGCGGGCGAAGGCGACGATGTCGTGGACGATCACGAAGTAGCCGGCGAAGTCCTTGCGGCCGACCACCTCCAGCTCACGCTCGACCCGCTCGCGGGCGGCCCGCTCGCGGGGGGTGCCGGCGTACCGCTCGGCGAAGCCGCGCTCGGTGATCACCCGCAGCCACGAGGCCGGAGTGTGGCCGTCGGGGATGCCTTGCTTGGGCAGTCGCGGGGACGCCTTGTGCAGGTCGAAGGCCAGCTCGCGGGCCAGGGTCGCGCTGCGGGCGACCACCCCCGGGTACGCGGCGAAGCGTTGCGCCATCTCCTCCCCGCTGCGCAGGTACGCCGCCGGGCCGGGCGGCAGCCAGCCGTCCATCTCCGCGAGGCTGCGCCGGGCCCGCACCGCCGCCATCGCGCTGGCCAGCCGGAACCCCGCCGGGGTGGCGTGGTGGACGTTGTTGGTGGCGACCGCGGGCAGCCCCCGCTCGGCCGCGATACCGGCGAGCAGCCGGTTGGTCGCGTCGTCCTCGGGATGCCCGTGGTCGACGAGCTCGACCACGACGTGCGCAGGCCCGAACAGCGCGACGAGTCGGTCCAGCTCCTCCGCGGCTGCCCGGGGGCCGGCAGCCGCCAGGGCGGCCCGGACCGCGCCCTTGCGGCAGCCGGTGAGCACCAGCCAGTGGCCCCGCCCACGCTCGGCCAGCTCGTCGAGGTCGTGCACCGGACGGCCCTTCTCGTCGCCGCGCAGGTGCGCGTCGGTCATCGCCGCCGACAGCCGGTGGTAGCCCTCCACCTCCCGCGCCAGCAGCAGCAGGTGCTGGCCCCCGGGGTCGGCGACGCCGTTCTGCGGCCCGTCGAGCCCCAGCGACAGCTCGGCGCCGTAGACGGTCAGCAGCCCCGGGTGCGCCTGGGCCGCCTCGGCCAGCATCGGGGCACCGTGGAAGCCGTCGTGGTCAGTCAGCGCCAGCCCCTCCAGCCCCTGACGGACGGCCTCGGCGACGAGGTCCTCCGGTGAGCTCGCCCCGTCGAGGAAGCTGTAGTGGCTGTGACAGTGCAGCTCGGCGTACGGCGTCACGGAGGCACCGCGCTCCTCCGGCGGCACCACGACGGGCTCCCGTCGCCGGCGGCGCGAGATCGGGGCGTCCTCGGCCCCCGCGCGACCCGAGAGCCGGCGCTCGAGCTCCGACCACGGGACGGCGGGGTTCTGCCAACCCATCAGGCCGCGCGCCGGGGCGGGTCCCAGGTGTAGCCCTCGCCGGCGCGCCAGTAAGTCCAGCCGCCGTGGGTCTTCAACCGGTGGTGGCGTCTGCAGAGCGCGGCGAGATTCTCTGGTCGGGTCTGGCCCGGTGAGCCGCCGTCGTCGGGTGGGACGTAGGGCTCGATGTGGTCGAGGTCGGATCTTCGGGCGCTGGTGCGGCAGCCGGGGAAGACGCAGTTCCTGTCCCGCAGGATGACGAGCTCGCGCATCCACTCCGGTGGGTCGTGGGCGTCCACGGCGTCGGCGCGGTCGGGGTGCAGCACCGGGCGGAGCTGGATCTTGGCGCGGTCGCCGAGCCAGGCCCGCGCCAGGTCGAGGGTGGTGGTGCCGTAGCGCTCGAGGCCCACGGACGGTGCCAGGCCTGACTCGGTGGCGCCGATTCGAACGTGGACGTAGAGGACGCCGGTGCCGCGGCGGGTGTCGACCTGCTCGCCGGTCGCGGCGGAGTCGAGGACCTCGGCGGCGAGGTGCGGGTCCGCGAGCAGGCCGAGGGCGCGGGCGCGCCAGTGCCGATGCGTCATCGCCAG
>JAUYLL010000092.1 GCA_030698375.1 Nocardioides sp. | reverse complement strand
GCGTGCTCAGCGCAGCCACGCCCCGGGCGATCGCAGCCTCCAGGTCCACGCCTGCCACGTCGCCGCGCGGCAGGTCGACGTGCTCCGCGAGGTGCTGGTCGGGCTGCTCGCCGACGACCAGACCCTCGAGCCGCGCGACATCCTGGTGATGTGCCCCGACATCGAGACCTACGCCCCGCTGATCTCGGCGGGCTTCGGGCTGGCCGACGTCGTCGACGCGGCGGACGAGGGTGGCGGGCACCCGGCCCACCGGCTCCGCGTCCGGCTCGCCGACCGCGCACTCACCAGCACCAACCCGCTCCTCGCCGTGGCCGCCACCCTGGTCGACCTGGCCGACGGTCGGGTCAGGGCCTCCGAGGTGCTCGACCTGGCGAGCGCCCCGGCGGTGCGCGTGCGGTTCGGCTTCAGCGACGACGACCTCGACCGGATCACTCGCTGGGTGGGCCAGGCGGGCATCCGGTGGGGGCTGGACGCCGAGCAGCGCGGGCGGTTCGAGATGCAGGGCTTCGCCCACAACACCTGGCGCGCCGGTCTCGACCGGGTTCTCCTCGGCGTCGCGATGAGCGGTGACGACCACCGTCATCTCGGCCGCGGGCTCCCCGTCGACGACGTGGGCAGCGGCGACATCGACCTCGTCGGCCGGTTCACCGAGATGGTCGACCGGCTGGCCACCTGCGTGACCAGGCTCGGACAGGCGAGCGCCGTCGACACCTGGATGCAGGTCCTCACCGACGGCGTCCGCGGCCTCACCGAGGTCGGCGTCGATGACGGCTGGCAGGTCCCCCAGCTCGAGCGCGAGCTGGCCCGCGCCGCCGCGTCCAGCGACGAAGGTCGCGCGGTGACGCTGCGCCTGGCTGACGTGCGCGCGCTGCTCCAGTCGCGCCTCGGCGGACGGCCCACCCGCGCCAACTTCCGCACCGGCACGCTCACCGTCTGCACGATGGTGCCGATGCGGTCGGTGCCCCACCGGGTGGTCTGCCTGGTCGGGCTCGACGACGGGGTCTTCCCGCGGGTCACCGTCGACGACGGCGACGACGTGCTCGCCCGGCGGCCCCTCACCGGCGAGCGCGACGCCCGCAGCGAGGACCGGCAGCTCCTGCTCGACGCGCTGCTCGCCGCCACCGAGACCGTGGTCATCACCTACTCCGGCGCCAACGAGCACTCCGGGGCCGAACGCCCGCCCGCCGTACCTCTCGGCGAGATCCTCGACGCCGCCGACCGTACGACCTCCGCACCGGTCCGCGACGAGATCCTCGTCGACCACCCGCTCCAGCCCTACGACCCGCACAACCTGCAGCCGGGGCGCCTGGCGGTCGGCGACGACGTGCGGCCGTTCAGCTTCGACCGGGCGGCGCTGGCCGGCGCCCGGGCCCTGGTCTCCGAGCGGGTGCCGGCGCCGCCGCTGCTGGCCGGGCCCCTGGCCGAACGGCCGGCCGGAGACGTCTCGCTGGCCGACCTCAAGGCCTTCTTCACCCATCCGGTGCGCTCGTTCCTGCGTCAGCGGCTCGAGATCTCGACGCCGCTCGCACCCGACGAGCTCAGCGACGCGATCCCGGTGCAGCTCGACAACCTCGAGCTGTGGCAGGTTGGCGACCACCTCCTGCGCGAGGTGCTGGCCGGCCAGGACCCCGCCGCGGTCATGACCGCCGAGCAGCTCCGCGGCACCCTCCCACCGGGCGTGCTCGGCTCCGGTGAGCTCACCAAGGTCGTCGAGGAGTCCCAGAAGCTCTTCACCCGCACCGCCGACCTTCGCGCGGGCACACCCCGCTCCGTCGACGTCGACGTCGAGCTCGGCGACGGCCGCCGGCTGTCGGGCACGGTCTCGGGCGTCTACGGCGCCAAGCTGGTCTCCCTCGGCTACTCCCGGCTCAAGCCACGGCAGCGGCTGCTCTCCTGGATCGACCTGCTCGCGCTCAGTGCGGCGCGCCCCGACGAGAGCTACACCGCCCATGCGGTCGGCCGCGAGAGGGCCGGCCCGAGGCGGGCCCTCGCCGGGCCGCTCGACCACCGCGCCACCGACCACCTGCGCACGCTTGTCGCGCTGCGTGACCTCGGGCTGCGCGCCCCGCTCCCGCTGCCGATCGCCACCGGCGCCGCCTGGGCGGAAGGCCGTGCCCGCGAGCTCCAGGGCGATGACGTCGCGCCGGAGGCGCTGGCCCGCAAGGCCTGGGAGACCGACCCCCACAACACCTTCGGCATCGAGGGCGAGGACGCCGACCCCTACCACCAGCGCGCCTACGGCCGGGACGCCCCGGTCGAGGTGCTGCTCGACGCCGGGTTGGCCGACCATGCCTGGCGGGTCTGGGAGCCGCTGCTCACCGGTGGAGAGCGGGTCGGCCCGCTGTGACGCCCTTCGACATCCGGGGCCCCCTGCCCGAGGTCGGTACGACGCTGCTGGAGGCGAGCGCCGGCACCGGCAAGACCTGGACCATCGGGGCGCTCGTGACCCGCTACGTCGCCGAGGGCCGGGCCCGGCTCGACGAGATGCTGGTCGTGACCTTCGGTCGCGCGGCGAGCCAGGAGCTCCGCGAGCGGGTGCGCGCCCAGCTGGTGGAGGCCGAGCTCGCGCTCGACGGCGACCCGGCGGTCGACCCGCACGGCTCCGACGTACTCACCAAGATCCTGGAGTGTGACGCGGACGAGCGGGTGAGGCGGCACCAGCGCGTCGTGGACGCGCTGGTCGGCTTCGACGCCGCGACCATCGCGACCACCCACCAGTTCTGCTCGATGGTGCTGAGCTCGCTCGGGGTCGCCGGCGACACCGACGCGCGGGCGCGCCTGGTCGAGGACCTCGACGACGTGGTGTCCGAGGTGGTCGACGACCTCTACCTGCGGGCGTTCGCGTTCGCCGACGACCCGCCGGCCTTCAGCCACACCGAGGCGATGGCGATCGCGCGCGCCGTCACCCGCGACCCGCAGGCCGTCCTCGAGCCGGCCGCCGACGACCGGTCCACTCCCGCCGGCCGGCGGGTGTCCTTCGCGCTCAAGGTGCGCGACGAGCTCGAGGTGCGCAAGCGTCGGCTCGGCATCCTGTCCTACGACGACCTGCTCCAGCAGCTCGCGCAGGCCCTCGAGCCGGTCGACTCACCCGCCCGGGTGCGGATGCGTGCGCGCTGGCGGGTGGTGCTGGTCGACGAGTTCCAGGACACCGACCCCGTGCAGTGGCAGGTGCTCGACCGCGCGTTCACCGACGTGGCGACGATGGTGCTGATCGGCGACCCCAAGCAGGCGATCTACGCGTTCCGCGGCGGTGACGTCACGCCCTACCTCGCCGCGGCGGCCACCGCCGCCACCCGTCAGACGCTCGGCGTCAACCGCCGCAGCGACGCCGGGCTGCTGTCCTCTGTCCAGCGGCTGCTCGTCGGCGCCGAGCTCGGCGACGACCGGATCGTGGTGCGGCCGGTCGAGGCCCACTACGCCCAGAGCCGACTGTCCGGCGCCCCGGCCTCGTCGCCGTTACGGCTGCGCGTCGTACGGCGCGACCTGCTGGGCCGCGGCCCCAACGCGATGCTGGGCGTGGCCGACGTACGCCCGCACATCTCGCGCGACCTCGCTCTCGACGTACGCCGGCTGCTCGCGTCCGGCGCCACCTTCAACGGGGAGAAGCTGGAGCCGCGCCAGGTGGCGGTCATCTGCTATCGCCACGCCGACCTGGCCGAGTCCCAACGGGCGCTGCACGCCGCCGGCGTACCGGCCGTGATCGCCGGCGGTGGCAGCGTGTTCGCGACGCCGGCGGCCGTGGAGTGGCTGACGGTCCTGGA
Source organism: Nocardioides sp. (assembly GCA_030698375.1). Classification (GTDB taxonomy): domain Bacteria; phylum Actinomycetota; class Actinomycetes; order Propionibacteriales; family Nocardioidaceae; genus Nocardioides_A. The sequence goes on along the minus strand of JAUYLL010000092.1, from coordinate 2,721 downwards.
GGCGCTCGAGCAGCCGCACCGTTCGCCGCGGGTCCGTGCCGCCGCGCTGACCTGCTTCCTCGGGCGCACCGCGGCCGAGCTCGACGAGGGGGGCGACCGGCTCACCGACGAGCTCAGCGAGATCCTGCGCACCTGGGTCGACCTGGTGCCGCGGCGCGGCATCGCTGCCGTCATGGAGGCGGCCTACGCCGGCGGGCTGCCGGGACGCGTGCTCGCCGAGATCGGCGGCGAGCGGCGGCTGACCGACCTGCGCCACATCGGCGAGGCGCTCCACGAGGTCGCCACCACCGAACGCCTCGGTGTCGTGTCGCTGCTCGCCTGGCTGCGCGCGCGGGTAGCCGAGGGCCGCGCCGGACGCGGCCAGGAGCGAACCCGCCGGCTCGACTCCGACGCCGCCGCCGTACAGCTCGTCACGATCCACGCCAGCAAGGGCCTCGAGTACCCCGTCGTCTATCTCCCCTCGCTCGCCGACCGGTTCGTGCCCAAGCCGACCCGCCCGCTCTTCCACGACGACGACGGCCGGCGCTGCCTCAACGTCGGGTCGGGCGGCCCGGACTGGTCCGACCACGTCCGTCGCTGGGCCGACGAGGAGGCCGGTGAGTGGCTGCGGCTCCTCTACGTTGCCGTCACCCGCGCCCAGTCGCAGGTCGTCTGCTGGTGGGCGCCGACCAAGAACGCCGTCGCCTCACCGCTGCACCGGCTGCTCATGCGCGACCCCGACGCCGATCTCGGGTCCGGCCTGGTGCCGGAGACGCCGCCGGTGCCCTCCGACGACGCCCTGGTCGGGCTGTTCTCAGCCTGGCGCGACCGCGGCGGGCCGGTGCCCGAGGCCGCGATCCACGCGGATCCCGGCCCCGACCCCGTCCTCCCGCCGGTCGGCGACCTGTCGGTGCGGTCCTTCGATCGCGACGTCGACACCGAGTGGCGGCGCACGTCCTACTCCGCGCTGAGCCACGTCGAGGCGGCGCCGACGGCCGGGGTCGCCAGCGAGCCCGAGGTCGAGGCCAAGGACGACGAGGACGTCGAGGCGCTCCCGGAGGCGGCCGACGAGGCAGGTGTCGGCCTGGCGTCGCCGATGGCCGGACTGCCCGTGGGGGCGACGTTCGGGTCGCTGGTCCACGGCGTGCTCGAGCACGTCGACCCCGACGCCCCCGACCTCCGCGCGGAGATCCTGGAGCAGCTCGACGAGCAGCTGGTGTGGTGGCCGGTCGAGCTCGACCGTGACGAGCTCGCCGATGCCCTGGTCGCGGTCTGCGACTCCCCGCTCGGCTCCCTGGCCGGCGGTACGACGCTGCGCGAGGTGCCCCTGCGCGACCGGCTGCGCGAGCTCGACTTCGAGCTGCCACTCTCCGGCGGCGACCGCGCCGACGACCGCGCCGACGATCGAGGGGCGCGCCTGGCCGACCTCGCGCCGCTGCTGGTGCGCCACCTGCCCGAGGGTGACCCGGTGCGCGGCTACGCCGAGGCGCTCGCGGTGCCGGCGCTGGGCGAGCAGTCGCTGCGCGGCTACCTCACGGGCTCGGTCGACCTCGTCCTCCGGGTCGGCGACGCGGACGACCCGCGCTACCTGATCGTCGACTACAAGACCAACTGGCTGGGGCCGCGCGATTTCCCGCTGACCGCCCACTCCTACCGGCCCGAGGCCCTCGACGCGGCGATGAGCCACTCCGACTACCCGCTCCAGGCGCTGCTCTACGCCGCGGTCCTCCACCGGTTCCTGCGCTGGCGCCAGCCCGGCTACGACCCCGGGCGCCATCTGGGCGGTGTCCTCTACCTCTACCTGCGCGGGATGTGCGGCCCTGAGACTCCCCTGGTCGACGGTGAGCCGTGCGGGATCTTCAGCTGGCGCCCGCCGGTGGCGCTGGTCGAGGAGCTCTCGGACCTCCTGGACGGCGCCCTGCGCGATGAGGGGGGAAGCGCATGACGGAGCTCTTCGAGCCGGTCGGCGACCACGACCGACGGCTCGCCCTCGGCGCCGCCGGGCTGCTGGCCGACTTCAACCGCGCCGGCGTGCTCGAGGCCGCCGACGTCCACGTCGCGATGCGCGTGGGCGACCTCGGTGGCGAGCGTGACGAGCGGACCCTGCTGGCGGTGGCGCTCGCCGTCCGCGCCGTACGCTCCGGCTCGGTCTGCGTGGACCTGTCCACGATCACGGCGGTGGCGCCCGAGCTGGCCTGGCCCACGCTCGACGGCTGGAGCGAGGTGGTCGCCGACTCGCCGCTGGTGACGGCCGGCGCGCTGCGCTACGAGGCGCCGCTGGTCTACCTCGACCGCTACCACCGACTCGAGACCCAGGTCGGCGACGACCTGCTCGGCCGCGTCGGCAACGCCGCCCCGCTGGTCGACGAGACCGCGCTCGCCGCCGCCCTCACCCGGGTCCGGGGCGAGCACCTCAGCGCTGCGCAGGAGGCGGCGTCAGTGGCCGCGGTGCGCCAGTGGACCACCGTCCTGACTGGCGGCCCCGGCACCGGCAAGACCACCACGGTCGCCCGGATGCTGGTGCTTCTCGCCGACCAGGCCGCCGCCCGCGGTGAGCGCTTCTCGGTCGCGCTCGCGGCCCCCACCGGCAAGGCCGCGACCCGCCTCCAGGAGGCGGTGCTGGGCGAGCTTTCCCTGCTCGACCCCCAGGACCGCGACCGCATCGGTCGCCCCGAGGCGATGACCCTGCACCGTCTGCTCGGCTGGCTCCCCGACAACGCCACGCGGTTCCGCCACCACCGT
>JAUYLL010000089.1 GCA_030698375.1 Nocardioides sp. | reverse complement strand
GTCCACCCCGGGACCGCACGGGTCCAGGTCCACCACCAGGGACGCCCCGGATCGCGTCGCGGTCTCGCCGAGGGCGCACGCGAACGTCGTGGCACCGGCACCGCCGGACCCACCGATCACACCGACGGTGGGCGCCGGCTGACGAGCCCCCTCACCGACGTCGGTGAGCAGCTCGACCAGCCAGCCCTCGCTGTGCGGCAGCTGGACCACGTGCTCGGCGCCCACCCCGAGCGCTATCCGGAACATCCGGTCCGCGACGTCCCCGGGGACGACGACGTGGACCCCCTCGCGTCGTGGGGGCGCAGCGCCCGCCACCTCCGCGGCGAGGTCGGCGCCCACCAGCACGGCACCAGCGGTCGACCAGGTGTGCAGCAGGGCGTGGGTCTCGGAGAGCACGTCGGGGGTGACGCCCGCAGCGGCCGCCAGGCGCAGCAGCTCGTCGACGAGGGCGGCGTCGCGACTGATGATCAGGGGGGCGGAGGACATGCCGCGAGACTGCCGCGCGGCGGCCCGGCGGGGAAGCGAACGGGCCGCCCCTGTGGAGAGGTCCGGCGGAGGGCCTGGCTGTGGACGACAGGTGGCCCACGGGACGCGCCTCACACCGGCTTCGGCCCGGTGCACCACCTATGCTGCATGTCATGTCCTACCGCCCGACCGCGGCCTTCTTCGACCTCGACAAGACGATCATCGCCAAGTCCAGCACGCTCGCCTTCAGCAAGCCCTTCCAGGCGGGCGGCCTCATCTCGCGGCGTGCGGTCCTGCGCTCGGCGTACGCCCAGTTCGTCTACCTCGTGGGTGGGGCCGACCACGACCAGATGGAGAAGATGCGTCAGTTCATGTCGCAGCTGTGCGCCGGCTGGGACGTCGCCACGGTGCGTGAGATCGTCGCTGACACCCTCCACAACATCGTCGACCCGCTGGTGTACGACGAGGCGGTCTGCCTCATCGACGAGCACCACCTCGCCGGCCGCGACGTGGTGATCGTGTCCACCTCCGGCTCCGAGGTCGTGGAGCCGATCGGCGCGATGCTGGGGGCCGACCGGGTCGTCGCCACCCGGATGGAGGTCGTCGACGGGAAGTACACCGGCGAGATCGACTACTACGCGTACGCCGAGAACAAGGCGACCGCGATCGAGGAGCTCGCCGCCACCCACGGCTACGACCTCGACCGGTGCTACGCCTACAGCGACTCCATCACCGACGTGCACATGCTGGAGGTCGTCGGCCACCCGCACGCGGTCAACCCCGACAAGGAGCTGCGCAGAGTGGCCGCGGAGAGGGGCTGGCCGATCCTGGTGTTCACCAGGCCGGTCACGCTGCGCAGTCGCCTCGCGCCCGTCGCGAAACCCACCCTCGCCGCGCTCGCCGTCGGCGGCATCGTGGCCGTCGGCTCGGCGATCTACCTCGGCAGCCGGCGGCGACGCTCGGCCTGAGCGCACTCACGCTTCACGCCCGAAGTCAACCCTTGAACCGTGGGCCGAGGCGGCGTACAAAGGGGAGCAAGAACTCAAGAGTCAGCACGTGAGCCGGGTACCCACGCGGCGATCTACCCTTCCTACAGGGCGCATGTATCCGGGATACTCCCGGTGCGGCAGTTAGCCATTGCACGCCTGGTAGCCAGCGGTCTCACGTGTACGCAGCGGCACCTGACTCCACGCGAGGCAGGTGCCGCTTGCATGCCGCCTCCTCACGCGCCGCCTCGTCGCACGGGGCAGCCCTTGGCGCTGCGCATCCGGCAGCTACCCGGCGTCGCCTCGCAGCGGGCTCGCCTCCGCCGCCGCGGCGTACGCCTCCGCGGCATAGAGCAGCCAGGAGTGCACACCCGGCCGACCGCCCTCACGGTAGCCCCGCAGGTTCGACTCGTACGCCGCGCGCAGGGCGAGGTGCCCCGCCTCGGGCACCACCAGCGACTTCTCGTCCACCCCCCGCGCGACCAGGACCAGCCGTTCGACCGCCCGCGCCACGATCCCGTTGTGCGAGGCGAAGGGGGCGGCGGTGGCCAGGTCGGCGTGCACAACCGCCGCCACGACCAGGGCGGGCGCCTCCGACTCCGCGAGCAGCAGCTGGGACAGGCCCTGCAGCCGCTGGGCGGACTCGGCGTCCCGGGGGCGACCGAGCTCCTCCTCGGGCAGCGACCCAGTGGCCGCCAGCGCGTGGATCCGGGCGAACGCCTGCAGCGGCGACTGCGCCAGCACCGGCACCAGGCCGAGGAGCTCGGTGGAGACCCGCACCGCGTCCCGGGCGACCTGGTCGCCACCTCCGTCGCGGAGCTCCGCGAGGGTCGAGGTCGATCCCTCGAGCACCGCGCTCGCGTGAGCGCCGCGCAGCAGTGACTCGGTCGTCGTCTCGGGCGAGGTGCGCCGCAGGCCCCGGTCACGCAGCAGCACGTCGATCCCGTCGCGTGAGGCGGCGAACGCGGAGGGCACACCGTCGAGCGCGGACAGCCACGCCAGGGGATCAGAGCTCACCGGCACAGCGTAGGGCGTTCCCGCGGCCCTCGCGGCGAGGGGCCCGGAATCGGCTCAGCGCAGGAGGTAGCCTCCACCCAATGGACGAAATGGCCTCCTCCCCCGACACCAGCGCCCTCCCGGCGGAGACCGTCACGTGGCTCGCCGGGACCGGTGGCCGCACCATCCTCGCCCTCGGCGGATCCGCCCTGGCAGCGGTCCTCACCCGGCACGGCAACGACGTCCGGCTCGCCGCCCCCGACGCGTCACCCCTCCCCGTGGCCGACCACACCGTCGACGTCGTGGTCGCGGCCGACGAGCTGCCCACGGACCTGCTCGAGGTGGCCCGGGTGCTGCGTCCGGGCGGCCACCTCGCCCTGGTGGTCGGCGACCGGGACCACCGGATCCCCTGGGCCCGCAAGCTCGACGCGGCGATCGGCGCCGAGGTGGCCGACGACCCGGCTGCGGAGCTGGTCGCCTCCCCGCTCTTCGGGTTCGTCGACCACACGACCCAGAGGTCCTGGCAGGTCGTCAACCGCGACTCGCTGGCCGCGCTGCTGCCGACCCTTCCGGCGCTGCGTGGGCTCGACCCGGCCGAGCGCGACGAGCGCATCGACGCAGCGCTCGCGCTGTACGACGACTACGGCCGCGGGATCGACGGCATGCAGCTGCCCTGGGTGCTGCGCCTGTACCGCGCCTCCGTGGTGGAGAACGCCTACCTGCCACCGCGTCCCCCGACCCCGGGCGTCGGCGCCCCGACTGACGGATCCGATGCACCCGGCGGTGAACACGGCGGGGAGTCCGGCGAGAAGGGGTCCGCCCCCAGCTCCCCCGAGGCCGGCACCGGCGGGACCGGCTCCACCACCGG
>JAUYLL010000087.1 GCA_030698375.1 Nocardioides sp. | reverse complement strand
AGCGGGGCGACCGACGGCTCGTCCAGCTCGCGCACCCACTCGGCCAGGTCGCTGATCTGCATGGTGCATACCTCGGCGATGCTGCGGCCGTTGATCTTCGAGGAGCGCGGTCCCTCGCTCAGCCGGGTGCCGTCGCACTCGGGGCAGGTCGTGAAGGTCACCGCGCGCTCCACGAAGGCCCGGATGTGGGGCTGCATCGCATCGACATCCTTGGAGAGCATCGACTTCGAGATCTTGGAGATGACCCCCTCGTAGGTCAGGTTGACCCCGTCCACCTTGATCTTCGTCGGCTCCTCGTAGAGCAGCTTCTGGAGCTCCCTCTTCGTGAACTTGGCGATCGGCTTGTCCATGTCGAGGCCGGCGCCGCTGAAGATGCGGCCGTACCACCCGTCCATGCTGTAGCCGGGGACTGTCAGGGCACCCTCACGCAGCGACTTGGTCTCGTCGTAGATCGCCGACAGGTCGAAGTCGGAGACCGAGCCCATCCCCTCGCACCGTGGGCACATGCCGCCGAGCCGCGTGAACGTCGCCTTCTCGGCCTTCGTCTTGTTCCCACGCTCGACGGTGATCGCGCCACTGGCCCGCACGGTCGGCATGTTGAAGGAGTAGGCGTTCGGTGACCCGATGTGCGGCTGCCCGAGACGGCTGAAGAGGATGCGCAGCATCGCGTTCGCGTCGGTGGCGGTGCCGACGGTGGAGCGTGGGTTGGCGCCCATCCGCTCCTGGTCGACGATGATCGCCGTGGTCAGGCCGTCGAGGAGGTCGACCTCCGGGCGCGCCAGCGTCGGCATGAACCCCTGCACGAAGGCGCTGTAGGTCTCGTTGATCATCCGCTGCGACTCCGCAGCGATGGTCGCGAACACCAGGGAGCTCTTGCCCGATCCCGAGACGCCGGTGAACACGGTCAGCCGCCTCTTCGGCAGCTCGACGCTGACGTCCTTCAGGTTGTTCTCCCGCGCGCCCTGCACGCGGATCAGGTCATGGCTGTCGGCCGGGTGCAGCTTCGCTGCGCCATCGTGCTCCGCCGCTGGACTCATCGTGTCTCCCTCGTGTTCGTCATCGTCAGCCACGTGCCATCACGCATCAGCGTTCGGCCCTGCATCTCGTCCACCTCGCGCCAGGCCTGCACCCGCACGGGGCGCAGCACAAGGAACACGTATCCACTGCTGTTCCGGGGATCCCAGTCGGCCTGGGCGGTGTACGCCTCGCCGAGTGATGCCTCGTCCTCGACATCGACCGCGCGCTCCAGGACGGCGTCGATCATGACCACGTCGCGGGTTGGGCCGATCGCGAGTCGAGCAACGCCACCGGCACCCAGGTTGCGGGCGGTGCGCGAGGTCCGCTCCACGGCGATCACGACCCGCTCCTCGACCCAGGCCAGGGACACGGGAACGAGGTACGGCGCGCCGGCTGTGGATGCCGTGGCCACCCACACGTCGATGGCCGGCGTCGCCAGCATCGCCAGTGCGTCGGCGGTGCGGGCACCGCGTTCGCGGGGCGCGGGCATCACGCGATCCGGCCGGAGAGGGGGTGCATGACACCCACGCTAGCGGCGTTGGGCACTCCCCCGCTTCTCGATTCCTGATCGTTGCTCGAGAGGCATAGCCCCGGGCCGTCTCGCTCGTTGACGATGCGGAAGCCTCTGCCGTCGCTCGGGACGGAGCCCCACCCATCGTTCGGAGACACGGCATGTTCAGACGCACACCGACCCTCTTTCTCGCGCTGCTCGGGATCCTCGGGCTGGTCGGGGCATCCTTCGCTCCGGCCGTCGCCGCCCTTCCCAAGTACAACTACGTCGCCTACTCGGGCGGCTCGCTCATCCGCGCGCTGGGCACCACCATCAGCTCGGATCTCACGGCGATGTCCGCGATCAGCGGCGCGGCCGTCCCGAACTCCTCCACCAACCAGGTGGCCGTGGTCGACGCCGCTCCGCTCGCCCGGCTCGGTGTCATCGAGACCTCGACCCGCGCGGCAGAGTTCGGGGACGGGGTGCGGATCACCTCCAAGGCCCGCACCGCCGGCGTGAATCTGCTCGACGGCCTGCTCACCGCCGACGCGGTCGAGACCACCAACATCACCACGGGCAACCCGGCCACCGGCATCACCGCCACTGCGAACACCAGGTTCGTCAACCTCAAGGTCCTCGGCGTGCAGCTTCCCGTCGACATCCCACAGAACTACAAGATCACCGTCCCCGGTGTCGCCGTGATCGGGCTCAACGTCGCGATCACACAGGAGGACGACGGGGTCGTCCAGAGCACCGGCTACGGCCTGGGCATCTGGCTGCTGCAGTCCCAGGCCACCGCGCCCGCCGGTTCGTCGATCATCCTCAACCCGACGTACGCCGGCATGGCGCCGCCGGTCCCCGTCGACCAGCCCCAGGTGGGCGGCTTCGCCTACGGCACGCAGGTGCTGGTGAAGGCCGGGTCGGGCATCACCGGGCAGGTCGGCAAGACCGCCAACGTCGGTACCCCGCCCGGTGGCACGGGAGGGAGGACATCGACCAACTCCACGGCGACGGTGCAGGTTCCGAAGGTGCTGCGGATCGAGGCGATCACGTCGACGACCACCTCGCTGGCTCAGCCGGGATCCGCCGACGTGACCAACACGAACGAGGTCGTCGGTGTCAACCTCTTCGACGGTCTCATCACCGCCGACGCCATCAACGTCAGGGCGCACTCGAAGAAGGTGAACGGCACTCTCACGCGTGACACGAAGCTCGAGTTCGTCAACCTGGTGGTGGCCGGCACCGAGATCCCCATCGACGTCGGACCCAACACCACCGTCGACGTCGCCGGCCTGGGGCAGGTCGTCATCAACGACCAGTACCAGACCTTCAACGCCAACCGGATCCGCGGGATCTACGTCAAGGTGCTCGAGCCCCGGGACGGGATCGAGGTCGGCGCGGAGATCGAGGTGGCCGTCGCCGCGACGTGGATCACGCAACCCCAGTGAGGCGCGCGCGCCAGTGACCCGCAGGGGCGGGGTCGTCAGCCACGGGGCTGAGGACCCCGCCCCTGCGGCCGGTTGTCGGGTGCTCAGCCC
>JAUYLL010000076.1 GCA_030698375.1 Nocardioides sp. | reverse complement strand
CGGGGCTACTGCCCCGTGGCGCCCAACTGCCCGGTCCGCCTCAGTCCTCGCGTGCGGCGATCGGCCTGCTGGTGGTCATCGGCGTCTTCACCGTGCTGCGCAACCTGCCCGGCTCGCCGTTGGCGCCGTGAGCCTCAGTCCAGCTCGCGCTTGAGGATCTTGCCGGTGCTCGTCATCGGCAGCGAGTCGACGATCTCGACCGTGCGCGGGTACTTGTAGGAGGCGAACTGCTCCTTGCCCCAGGCCACCAGCTCGTCGGGGGTGACTTCGGCGCCGGGCTTGGGCACGACGACCGCCTTGATCTCCTCGCCGTGCGACTCGTGCGGCACGCCGATGACCGCGACCAGCGAGACCGCCGGGTGGGTCATCAGCACCTCCTCGAGCTCACGCGGGTAGACGTTGTAACCACCGCGGATGATCATGTCCTTCGCGCGGTCCACGATCGTGAAGTAGCCGTCGGAGTCGACCTTCGCGAGGTCGCCGGTGCGGAACCAGCCGTCCTTGAGTACCTCCTCGGTGGCGTCGGGCCGCCCGTAGTAGCCCTTCATCACGTTGTGGCCCTTGATGGCGATCTCGCCGATCGAGTCCGGGTCCGAGGTGTCGGTGGCGCTCCAGTCGGGCTCGACCAACTTCATGTCGACGCCGGGCACGGCGGTGCCAATGGTGCCGACCCGGACCTCCTTGCCCCACGGGGAGAAGGACGCGACGGGGCTGGTCTCCGAGAGCCCGTATCCCTCGAGGATCGTCACGCCGAAGCGCTTCTCGAACTCCTTGTGCACCTCGCCGGGCAGCGCCGAGCCGCCGGCGGCAGCGACGCGGAGGTTGTCCTTGATGCTGGCGACGTCGACGCCCTCCTCGAGCGCCCCCAGCAGGCCCCAGTACATCGTCGGGACGCCGGCGAAGAAGGTGACCTTCTCCTTGAGCATGAGGCCGAGGGCGGCCTGCGGCTCGAAGCGGGGCAGCATCACGACCGTGCCGCCGTACGCGAAGCCGCCGTTCTGGATGACCGTCTGCCCGAAGGAGTGGAACAGCGGCAGGACGCACAGGTAGGTGTCGGGGTTCTCGGGGTCTGCCCCGAAGAGCTTCTCGCCCAGCAGCGCGTTGTCGCGCATGTTGCGGTGGCGCAGCTCGGCGCCCTTGGGCTGACCGGTGGTGCCGGAGGTGTAAAGGATGACCGCGGTGTCGTCGTCGTCGACGTCGACGGTCGGGTACGCCGCGTCCTGGCCACCGATCGCCGCGAAGAGGGTCTGCACGCCCTCGATCGGCGAGGCGCCGGCGGGGTCGGCGGTGATCATCACGAACGTCTCGCACCCGGGGGTCTGGGAGAACCCGTCGTGGCCGGCCTGCCCCATGGGCAGGTCCTCGGTGCCCTCGAAGCAGAAGTAGGCCTTCGCGTCGGAGTCGCCGAGGTGGTAGGCGATCTCGCGGCCCTTGAGCAGCACGTTGAGCGGGACGACGACCGCGCCGGCCTTGAGGATGCCGAAGTAGACGATCGAGAAGTACGGCAGGTTCGGGCACGACAGCGCGACCTTGTCGCCGGGCTGGATGCCCTGGGCGGTGAGGTAACCGGCGACCTGGTTGGCCAGCGTGTCCACCGTTGCGTAGTTCAGCCGGGTGTCGCCGAGGACGATCGCGTCGCGGTCGGCGTGCTTCTGGGCACTGTTCTCGAGCAGAGCGGCGAGGTTGGCCACGGTTCCTCCGTCGGGCTTGCGGTCAGGACTGCGACCGAACCTACAACCGGGGCGGGTGCTCGAGGATCCGAGCGGCGCGGCGCAGGTCCGACGCGATTGCGTACGGCGCGGCGCGGCGCAGCACGGCAGCCAGCGGTCGGCCCGGGCCGGTGGCGCCGAGCCGCATCTCCCAGCGGACCTCGGTGCCCCCGTCGGTCGGCGCGAGGTCCATGCCCAGCCAGGCCTCGAAGCCGCGCCAGGTCCCGCGCTCGGCCCAGCGGGTCGGGGCGTCGTGCTCGGTGGTCTCCATCCGGGGACGCACCCCGGCGGCGGTCACATCGACCCAGGACTGCCCCACCCCGGGGTCGGCCGGGCTGACGTCCTCGATCCGGCGCAGGCTCGACTGCCACTGCGGACGACGGTGCGGGTCGGCGAAGAAGGCGTGCACCTCGGCGACGGGAGCCGCGACCACGAATCGGCCGCCGGTGGTGGCCATCAGAAGGTCTCGCCAGTCAGGAGCTCGTAGGCCTCCAGGTACCGGGCGCGGGTCCGCTCGACGACCTCGTCGGGCAGCGGCGGGGGCGGCGCGTCCGAGGCCCGGTCCCAGCCGCTCTCGGCGGAGAGCAGCCAGTTGCGGACGATCTGCTTGTCGTACGACGGCTGGATGCGGCCGGGCTGCCAGTCGTCGGCCGGCCAGAAACGCGAGGAGTCGGGCGTGAGCACCTCGTCGCCCAGCACGATGCCGCCGTCGGCCGCTCTCCCGAACTCCAGCTTGGTGTCGGCGAGGATGATCCCGCGCTCGCGGGCGATCGTCTCGGCCCGCTCGTAGACGGCGAGGGTGAGGTGCCGCAGCGCGGCGGCGTCCTCGGCGCCGATGGTGTCGACGACCGCGGCGTAGGAGACGTTCTCGTCGTGGTCGCCGAACGCCGCCTTGGTGGCGGGCGTGAAGATCGGCTCCGGGAGCCGCGAGCCGTCCTCGAGGCCGTCGGGCAGCGGGACACCGCACACCTCCCCGGTCGCGCGGTAGTCCACCAGCCCGGAGCCGGTCAGGTAGCCACGGGCGACGCACTCGACCGGGAACATCTCGAGCGGACGGCACACGACCGCCCGGCCGCGCACGGCCTCGGGCACGTCGGTCGAGACGACGTGGTGGGGCACCAGGTCCGAGAGCTGCTCGAACCACCACAGCGACATCCGCGTCAGGATCGCGCCCTTGTCGGGGATCGGGGTGTCGAGGATGAAGTCGAAGGCCGAGATGCGGTCGCTGGCCACCATGAGCAGGTGGTCGGTCCAGGGCCCCTCGGTGAGCCGGTAGAGGTCACGGACCTTGCCGGTGTGGACGTGCTCGGCGCCGTCGATGGGTGCGGCGGTGGGGAGGGCGGGGGTCACCCCGCCAGCCTAGTCAGCGCCGGCTCCGCGACCAGGGTGCCGGCCGCCCGTACAGCCACCACTCCATCCGCCGGGTGATCCAGGGCAGCAGCAGGTAGGTCATCAAGGGGGTCATCACGAGCACCGTGAGGAGCACGCGGAACGGCAGCACCAGGTCCGGCACCAGCAGCGCACCGAGCCCGTTGGCGGCCAGGCTGAGCGGGAAGAAGATGAGGAAGATGACGCACGCCTGCTTCCACCGGGGCGGCGCCGGCGGCGCGGGACGCAGGTCGTCGACGTCGACCGCGCTCGGGGTGTCGAACCAGCCCTCGATCCCGGTCAGCCGCTGCACCTGCGACTCCCCGACGATGCCCTGGGCCGCGCCCAGCCACCACCGGCGCTGCGAGGAGGCCTCCCACCGCGCCAACGACGCGTCGTCGGCGAAGCGATAGAGCATGTGCCAGGTGTCGGAGCCGGCGCCCGGGCGCACCCAGCCGCTCCCCAGGAACCCCTCGAACTTCGTGGCCAGCGCGGAGCCTGCGCGGATCCAGGCGAGCATCTCGTCAGCGCGGTCCGGGTCGACGTGGCGGGTGATCGAGACGGTGACGGGGCCGGTCACGGGCGGATCAACCCACCAGGCGGAACGCGACCGCCGTGCGATCGTCGGGAAGCTCGCTGCCGACACCGGCGAGCAGGCCCTCGAGCCAGTGCTCGAGCGCACCACCGTGCACCGGCAGCTCCTCGGCCCGGGCGAGCGCGCCCGCGATGGAGCGGTCGATCGCGATGTGGCGCTCCTCGACCATGCCGTCGGTGTAGAGCAGGACGACGTCGCCCTCACCCAGCTCGACGACCGTGGACTCCCCGCCGGGCACGCCGACGCCGAGCAGCGGACGCGAGGCGACCTCGAGCACCCGGCCCCCGGTGGTGGTGAGCAGCAGCGGCGGCAGGTGCCCGGCGCTGGCGATCTCGACCGTCCGGTCGACCAGGTCGATGGCGGCGACGAGGACGGTGGCGGTGTGGCCGTCGAGGAGCTGCGTGACGACGGCATCGAGCTTGTCGAGGCACGCAGCGATCGGCGCGCCCTCGATGAGGTAGGCGCGCAGGGCCATCCGGACCTGGGACATCGCCGTCGCGGAACGCACCCCGTGCCCGGAGACGTCCCCGACGACGACGGCGACCCGCCCGTCGGCGAGCGCAAGCGCGTCCCACCAGTCCCCACCCAGCTGGCCGCCCTGGGCCGGCCGGTAGAGGCCGCTGAGCTCGAGGCCCGGGAAGTGCGGGGCCGTCTCGGGCACGACGGAGCGCTGCAGCGACTCGGCGATGCGCACCTGGTTCTGCACCTGGCGTACGGCGGTCGCGGACAGCCCGGCATCCAGCCGGCGGGCCGCGTCGAGCTGCCAGGGCTCCCACGGGATGCTGGTCCCGCGGACCTCCTGGCGCCACTTGTCGAAGGACCTGCGCGGGCTCAGCCGTACGTCGGGCCCCTCGGCGAGCGCGAGCGCCTTGTTGGTGGGGTCGCCTCCCCAGTCGACGACGCGCAGGATCTCGGGACGCAGAACGAGCAGCCACCGGTCCGGGTCGCCCCCCACCCGCAGGGCGCCGCAGGCGACCGGTGAGGCCTGGGCGAGACGGGGGGCGCGACGACCCAGCGCGTCAGTGCTGCTGGCGATCTCCCCGGCGGTGTGCAGCTCCTGGCCGATGCGCCGCAGCGTCACCTCGTCCGGAACCTCGCCGACGGTGTGCAGCCGGCCGTCCACGAGCACGGCCGCGCCGGATGCGTCGAAGAGGTCGAGCAGGTCGGGGTGCTGGAGCAGCGCCTCGTGCGGTTCACCGGGGTGGTCGGCGGCGCCGGCGATGATGCCGGCAACGACCGCCGCGGCCCGGCTCGTGGCCTGGTCGACGTCGTTGCGAAGCCGGTCGGCGAGCAGCGCCGAGGCGCTCTGGCCGAGAAACTCCGCGGCCGAGCGCGCGTCCAGCGACGGGCGGTGGGGTCCCGCGTAGTGGTGGCAGGCGACCAGGCCCCAGAGCCGGCCGTCGACGATGAGGGAGACCGACATGGAGGCGGTGACCCCCATGTTGGAGAGATACTCGATGTGCAGCGGGGAGACGCTGCGCAGCACGGAGTGCGACTGGTCCAGCGGTGCGCCCGTGGCCGGGTCGGCGAACGGGTGGAGCGGGACGGGGTCGTACCCGACGTCGGCGATCAGCCGGGTCCAGTTGACGGTGTAGAGCCGGCGGGCCTGGGCGGGGATGTCGGAGGCCGGGTAGTGCAGCCCGAGGAAGGCGTTGAGGTCCTCGCGCTTGTCCTCGGCGACCACCTCGCCGTTCCAGTCGGCGTCGAAGCGGTAGACCATCACCCGGTCGAATCCGGTGACGTCACGGACCTCCCGGGCCAGCTGTCGGGTGAGCTCCTCGGCGTCGGGTGCCTCGGTCAGCCGGAGCACGGCCCCACGGGCCGAGCGGTAGGAGACCGGCGGCAGCGAGGCCAGGTCCACCCGTGGCTCGATCTCCACCACGACCCGCTCCCCGGCACGGTGCAGGACGACGTCCGCCTCCCCCTCGGCGAGCACCCCGCCGGCCGGCGTCAGCACCAGTCGGATCGGCTCGCGGAGGTCACCGGACCCGTTGAGCGCGAGGATCGAGCGCGCCGCCGGCGTCCCGACCACGTCGGCGAGCGCGGACCCGACGACGTCCTCGACGGACGCCCCCACCATCGCGGGGCAGTTGGCGGAGGCGACCACGACCGTGCCGGCGTCGTCCAGCCCAAGCAGCAATCCGTGCGGCTGCACCGCCCCGGGGACGTGGATCGGCTCGCGGTCACAGTTCGTGAGGTCCGCGACGTCGTACGCCGGGGTGTGGGCCTCCCGCTCACGAGAAGGCCGGTTCGCGGTGGACATGCTGCCCCTCATCGTGCCTACGGGAGCACCTTGCTCGGCGCCCGCTGGCACGGTATCCCAGGTCGCCGCTGCGCTCAGAGGATGGCGCCGGGGCGGTACGCCGCCGCCTCGGGATGGCGGGCCACGACGGCCTCGACCCGGCGGCAGACCTCCTGGACCTGCGCCACCGCGGCGCCGGTGAACCCGATCGGCTCGGCCACGAGGGCGTCGACCGCGCCGCGATCCAGGCCCAGGCGCTCGTCGGCGGCCAACCGGTCGAGGAGGTCGTTGGTGGCCAGCCCCTGGCGCATCTCCAGCGCCACGCCGACCGCGTGCTCCTTGATCACCTCGTGGGCGACCTCGCGACCCACCCCGTTGCGCACGGCCGCCATCAGCACCTTCGTGGTGGCCAGGAACGGCAGGTAGCGGTCCAGCTCGCGCTGGATCACCGCTGGGAACGCGCCGAACTCCCCGAGCACAGTGAGGAAGGTCTGGAAGAGGCCGTCGGCGGCGAAGAAGGCGTCGGGCAGCGCGACCCGGCGCACCACGGAGCAGGAGACGTCGCCCTCGTTCCACTGGTCGCCGGCGAGCTCGCCGAGCATCGCGAGGTTGCCGCGGAGCACCACGGCGAGCCCGTTGACCCGCTCGGCGGAGCGGGTGTTCATCTTGTGCGGCATCGCCGAGGAGCCGACCTGTCCCTCGGCGAACCCCTCGGTGACGAGCTCGATGCCGGCCATCAGCCGGATCGTGGTCGCGAGGTTCGAGGGGCCGGAGACGAGCTGGACCAGCGCGGAGACGACGTCGAAGTCCAGCGAGCGCGGGTAGACCTGACCGACGCTGGTGAGCACCGCGTCGAACCCGAGGTGGGCCGCGACCCGCTCCTCGAGCTCGGCGAGCCGGCTCGCGTCGCCGTCGAGCAGGTCGAGCATGTCCTGGGACGTGCCGACCGGCCCCTTGATGCCACGCAGCGGGTAGCGGGCCAGGAGTTCCTCGACGCGGGCCAGCGCCACCAGCATCTCGTCAGCGACGGTGGCGAAGCGCTTGCCGAGGGTGGTGGCCTGCGCGGCGACGTTGTGGGAACGGCCGGTGAGCACGGTGCTCTCGTGCTCGGCAGCCAGCCGGGCCAGGTGGGCCACCGTCGCGACCGCGCGGTCGCGCAGGAGCTCCAGGGAGCGGCGTACCTGGAGCTGCTCGACGTTCTCGGTGAGGTCGCGCGAGGTCATGCCCTTGTGGACGTGCTCGTGCCCGGCGAGCGCGCAGAACTCCTCGATGCGGGCCTTCACGTCGTGCCTGGTGACCCGCTCGCGGGCGGCGATGGAGGCGAGGTCGACCTGGTCGACGACGGCCTCGTAGGCCTCCACGACACCGTCGGGCACGTCGATGCCGAGGTCGCGCTGGGCCCGCAGGACCGCGATCCACAGCTGCCGCTCCAGCACGATCTTGTGCTCAGGGCTCCAGAGCCGGGCAAGGTCGGCGCCGGCGTACCGGCCCGCGAGGACGTTGGGGATGCTCACTGTGCTCCTGGGTGCGTCAGATGCCGGCGGCGATGTCGGTGCGGTGCTGGGCGCCGTCGAACTCGATCTCGGCGACGCCGGCGTACGCCGCCGTGCGCGCGTCGGCCACGCTTCCGCGCACGGCGGTCACGGCGAGGACCCGACCGCCGGAGGTGACCAGGCGTCCGTCGTCGTCGAGGCGGGTGCCGGCGTGGATCACGTCGACACCATCGATGGACTCCGCTGCGGCGATCCCGGTGATCTCGTCCCCGAGGCGGGGGGTGTCGGGGTAGTCGGCCGAGGCCATCACCACGGCGACGGCGGCGCCGGACTTCCAGACCGGGACCGGGATCTCGTGGAGGCGGCCGGTCGCGGCGGCGTGCAGCAGGGTGCCGAGCGGGGAGTCCAGCAGCGCCAGCAGCGGCTGGGTCTCGGGGTCGCCGAAACGGGCGTTGAACTCGACCACGCGCACGCCACGCCTGGTCAACGCCAGCCCGGCGTACAACAGGCCACGGAAGGGGGTGCCGCGGCGGGCCATCTCGTCGATGGTGGGCTGCAGGACCCGGTCGAGCACCTCGGCGACGAGGTTCTCCGAGGCCCACGGCAGCGGCGTGTAGGCGCCCATCCCGCCGGTGTTCGGTCCCTCGCCGTCGTCGTAGATCCGCTTGAAGTCCTGGGCCGGCTGCAGCGGGTAGACCGTCGAGCCGTCGGTGATCGCGAACAGCGAGACCTCGGGGCCGTCGAGGAACTCCTCGATGACCACCCGCTCGCAGGCCAGTGCGTGCGCGACGGCCTCGTCACGGTTGTCGGTGACGACCACGCCCTTGCCGGCCGCGAGCCCGTCGTCCTTGACGACGTACGGCGCCCCGAACGCGTCGAGGGCCTCGCTGACCTCCTCGAGGGTGTCGCACACCCGCGCCATCGCCGTCGGGACGTCGGCGGCGGCCATGACCTCCTTGGCGAAGGCCTTCGACCCCTCCAGGTGAGCCGCGTCGGCCGAGGGGCCGAAACAGGCGATCCCCCGCGCGGTGACGGCATCGGCGACCCCGGCGACCAACGGCGCCTCGGGACCCACGACGACGAGGTCGACCGCCAGGCGCTCGGCGAGGTCGGCCACCGCATCCGGGTCGACGGCGTCGACATCGTGCAGCGTGGCCACCGCCGCGGCACCCGGGTTGCCCGGGGCGACGTGCACCTCGCTCACCCCCGGGTCGCGCGACAGCGCGAGGGCGAGCGCGTGCTCACGGCCGCCAGGGCCGATGACGAGGGTCTTCACGGGACACCACCCTAATGGCGGCTCAGGGCTCGCGGACCACCAGCGTCTGCTCGCGCCCGGGCCCGACCCCGACGGCCCAGAACGGCGCACCCGACATCTCCTCCAGCGCGTGGACGTAGGCCTGCGCGTTGGGCGGCAGGTCGGCGAAGGTCCGACAGCCGGTGATGTCCTCGCCCCAGCCGTCGAAGTACTCGTAGACCGGCTTCGCGTGGTGGAACTCGGTCTGGGTCATCGGCATCTCGTCGTGGCGCACGCCATCGATCTCGTAGCCGACGCAGACCGGGATCCGCTCCCACCCGTCGAGCACGTCGAGCTTGGTGAGGAAGAACTCCGTCAGCCCGTTGACCCGGGCGGAGTAGCGGGCGATCACGGCGTCGTACCAGCCACAGCGACGCGTGCGGCCGGTGGAGACGCCGATCTCGCCTCCGATGCGCTGCAGCGCCTCACCGTCGTCGTCGAAGAGCTCGGTCGGGAACGGGCCGGAGCCGACGCGGGTCGTGTAGGCCTTGATCACGCCGATCACCCGGTCGATGCGGGTGGGGCCGACACCCGCCCCGATGCAGACGCCGCCGGCGACCGGATTGGACGACGTCACGAAGGGATAGGTGCCGTGGTCGACGTCGAGCATCGTGGCCTGGGCGCCCTCGAAGAGGACCGTCTCGCCGGCGTCGAGGGCCTTGTTCAGCATCAGGCTGGTGTCGGCGACCATCGGGCGCAGCCGGTCGGTGTAGGAAAGCAGCTCCTCGACGACCTCGTCGACGGTGACCGCGCGACGGTTGTAGACCTTCGCCAGCACCTGGTTCTTCAGGTCCAGCGCCGCCTCGACCTTCTGGCGCAGGATCCCCTCGTCGAAGAGGTCGGCGACGCGGATGCCGATGCGGTTGATCTTGTCGGCGTACGCCGGTCCGATCCCGCGGCCGGTAGTGCCGATCAGGTTCTTGCCGAGGAAGCGCTCGGTGACCTTGTCGATGACCGTGTGGTACGGCGCGATCACGTGGGCGTTGGCGCTCACCTTGAGGTCGGCGAGCTCGACGCCGCGCTCGAGCAGGCCGTCGAGCTCGCGGAAGAGCGCCTCGGGGGAGACCACGACGCCGTTGGCGATCACCGAGGTGGCGCCCGGGGTGAGGATGCCGCTCGGGAGGAGGTGGGTGGCGTACTTCTCGCCGTTGACGACGATGGTGTGGCCGGCGTTGTGGCCGCCGCTGGTGCGCACCACGTAGTCGATGGTGGTGCTGGTGGCGAGCAGGTCGGTGGCCTTGCCCTTGCCCTCGTCGCCCCACTGGGCGCCGAGCACGACGATCGCGGGCATCACGGTCTCCTCGGGTCGGTCGGGTCGCGCCGTCCTGGCACGACACGAGCCCCGGGGCAACAGCGACCGGGGCTCTTGCGGCCCCACGCTACCAAGACCGACGCCGTAGACCCCGGTTGTAGTCTCGCCGCCGTGGATCCCCTGCTGCTGATCACCAACGCCGACGCGGGCACGGCCGACGAGGAGAACCTCGAGCGCGCCCTCGCCGTGCTGCGCGAGAAGGGTGACGTCGAGGTGGCAGCGACCAGCAACCCCGGCGAGCTCGACGGGGTCCTGCACCGCGCGGGCTCCCGGCGCATCGTCGTCGCGGGTGGGGACGGCAGCCTGCACGCCGTCGTGGCCGCCCTGCACCGGCGCCACGACCTCGCCGCGACCACCCTCGCGCTGCTGCCCCTGGGCACCGGCAACGACTTCGCCCGTGGCCAGGGGATCCCCCTGGACCCGGAGGAGGCCGCCCGCCTGGTGCTCGAGGGGGACGTTCGCCCGGTCGACCTGCTCGTGGACTGCGCCGGCAACGTGGTGGTCAACAACGTGCACATCGGGGTGGGTGCCGAGGCCTCGCGGAGGGCACACAGCTGGAAGGACCACCTCGGCAAGATCAAGCTCGGCCGGCTGGGCTACCCGATCGGGGCGCTCATCGCCTCGGTCCGCCCCCCGTTCGTCCGACTCCGGGTGGAGGTCGACGGCGAGGTCGTCGCCGACGTCGACCACCCGGTGCTCCAGGTCGCCCTCGGCAACAGCAGCCACGTCGGTGGGGGCACCGAGCTGACCCCCGACGCCTCTCCCGAGGACGGCTCCATCGACGTGATGATCTCCTTCGCGATCGGCCCCTTGGCGCGGTTCGGGTACGCCGCGAAGCTGCGCAAGGGCGAGCACCAGGAGCGCGACGACGTCCGCCACCTGCGCGGGCAGCGGGTCCAGGTCACCGGTGAGGAGTTCCGGTGTTCCGCCGACGGCGAGCTCTCCGCCCCCGAGCGCAACCGCACCTGGCACGTCGAGCCGGCCGCGTTCCAGATGACCCTGCCCCGCTGACGGGTCAGAGCCAGCCGCGGCGGACGGCCTCCATGCCGGCCTGGAACCGCGTCTCCACCGCGAGCTCCTCCATCACCTCGGCGACGCGCCGCCGCACCGTGCGCAGGCCGAGGCCGAGGACGCGGGCGATCTGCTCGTCCTTCGCGCCGCCGGCGAGCTGCTCGAGCAGGAGCGTGCGCTCCCGGGAGCGACGATCGGTCTGCCGGGGCTCGAGACCGGGGATCGGCAGGGCCCGCTCCCACAGACCCCGGAAGGCCAGCTCGGCCAGCCGCACCAGGCCCGGGCCGCGCACCACGGTGCGGCTCCCGGTCTCGGACCCCCACACCTCGGGGAGCACCACGCCCGCGTCCCCGAGGATCGAGAGGTAACTGGGGACCGCCGCCATCACCCGGATCTCCTCGCCGTACGCCGCGCGGGTGCGCAGCTCGCCGGGCGCCTGCTGGAGCGCACGTGCGGGATAGACCGCCTGCGACCGGCGGCCGTGGCTCACCGCCGTACGGACGGCGTCTTCGAGCGCTCGCACGCCGGGGTCGTCGGAGCGCCCGATGTCGACGGTGGGTCGCAGCCAGCGCAGTGGCCCGGACCCCTGCTCGACCAGCGCGACGTACGCCGCCGCCAGGTCCGCGCCCTCCAGCACCTCGCCGACGAGGGCGACGGCCGGTTCCTCCACCGGGCGCTCGTGCTCGGCTCGCAGGACGGGGACGGCGTCGTGGAGCGCACGCAGGCGTTCCTCCTGCTGGCCGAGCCGGCGGGACTCCTCAGCGATGAGGGCGGGCAGCACCTCCCCGGGGTCGACCGGGGTGACCCGGCCACGGGCGACCCGCACAAGCCCGGCCGCACGCAGCGGCGCGAGGTCACGCTCGAGGACGGGGACAGTCCGCCCGGTCGTCCGGGCGAGATCCTCCACCGGCCCCCCCGAGTGCCGCAGCAGGGAGCGGTAGAGGTGCTCGGCGGCGGCATCCATCCCGACCGCCGCGAGCAGGTGGTCGGCCATAGCGGCATGTTACTGCCGGAGTCCATTTGCTGCCGAGACGCGACCCATGTCGGCAACTAGCGTCGTCCGCATCGAGTCGGCGTCCCGTCCGGGACCCGTTCGCTGGCCACGACAGGGCACCCGGCGGGCGGACGACGGTGCAGCGCGACGGGGGACGGCCACGGGGGACGTGGGCCGCGTCGAGCGACCGGCGGAACCTGGGCGGGCCCGACTCGAGGCACGTGGTGCTGAGGCGTCGGAATCGTGCAGGGGACGATTCCGACGCCTCGGCCACGTCCGAACCCTGCTGGCGTCTCAGCCCAGCAGCGCGGCGTGCCCCTCGGGGCTGGAGTCGCGCAGGAACTCCGCGCAACGCCGACCCTCCGGCTCCTCGCCGATCGCGTTCGCAGCCTGGGCCAGGAGGGCCAGCGACCGCAGGAACCCGCGGTTCGGCTCGTGGTCCCACGGCACCGGGCCGTGCCCCTTCCAGCCGTTGCGCCGGAGCAGGTCCAGGCTGCGGTGGTAGCCGACCCGGGAATAGGCGTAGACGGTCACGTCGTCCGCCCCCTCGTCGCGGGCCTCCTCGGCCAGCGTGGCCCACGCCAGCGGCGACTCCGGGTGCCGACGTACGACGTCGGTCGGGCTGGTGCCCGCCTCGAGGTCCGCGGCCGCGGGGTCCTCGGGCAGGTGCGTCGGGGGCGGGCCGGCCATCAGATCGGGAAAGCTCATGTCGCCCATGGTCGCAGGCGGGTCCGTACCGGGCGGGACCGCCGGGTCGCCGGCGTCCGAGCACCGCCCGCCGATGACCGGAGCACCCAGTCGCCTGCCACGATGGCGCCATGTCGAGCACCCCCGCCGTCGACCCCACCCTCGACCCCGCCGTGGACCCTGTCGTGGGCCTAGGCAGCGACCCGGCGCGCGCCACCGACTGGTGGCGCGATGCCGTGATCTACCAGGTCTACCCACGGTCCTTCGCCGACGGCGACGGCGACGGCATCGGCGACCTGCCCGGCATCACCGCGCGACTGCCCTACCTCGCGGACCTGGGAGTCGACGCGGTCTGGCTCTCCCCCTTCTACACCTCGCCGATGGCCGACGCCGGGTACGACGTGGCCGACTACCGCGACGTCGACCCCCTGTTCGGGACCCTCGCCGACGCCGACGCGCTCGTGGCGCGCGCCCACGACCTCGGGCTCCGGGTGGTCGTGGACCTGGTGCCCAACCACACCTCCGACGAGCACGTCTGGTTCCGGGCCGCGCTCGCCGCCGGGCCGGGGAGCCCTGAGCGGGCCCGCTACCTCTTCCGCGACGGCCGCGGGGCCGACGGGGAGGAGCCGCCCAACGACTGGCGCAGCGTCTTCGGCGGACCGGCGTGGACCCGCGTGAGCGAGGCCGACGGCCGGCCCGGGCAGTGGTACCTGCACCTGTTCGACACCCGGCAGCCCGACCTGGACTGGTCCCACGACGAGGTGCGCGAGGAGTTCCTCTCCGTCCTGCGCTTCTGGCTCGACCGCGGGGTGGACGGCTTCCGGGTCGACGTCGCCAACGCGCTGGTCAAGGCCGAGGGGCTCCCGGACTGGGACGAGAAGCTCGCCCTGCTCAGCGGCGCCACCGAGGAGGGCGAGCTGCCGCCCATGTGGGACCAGGAGGAGGTCCACGACGTCTACCGCACGTGGCGCGCCGTGCTCGACTCCTACGAGCCGGCCGGCTCGCGGATGATGGTCGCCGAGGCGTGGGTGGACCCGCCCGAGCGGCTCGCCCGCTACGTGCGTGCCGACGAGATGCACCAGGCGTTCAACTTCACCTTCCTCGGTGCCCGCTGGGAGCCCGCAGCGCTCCGCGCCGCGGTCGACCGCTCGGTGGCGGCCAACGCCGTCGTCGGTGCGCCGACGACCTGGGTGCTGAGCAACCACGACGTCGTCCGGCACGCCACCCGGCTCGGGACCGACGACCCGGGCGCCCACGTCGGGCTCGGCATCGGCCCCCGCGACCCCCAGCCCGACGCGGAGCTGGGCCTACACCGGGCCCGCGCGGCGAGCGCGTTGATGCTCGCGCTGCCGGGGTCGGCGTACCTCTACCAGGGCGAGGAGCTCGGGCTTCCGGACCACACCACGCTGCCCGACGACGTCCGCCAGGACCCCACGTGGTTCCGCCACGAGGGCACGGTGGCCGGGCGCGACGGCTGCCGCGTCCCGATCCCGTGGGTGGCCGACGCGCCGGCGTACGGCTTCAGCCCGACCGGACGGTCCTGGCTGCCCCAGCCGCCGGCGTACGGCGACCTCGCCGCCGACCGGCAGACCGGCGTCGACGGGTCGACCCTCGAGCTCTACCGGCGTGCCCTGCGGCTGCGCCGCGAGCTCCGGCTCGGCGAGGGAGACCACACCTGGGACGACACGCTCGGTGCCGACGTGCTCGCGCTGCGCCGCCGTACGCCGCTGGGCGAGGTGCTCGTCGTGACCAATTTCGGCGACGCCCCCGTCGACCTGCCCGCCGGTGTACGCCCCCTCCTCAGCACCGCCCCCGGCCCTCACCCCGAACGCTCCCCCTCCCCCGTCCCCTCCGACGTCACCGTCTGGGCGCTGGTGGAGTGAGGTCGAAAGTCACTACACGTGTAGTGACTTTCAGGTTCTGCGCCGGATTGGACCCTTCCAACCCCGAAGAACCTGTCCACGCATCGGCTCAACCCACCCACCAGGCCGTACGCCGACCAGCCCGCGACGCACGTCGCCCCCGGGCCCTGCCGGAATCGGCACGGTCCGGGGGCGCGGTGGTCCGGGCGCCGCGGGAGCGTCAGCCGGAGACGGACGTCCCGGCGGAGCGGAGGTTCTCGCAGGCCTCGACGACGCGCGCGGCCATGCCGGCCTCGCCGGCCTTGCCCCAGGCGCGTGGGTCGTACTGCTTCTTGTTGCCGACCTCGCCGTCGACCTTCAGCACCCCGTCGTAGTTCGCGAACATGTGCGCGGCGACGGGGCGGGTAAAGGCGTACTGGGTGTCGGTGTCGACGTTCATCTTGATGACGCCGTAGTCGACGGCCGCGCCGATCTCCTCGGCGGTCGAGCCCGACCCGCCGTGAAAGACGAGGTCGAAGGGCAGGCTGCCGGCCTCGAGGCCGAGCTCGGTGACGACGGCCTCCTGGGCGGCCTTGAGGATCTCCGGGCGCAGCTTGACGTTGCCGGGCTTGTAGACGCCGTGCACATTGCCGAAGGTCAGCGCGGTCATGTAGCGCCCCTTCTCGCCGATCCCGAGCGCCCGGACGGTGGCCAGCGCGTCCTCGGGCGTCGTGTAGAGCTTCTCGTCGATGGCCCCGACGACGCCGTCCTCCTCGCCACCGACCACGCCGACCTCGATCTCGAGGATGATCTTCGCCGCCGCGCAGGCTGCGAGGAGCTCCTCGGCGATCTGCAGGTTCTCCTCCAGCGGCACCGCGGACCCGTCCCACATGTGCGACTGGAACAACGGCGCCTGGCCGGCCTTGACCCGCTCGGCGGAGAGCGCCACCAGGGGGCGGACGAAGCCGTCGAGCTTGTCCTTGGGGCAGTGGTCGGTGTGCAGCGCGATGTTGACGGGGTAGCTCTTGGCCACCTCGGCGGCGTACGCGGCGAACGCGGCCGAGCCGGTGACCATGTCTTTGATCGACGGACCGGAGAGGTACTCCGCGCCGCCGGTGGAGACCTGCACGATCCCGTCGCTGCCGGCGTCGGCGAAGCCCTTGAGCGCGGCGTTGAGCGTCTGGGACGACGTGACGTTGATCGCAGGGTAGGCGAAGGAATCACGCTTCGCCTTGTCCAGCATCTCGGCGTAGACCTCGGGGGTGGCGATGGGCATCGGGGGCTCCTCGTGCGGTACGGCGGCCGGTCGCGCTCACTCTAGGCCGTGCGGCGTGAGGCGGGGCGGGCACGTCCGGTCCCCACCGCGGGACCCGCCGCGGGACCCGCCGCGGGACCCGTCGCGGGACCCGTCGGCAGCTGCCCGTAGCCCCGGGGGTGTCTGCGCAGTTAGGAGGGCATCGCGTCCGTGTCCGCCAGGAGTCCTGCATGAAGCGTCGTACCGTCTCCACCCGTCTCGCTCTCGCCGGCTCCCTCGCCGGCCTCGTGCTGGGCGGCACCGCCGTCCTCGCGCCGACCACCGCCGGCAGCGCCCCTGCGCTGACCGAGGACTTCGCCCCCCAGCTGATCACCGTCCACGCCGACTCGCGGGCGGCGCGCGACAAGGTGGTGGCCCTCGGCCTGGACGTGACCGAGCACGCCGGTCACGACTACGTCGAGGTGGTGCTGCACACCGCGGCGGAGCGCCGGGTCCTCGAGGATGCCGGATTCGACTACGAGGTCCGGATCCCCGACCTCGGCAAGCGGCTGGCCCAGATCCGTGCCCAGGACGAGGCGTTCGCCAAGGCCAACCCGCGCACCGCGCTCCCGTCGGGTCGCAACTCCTACCGGACCCTGGCCGACTACGAGGCCGACATGGCCGCGCTGGCCAAGCGCCACCCGAAGCTGGTCCGCTCGTTCACCCTGAAGCGACCCTCCGTCGAGGGCCGCCCGGTGAAGGCCGTCGAGATCGGCCGCGGGGTGAAGAAGGCGACGACGAGCACCCCGACCTTCCTGCTGATGGGCCTGCACCACGCGCGCGAGTGGCCCTCGGGCGAGCACGCGATGGAGTTCGCCCTCGACATCGCCAAGAACTACGGCAAGAAGCGTCGAGTCACCCGTCTCCTCAACCGCGCGCGCGTGGTCGTGGTGCCGGTGGTGAACCCCGACGGCTTCGACCTCTCGCGCACCGACGGCGGGCTCGTCGACCTCAACGTCCTCCAGCCCGACGAGGACCCGACCGGCCTGGTCGGCACCGGCGTCATCCTCGGCACCCCGGGCCAGGCCTACAAGCGCAAGAACTGCCGTGTCGTCGACGGCGAGTCGCTCCCCGAGGGCGGCTGCCGCGCCACCCTCTCCAGCCCCGGCGGGTACGGCGCGGGTGTCGACCTGAACCGCAACTACGCCGGCTTCTGGGGCGGCCCCGGCACGGCAGGCAGTCTCGGTGACAGCGCCGACCCGAACGACCCGCTGGCGCTCATCGGCCAGCTCAGCCCGGTCTACCGCGGGGCGGCCCCCTTCTCCGAGCCCGAGACGCTCAACATCCGCGACCTCGTCGCCAGCCGGCAGACCACGATGCTCATCAGCAACCACACCTTCGGCGACATGATCCTGCGCCCGAACGGCGTGAACCCGACGACGCACGACCACGACGGGATCCCGGTCGGGGACTCCCCCGACGAGGCCGGCCTGAAGCGGCTCGGCGCCAAGATGTCCGCGGCCACCGGCTACACCAACCAGCACGGCTGGGAGCTCTACGACACCACCGGCACGACCGAGGACTGGTCCTACAACGCCACCGGCGGCTACGGCTACACCTTCGAGATCGGGCCGGACGAGTTCCACCCGCCCTTCGAGGACGTCGTCGGCCAGTACGTCGGCACCGAGAAGTACGCCGGCAAGGGGCTCCGGGCGGCGTACCTCAACGCACTCGCGCACGCCTCCGACACCCGCTACCACGGGGTGCTGGAGGGCCGCACCCGCAAGGGCACGGTGCTGCGGCTCTCGAAGTCCTTCAAGACCCCGACGTGGGAGAGCACGTACGCCGACTCCGTCTCCTCGAAGATCCGGGTCGGCAGGAACGGCCGGTTCCGCTGGGTGGTCAACCCCTCGACCCGTCCGGTCGTCAAGCCCCGCACCTACACCGAGACCGTGGACGAGCCGTTCCACTCGCAGCGCTTCGAGGGCACGGCGATGCCGACGCAGAGCAGTGACCACGAGTTCGTCGTGCCGAGGACGGCCAGTGTGCTCAAGGTCGGGCTCACCTGGCCCACCCCGGACGACCTCGACCTCGAGGTCTACCGCAAGAAGGCCGACGGCTCCCTCGAGATGGTCGGGTCCTCGGGCAACCTGCCGGGCCTGAAGGAGGAGGTCAGCGTCTTCGACGCCGCCGCCGGGACCTACGTGCTCCGGGTCGTGAACTACGCGTCGGTCTCGCCCTCCTACGAGCTGACTGCCTCGCTCTTCGACGGCCGGAAGGTCACCGTCGGTGGCGGACGCGAGCGCTACACGCTGACCTGCTCGCGCGGCGGCACGGTGCTCGCGAAGGGCAAGGTCTTCATCAAGCGCGGCCAGGTCAAGACGCTGCGCCTGAAGGGCTGCCGCGCCCGCCGCTGAGCGACGGGAGGCGGAAAAAAGACAGGCGCGCCGGGGTGGCCCTCCACCACCCCGGCGCGCTGCTTCCATGATCCCCCATGGGCGCAAAATCGGACGCACGAACTCCCGGATCGGGACAAACCGTCAGCCGCGGCCGCCCGCTCCGGTCGGGTCGGCGTGCTGCCGGACCCAGGTGTGCATCGCGATCGCGGCGGCCGCGCTGGCGTTGATCGATCGGGTCGAGCCGAACTGCGCGATCGACAGCGTGCCGTCGCAGACCGCCCGCGCCTGCTCCGAGAGCCCCGGGCCCTCCTGCCCGAACAGCAGGCAGGCCGAGCGCGGGAGCGCGGTCGCCTCGAGCGGCTCCGCCCCGGGCAGGTTGTCGATCCCCAGCAGCGTCACCGGCCCGGCGGGGTGGTCGGCGAGGTACGCCGCGAGCGCCGGCACGTCCGCGTGGTGGCGCACGTGCTGGTAGCGGTCGGTGACCATCGCGCCGCGCCGGTTCCACCGGCGGTTCCCGACGATGTGCACCTCCGCGGCGAGGAAGGCGTTCGCCGTGCGCACGATGGTGCCGATGTTGAAGTCGTGCTGCCAGTTCTCGATCGCGACGTGGAAGGCGTGCCGGCGGGTGTCGAGGTCGGCGACGATCGCGGCCATCGTCCAGTAGCGGTAGCGGTCGACCACGTTGCGCCGGTCGCCGTGCTCGAGCAGCGCGGGGTCCCACTGGTCACCCGCGGGCCAGGCCTCATGTCCCCCGGGCCACGGGCCCACCCCGACCTCCTCGGGGCCGTGTGGCATCGGGTCGTACGGCGCGCGCTGCTCGCCGTCCGGGTCGCTCACGGCCGGGACGGCGGGGTGCCCGCCGCGTCACCAGAGGTGTCCCCGACGTCGTCGAACTCACGCCGTATCGCCCGCCGCTCGACGAGCACCAGGACGCCCACGACCACGGCCCCGAGGAGCGCGAGAAGGACCGGTCCGGCGACCGGGTCGTAGGGCGCGACGAGCGCTCCGGTCCCCTTCGCCTCGCCGTCCACGACGGCCTGGCCGCCCTGCCAGGGCCACAGCGCCCGCAGCGACCCGACCATGAGCCCGGCCATAACCAGGAGCGTCGTACGGCGGCGGTGGTGCAGCAGGTGGTGCAGCAGCTGGACGAAGGACCCGAGGCCGACGACCGCGCCGAGCGCGAAGACCGCGACGTAGGCGAGGTCGCGCTCGTCGACCGCGGCGAGCGTCGGGGCGTAGAGCCCCACCGCGAGGAGGAAGAACGAGCCGGAGACCCCGGGCACCACGAGTGCACAGATGGCGACCGACGCGGCGAGGAAAACCCACACCAGCGCCGGGTCCTCCACCACCCGCCCCCCGGCCAGGCCGGTCAGGAGGAAGGCCACGACCGCCGCACCGACGAGCCACAGCCCGTCGACCAGCGGGCTCCGATCACGCGTCCTCGGGGGGAGCAGGAGGAGCGGCACGGCCACGCTGGCGGCCACCAGGCCGAGGAACAGGCCCCGGGACAGCTCGGGGCTGTCGGCCACGAACGCCCCCATCACGCCGGCCATGGTCAGCACCGCCGCGGCCATGCCGACCAGCAGCGGACCCAGCAGCCACCAGTCGGTGCGGGCCAGCTCGGCGCGGGCCCGCGACCAGCGGTCCGGCCCCCGGACCAGGGCGCGCCCGGCGGCCAGGACATGGGAGGCGGAGTCGATCAGCTCGTCGTAGACACCGGTCACCAGGGCGACGGTGCCGCCGGAGACGCCCGGCACCAGCTCGGCCATCCCGATGAGGAAGCCGCGGACGAGGTCGAGCACGCCGCGCCACGGCGGTCGCCGCCGGATCGCCGCCGGCTCCGGACGGGCGCTGCTCACTCCGACAGGCCCAGGTCCTCGAGCCCGTACGCCGCCAGGTAGCGGAAGCCCTCGGCCTCGACGCGCTCGCGGGCTCCCGTGCCCCGGTCGACGATGACGGCGACACCGACGACCTCGGCGCCCGCCTCGCGCAGCGCCTCGACCGCGGTGAGGACCGAGCCTCCGGTCGTGGAAGTGTCCTCCACGGCGAGCACCCGCCGCCCGGCAACGTCGGGTCCCTCGATCCTGCGCTGGAGGCCGTGCGCCTTCTCGGCCTTGCGGACGACGAACGCGTCCAGCCGCCGCCCCTGGGCCGCGGCGGCGTGCAGCATCGCGGTGGCGACCGGGTCGGCCCCCAGCGTGAGACCACCGACCGTGTCGAACTCGAGGTCGGCGGTGAGCTCGAGCATCACCCGGCCGATCAGGGGTGCCGCCTCCGCGTCGAGGGTGACCCGGCGCAGGTCGACGTAGTAGTCGGCCTCCTTGCCCGAGGACAGGGTGACCCGGCCGTGCACGACGGCCTTGCGGACGATCTGGTCAACGAGGGCTGCGCGGTCGCTCATGGCCGCAAGCGTAGGGCGGCCGTAGGGTCGGAGGACATGAGCACCCCTGGGAGCCACCCTCGTCCTCGCGCCGCCGCCCGCCTGGGCGGGATCCGGCCGACGATCTTCACCGAGATGTCCGCCCTCGCGGTCCGCACCGGTTCGGTCAACCTCGGCCAGGGCTTCCCGGACGCCGACGGTCCGCCGTCGGTGGTCGAGGCCGCCGTCGACGCGCTGCGCGGCGGCCGCAACCAGTACGCCCCCGGCTCCGGCGTCCCCGAGCTCCGCGAGGCGATCGTCGCCCATCAGGAGGCCCACTACGGCCTGGCCTGGGACCCCGCGAGCGAGGTGACCGTGAGCACCGGCGCGACCGAGGGGATCGCCGCGGCGCTGCTCGGCCTGGTGGACCCCGGTGACGAGGTGGTCGTGCTCGAGCCCTACTACGACTCCTACACCGCGATGATCCAGATGGCCGGCGCCGTACGCCGTCCCGTCACCCTCCGCGCACCGGACTTCCGCCTCGAGCGGGAGGCGCTGGCGGCCGCGGTCAGCGAGCGGGCCCGGGTCCTGCTGCTCAACACCCCCCACAACCCCACCGGCCGAGTCCTCGACCGTGAGGAGCTGGAGGCCGTCGCGGCGGTGGCGATCGAGCACGACCTGGTCGTCGTCACCGACGAGGTCTACGAGCACCTCGTCTTCGACGACCGTGTCCACGTGCCGCTGGCCACGCTCCCGGGGATGGCCGAGCGCACGCTGACCCTCTCCAGCGCGGGAAAGACGTTCTCCTTCACCGGCTGGAAGGTCGGCTGGGCGACCGGGCCCGCCGAGCTGGTGCAGGCCCTCGAGGGCGCCAAGCAGTGGATGTCGTTCAGCTCCGGCGCTCCCCTCCAGCCAGCAGTCGCCCACGCGCTCTCCACCCAACAGGACTTCGTCGCCGCCCTCGCCGCCGAGCTGCAGGAGAAGCGGAACCGGCTCTGCGCCGGCCTCGGCGAGCTGGACGTGGACGTCTACCGGCCCGAGGGCACCTACTTCGTGCTCACCGACGTGCGCCGCTACGGCCACCAGGACTCCCTGGCGTTCTGCGAGGCCCTGCCCGAGCGGGCCGGGGTGGTGGCGATCCCCGCGCAGGTCTTCTACGACGACCTCCACGAGGGCCGGCACCTGGTGCGCTGGGCGTTCTGCAAGGACGGTGACGTCATCGACGCCGGCCTCGAGAAGCTCCTCGCCGCCGACCTGCACGCCTGAGCGGGCAGATCACCAGGGGCGCGGCGGGCCGCCCTGGTCCTGCTGGCCCTGCCCGGGGTACTGCCCCTGGCCCGGGTACTGGCCGGGGTACTGCCCCGGGGGAGGGCCACCGGGACCGCCTGCCGGTCCGCCCGGGGTGCGGCCGGCGTACCAGTCGTTGGCGCCACCGACGAAGAGCAGGACGATCGTGGCGCCCGCCGCCAGCAGCGGGACGGCGCTGATGCCGCTGAAGATCGTCATCAACGAGAACAGCGCGACCACGCTCGCCGAGACCACGAGGATGATCCGCGCCCAGTTCTTGCGCCGGTAGGCGAAGACCGCGAGCACGAACGCCGCGACGCTCCACAGCAGGCCGACCAGGCCGAAGATCCACAGCGCGTCCACGAGCTGCTCGGGGGCCATGCCGACCGAGCCGAGCTCGCGCTCGATCTCGGCGTACTCCGCGGTCGCCCGCATCTCGCTGAGGATCTCGTCACCGGCCGCCAGGAACATCGCCGTGAGCAGTGCCATCACCAGGGCCGTGAGCCCGCTGGAGACCCAGGTGATCCAGGCCGCGGCGGTCACCGTGCCCGGCCGCCTGCCCGGAGCACCGGGACCGCCGGGGCTGCCCGGGCCGCCAGCCCACACCGGGCCACCGTGCGGGGCGTACCCCTTCTCGGACTGGTCCTGCGCGGGGTAGGCCGGGGCGCCGTACGCCGGCTGGGGCGGGGTCGGCTGAGGCGGCTGAGACGGGGTCGGCTGGTCGGGCTGGTCCTGCTCGGCGCCGCCCCACGGCTGGGTGGGCGCCTGGTCGGACCAGCCGGTGCCGGAGAGGTCGTCGGTCGGCGGCGGGGTGGCGCCACCCTGGGCGCCGGGGACGTACGGCGCAGGTCGCCCCTCACCACCGTCGGGTCGGTCCCGCTCGGGGCCGGGAGGGTTCTCGGTCATCACGACACCCTTCCGGTGCGAGGAGGACATCGCTGCTGCGGTATCGCGGGCGTGGGGGTCCTGGCGCGGCGGGCGGCCGGCGAACCAGTCGTTGGCCGGGCGCGACCAGAGCAGCACTGCGGAGACCGCCACCATCATGGCGAGGAAGCCGCCGGCGAGCGGCGCGGTGAGGAAGAGGACTGCGGCGAGCACGGTGAGCACCACCCGTGCGGTCCGGTCGCGGCGCAGCACGTAGACACCGAGCACCCCCGTCGCCGCCGCGCAGGCGCCCG
The DNA here is from genome assembly GCA_030698375.1 of Nocardioides sp. GTDB lineage: Bacteria > Actinomycetota > Actinomycetes > Propionibacteriales > Nocardioidaceae > Nocardioides_A. The sequence goes on along the minus strand of JAUYLL010000076.1, from coordinate 9,031 downwards.
CCACGAGCATCACGACCCGCATCACCTGCAGGGCGCCGGGGACGTCGAGGCCCAGGCCGCTGCCGGGAGGCTCGGCGAGGAAGTCCTCGACGCCCTCGCGGACCTCCAGCGTCTGCAGGCCCGACACGGACTCGAACAGGGCGATGACGAGGAAGATCGACGCGGACACCGTCACCCACCCCGCCAGGGTCACCTGGCTGGGTCTGGGGGTGCCCTTGCCGCTCTCGCTCATGGGCTCATTCCATCACGCAGGCCTGAGCGCCAGCCCGTCACCGTCGGGGGCCACGTCGACCCGCACCGTGCTGCCGTCCACGACCTCACCGCCCAGCAACAGCCGGGCGAGGGCGTCCCCGATGGCGGTCTGCACGAGTCGGCGCAGCGGCCGGGCGCCGGACGCCGGGTCGTAGCCGGTGCGGGTCAGCCAGGCGCGTGCCTCGTCGCCGACCTCGACCTCGATGCGCCGCACGGCCAGGCGACGGCCCAGCTCGGCCAGCTGCAGGTCGACGATGCGGGCCAGGTCGTCGGGCCCGAGCGGGTCGAAGAGCACCGTCTCGTCGAGCCGGTTGAGGAACTCCGGCTTGAACGAGGAGCGCACCACGCCCATCACCGACGCCCGCTTCTGCTCCTCGTCCAGCGTCTGGTCGACCAGGAAGGTGGACCCCAGGTTGGAGGTGAGGACGAGCAACGTGTTGCGGAAGTCGACCGTGCGGCCCTGCCCGTCGGTGAGGCGGCCGTCGTCGAGCACCTGGAGCAGGATGTCGAAGACCTCCGGGTGGGCCTTCTCGACCTCGTCGAGCAGGACGACGGAGTACGGCCGGCGGCGGACGGCCTCGGTGAGCTGACCGCCCTCGTCGTAGCCGACGTAGCCCGGGGGTGCCCCGACCAGCCGCGAGACCGAGTGCTTCTCGGAGTACTCGCTCATGTCGATGCGGATCATCGCCCGCTCGTCGTCGAAGAGGAAGTCGGCGAGCGCCTTCGCGAGCTCCGTCTTCCCGACGCCCGTGGGGCCGAGGAAGAGGAAGGACCCCGTGGGACGGTCCGGGTCGGAGATCCCGGCCCGGGAGCGGCGTACGGCGTCCGAGACCGCGCCCACCGCGGTCCGCTGGCCGATCAGCCGCTCGCCGAGGACCTCCTCCATCCGCAGCAGCTTGGCGGTCTCGCCCTCGAGCATCCGGCCGGTGGGGATGCCGGTCCAGGCCTCCACGACCTCGGCCACCTGCTCGGCACCGACCTCCTCGCCCACGAGCTTGTCGGTCTCGACCTCCTCGGCGGCCTGCGTGTCCTCGATCTGCCTCTCCAGCGCCGGGATCCGGCCGTAGAGCAGCTCGCTGGCCTTCTCGTAGTCGCCCTCGCGCTGGAGGCGCTCGGCCTCGATGCGCAGCTGGTCCAGCTCGCGGCGCAGCTCGCCCTCCCCCTCCAGGGATGCCTTCTCGCGCTCCCAGCGGGCCTCGAGACCACGCAGCTCCTCCTCGCGGTCGGCGAGGTCCGCGCGGAGCACCGCGAGCCGCTCGATCGAGGCGTCGTCGGACTCCTTGGCGAGCGCGAACTCCTCCATCTTCATCCGGTCGACGGCGCGGCGGAGCTGGTCGATCTCCTCGGGGGAGGACTCGATCTCCATCCGCAGCCGGCTGGCCGCCTCGTCGACGAGGTCGATCGCCTTGTCGGGCAGTTGGCGGCCGGTGATGTAGCGGTCGGACAGCGTGGCGGCGGCCACCAGCGCGGCGTCGGTGATGCGGACGCCGTGGTGGGCCTCGTACTTCTCCTGGATGCCGCGCAGGATCTGCACGGTGTCCTCGACCGAGGGCTCGCCGACGAAGACCTGCTGGAAGCGGCGCTCGAGGGCCGGGTCCTTCTCGATCCGCTCGCGGTACTCGTCGAGGGTCGTCGCGCCGACCATGTGCAGCTCGCCGCGCGCCAGCATCGGCTTGAGCATGTTGCCGGCGTCCATCGCGGAGTCACCGCCGGCCCCGGCACCGACGACGGTGTGCAGCTCGTCGATGAAGGTGATCACCTGGCCCTCGGCGGCCTTGATCTCCTCCAGGACCGCCTTGAGCCGCTCCTCGAACTCGCCGCGGTACTTGGCGCCGGCCACCATGGCGGCGAGGTCGAGGCTGAGCACCCGTCGACCCTTCAGGGAGTCGGGCACGTCCCCGGCGACGACCCGCTGCGCGAGCCCCTCGACGACGGCCGTCTTGCCGACGCCGGGCTCACCGATGAGGACGGGGTTGTTCTTGGTACGACGGCTCAGCACCTGGATGACCCGGCGGATCTCGGCGTCGCGGCCGATGACGGGGTCCAACCGGCCCTCCCGGGCCTGGCCGGTGAGGTCGACGGCGTACTTCTCCAGCGACTGGAACGTCGACTCCGGGTCCTGCGTGGTCACCCGGGTGCTGCCCCGGACGCTGCTGAACGCCGCACGCAGCGCCGCGCCGGTGACGCCGGCGCCGGTGAGCACGGCCTGGGCGGAGCTCTCCACCTCGGCCAGCGCCACCAGCAGGTGCTCGGTGGAGACGAAGTCGTCGCCCATCGACTCGGCAGCCTCGATCGCGGAGACGAAGACCCGCTGCAGCGCACCGGCGGCCTGCGGACCGGAGACGGTCGGTCCGGACGTCGCCGGGAGCGCGCCGACGGCGTCGGCGACCGCGGTGACGACCTGCTGGGGGTCGACCCCCACGGCCTCGATCAGGGGGCGGATCAGCCCGTCGGTCTGCGACAGCAGTGCGGTGAGCAGGTGGAGCGGGTCGACCTGCGGGTTGCCGGCCTTCGTGGCCAGCTGGCTGGCGAGGCCGATCGCCTCCTGGCTGCGGGTGGTGAGCTTCGATGCGTCCATCGGGTCCTGCCTCTTCGTACGGGTGACATGGCCGAGGGTTCCTCCCTCGTGACAGGCCCAACGTACCGAGAGTTGAGTCTGTTCCACTCAAGTCTGGGGTGTGGTCTGGATCACGCCTGGAGGGCAGGTCCGAGCCAGCGTCGCACCAGGCTGCGCAGCTCGTCCTCGGACCGCGGCGGGTCCGCGGGGTGCTGCAGGAACGACACGAAGAGTCGCATCAGGATCTCGGCGAGGCCCTCGAGCTCGTCGTCCTCGACCCCGATCTCGGACCAGTCGACGGGGACCCGGCGCAGGATGCCCGCGCCGACCGCGACCGCCATCGACGACGTGACGTCGCGACTGAACACCTCAGCCTCGCCGGCCTGGAAGAGCGCACCGATGTGGCGCTCGCGGGGAATCGCCTGGACCGCGAACACGACCGACTCGATCGCGACGTCAGACGGCGTGCTGAAGGTCGACAGGTGCCGCTGCATCCGGTCGACGAACTCCTCGAGCCCGGTCTGGGCGAGGGCGCCAAGGAGCTCGGCGAGGTTGGCGTAATAGCGGTAGACGGTCTGCCGGGTGACGCCGAGCTCGATGGCCACGTCGGACAGCGTGGTCTTGGCGGGCCCGAACTTCTCGACGCAGGACGAGGCGGCCGCGACGATCCGCTGCCGTGCCTCGGCCTCGGTCCGCGGCGGGTTGCCCTGCCAACCGTGATGACCCATTTCCGCTCACCCCACCTCGACGCGGGCGCGGCGCCGAACGCCGTGGAGCACGACGAGGACCGTTGCGGCTCCGGCGAAGCAGGCGATCGTGTACCAGCCGCTGCCCACCGGCGTGCCCTGGCTGGTGATGCCGTTCTCGGCGTCCAGGAACGCGGGGAGCGCCACCAACCACAGTGCCGCCATCGCGGCCAGGTAGACCACGGGATAGATCAGCGCAAACGGGGTCATCGGCTCGGGTTCCTCAGCGTCCCGACGCCGGACGTGGCTGACCAGGATCCAGAGGCCGGCCAGCCAGACCAGTCCGAGCTCGATCCCGAGGACCCAGGCCTGCGCCGTGACATTGGGCGTCTCGCCGCCGAACACGGCGGACGGGATCCCGAACAGCGCCATCGACGGCGGGGTCAGCACGCCGGCCACCGCGATCCGCCAGGCGAGCGACCACCCGCGACGCGGGCCGCCACCGGGGGCCCTGGACCCGGCCAGCTTGACGGCGAGGAACGTCATCACGCCGAAGGACACCGAGGCGAAGAGCAGCATGCTGTTCATCGGCACCGAGGCCAGGGAGGGATGGTTCACGATGACGTTGTCGTCGTTCCAACCCCACCACTTCAGCTGCGGGCCGAGCTGGTCGAAGATCTCGTAGAACCCCTGGCAGACGAACGCGACCAGGATCGAGCCGACCAGCGCGCCACGGTGCTTGAAGACCCCCATCACCCGGACCACCTCGTAGACGAGCTGGCTCAGTGCCGGGTAGATCGCGATGATGTAGAGCGGCAGCCGGTCCCACATGAACTGCACCGTGAAGAGGTTGTGGGCGAAGATGAAGCCGTACTGCTCGTCCAGACCGAACCACTCGGGGAAATAGAGCGGCGGCTCGGTGACGAACAGGTAGATCAGCGACGCGCACCAGATCGCGAGGTTGACCGGATCGCCCGCGCGGTGCCGTCGTACGGCGTGCACCAGCGCCCACACCGCGCCCGCGATGATCACCAGCTCGAGCACCGGCATCGTGCCGTTCGCCAGGTCGAAGGGGTTGCGCACCGAGACGACCGGACTCACGTCGTGGCAGTCGAACCCGAGGTTGCGGGTGACCTGCTCCGCGGCCTCCTCACAGGTGGTGCTCATCGGGCGCCTGCCATCTCGATGGGCTCGTCCACGCCACGAGACGTCCAGTCGGTGCCCGGCGGGTCCTGCCGCGCGTCGAACCCGAACGGCACCTTGTGACGGCCGAGCAGGGAGTTGGCCTTGAAGCGCAGCAGTCCCGCCAGCACCCGGGGGCTCCGCATCATGTCGCCCAGCGACTCGTCGAGGTTGAAGACGCGCGCGAAGTGCTCGTCCACGACCTCGTCCTCACGCGCTGCGCCGGTGATGAGGTTGAACGCCGGCCAGGTCATCGAGGCGAGGATCTTGCGCTGCCACGCCGGGAGGGTCTCGGTGCCGGTGGCGCACTGGTAGCCGCGGTCGCGGGCCATCGCCATGCTCCACGGCACCTTGAGCCCCTTGCGCTGCGCGGCGAGGAAGCGTTGGAAGAACCGTTGGTCGAGCGTCCGACCGGAGTCGGCGGCGGCCTGGAGGTGCGCCCTGAGGATCAGCGCCGACCCGGCTGCGGAGCTGATGCCCTGGGCGTAGAAGGGATTGAAGGCGCAGATCGCGTCACCGACGAAGGCGATGCCGAGGGGTACGGCGGGGAGCCGGTCGTAGCGTCGCCACTTGTTGCCCGTCGAGCGGGTCAGGTGGACCTCGGACACCGGCTCGCACTCGGCCATCGCTGCTGCGAACAGCGGTGCCCGCACTCGCTCGGCCGAGGCCACGAAGTCCTCGGTCGTGCGGGGCATGTCGATACCCCATGAGCCCATGCAGGCGATCGTCCGGCCGCCCTCGATGGGGAAGAAGTTGGCGAGGAACTCGTGCTCGGGCGGGTGGTCGCCCTTGTCCTGCGTCGGCATGATCACCAGGTGCTGCCACCACCAAGACGAGGGGCGGCCCTCGAGGGTCGGGAGGTCGTACCACCGGGAGGTGTAGGTGACCTTGGCGTCGAGTGTCTGCACCGGGGTCTCGGGCCAGCCGGCGGCCACCAGCCAGTCAGACACCGACGAGCCGCGGCCCATGGCGTCGACGACGAAGTCGGCCTCGATCCGCTCGTCGCCGCCGGTGGCGGTCGAGATGGTGACGCCGGTGACCCGGCCCCGGGCGGTGCCGCCGTCGGCCGTCTCGATGCCGCGCACCGAGACTCCCTCGCGGATGGCGACGTTGCTCACCTCGCGCACCTTGTCGCGCAGCACCCGCTCGATCAGGATCCGTGAGCTGTAGACCATGGTCATCGACGACTGCTTGCGTGAGGCCCAGCCGGCACCTTCGAGGTAGGCGGCGTCCATCGAGGGCATCAGGTGGAGGCCGCCGGCATCGATCAGGTCCTCCTCGAACCCGGGGAAGAGCTCACTGATCGCTCGGCGCCCGGAGTTGAGCAGGAAGTGCGGGTGCTTGCTCTGCGGCACGCCGCGGCGGTGCTCGGCATCGGCTGGCAGCTCGTCCCGCTCGAGGACGAGGACCTCGTCGAAGTGCGGCGCGAGCGCCCCGGCGGCACACAGTCCCGCGATGCTCCCGCCGAGCACGACGGCCGTTCTGCCCAGGCTCATGTGATCTCCCCTTCATTCATACAAAGTCTGGATGAATGTATGGTCTTAAAAGCTGGTGGTCAACGCCCGCCGCTGCTAGGCCCACCGGGAGGTTCCTGCAAGGTTGCCTCCAGAGCTTCGGAAACGTCCGTTCCGTGCCGATCATGGTGGGGTGACCGCCGACACCACCGTCGCCGCCCTCGCGCACGGAGCCCACGGGTTCCTCGTGCTCGGGGGCCTGGCGGGCGCGCTCGCGTTGATCGCCCCCGTCCACCTGGCCCGGGCAGGCGTGCTCGGGCCCGCCCGGGCCACCGACCACGCCGTCCAGGTCGCCCGGCTACGCCGCGACCTCGGGCTGCCGGTCGCCCCGCTCGCCGCCCCCCTCCCCGCCCTCGACGTCCGGGCGGGGACCTGGCTGCCGCTCGCCGTCCTCGGTTCCGCCGCCGCCGCGGGGGTGCACGCCGCGCTCGCGCTCCCGACAGCACGTGCCGCGACGCTCCTCGGCATCGCGTTCGCCGTGCTCGCGATCGGTCAGCTGCTCGCCGCCCTCGCCCTGGCCACCGGCGCGACCCGCGCCCGGTGCCGGCTCACCCTCGCCGTCCACCTCGTCGCCCTGCTCGCCCTCTTCGTCGCACGTACGACGGGACTCCCCGTCCTCGCCCCCACCCCCGAGGCCTGGGGCGGTTGGGACGTCGCGGTCGCGGGGTGGCAGCTGCTGGCCGTGGTGGCCGTGCTGGTGCTGCTGCTGCGCACCGAACGGCCCGTCGTCCCCCGCCCCGAAAGCACGGTGCCGGCCCTGGCCGACCCCGTCCGCTGGCACCGCCCCGCCCGGGTGGCCGCCGTGGTCTCCCTGTCCGCCCTGCTGCTGCTGGCGCTCGCCGGCGGCGGCGCCTGAGAGGAATACCCGTGGAGTGGTGGCACGTCGGCCTGACCGCGAACACGATCATCGCGGTCTCCTACACCCTGATCGTCCTCGCGATCGTCCGCCCGTTGATCCGCGAGGGTCAGCTGCGCTCGAACGTCCTCGGCGCGACGACGGCCGCGATCTTCCTCACCTGCGCGGTCCACCACGGCGCCCACAGCCTGCACATGACGCTGCCCTGGTTCGGTGTCGACCTCGTCGAGGGTCTCGCCATGCGCACCGCCTGGGGCTGGCCGCTGGCGATCTGGGACGTCGTCGGCGCGATCGTCGGCGTCTACTACTGGTCGCTGCGCCGGGCGTACTCCGGCGGGGTCTCCGGCCCCCAGCTCTTCGAGGACGTCCGGGCCCGCGAGCAGCAGGCGCTCGAGCTCAACGACACCGTGCTTCAGGGCCTGGTCGTGGCCCGCATGGCGCTGGAGATGGGCGAGCAGGAGAAGGCCGACGCCGCGCTCGACGGCGCCATCGTCGCCGCGAGCCAGATGATCACCGACCTCATCGGCGGTGGTGAGCACGGGCAGGGGATCTCCGCGGGCCTGCTGCGCCACTCCGCGGCGGTCACCGGTCGCGACGACACCGGCGCTCCACGGTCATGACCACTGCGAGCGGCGGGCAGGACGTCCTGATGGCCACCCGGGCCCACCGCACGGTGGTCGTCGACGACACCCCGGACCTGCGCGAGCTGCTCGCGCTCGCCTTCGGGCGCACCGAGGACTTCGAGGTCGTCGGGCAGGCCGCGGACGGCCGGGAGGCCATCGACGTGGTCACCAGCCTGCTGCCCGACGTCATCCTCATCGACCTGGCGATGCCGGTGATGGACGGGCTCGAGGCCCTGCCCCACCTGCGCGCCCTCTGCCCCGAGGCCGTCATCGTCGTCCTCTCCGGGTTCCAGGGGGGCGCCATGTCGCAGCAGGCGCTGCGGGCGGGAGCCGACGACTACATCGAGAAGGGCACCTCCATCCGCCAGGTCCTGCACCGGGTCCGCGACCTCGTGGCGACCCGGACGGGCCCCCTGGCCCCTCGAGAGCACGACGAGACCCCGCAGGCGACCCCGGCTGCCGGCGAGCCGGCCGCCTCGGTCGAGGAGACCGCGGAGGCACTCGAGCGCCTGCGCCGGGCCGTCGCCGCGACCGCGCACGAGATCCGCACTCCGGTCACGGTGCTGCTGGGCGTCACCGAGGCGCTTCTCGACGGCGGTCTCGCCGGGAGCCCGGAGCGGCGTGAGCGGTTGCTGCGCTCGCTGGCGCGCCACGCCACCCTGCTCGACACCCTCACCGGCGACCTGCTGGCCGCCGCCCAGGGCCGCCGCGGGCTCCTCGGGGTCGCCCAGGAGCCGGTCGACCTCGCCGCCCAGGTCACCGAGTCACTCCAGGGCTCCCCGGACATCCTGGTCGAGGTGCCGGCCGAGGCGTGGGTCCTGGGCGAGCCGCACCGGCTCGAGCAGCTGCTGACCAACCTGGTCGGCAACGCCCGCAAGCACGGTGGCGCGCCGATCGTGGTGCGGATCCACGAGGGCCTCGAGGACGGTCAGGTGCGCACCGTCCTGGAGGTCGAGGACCACGGTCCCGGGGTCCCCGAGGAGTTCGTCCCCGAGCTGTTCGACGAGTACACGCGCGGCCCGGGGACCACCGCGCGCGGCATCGGTCTGGGGCTCTACGTGGTCCGCCAGCTCGCCGAGGCGCACGGCGGACACGTCGACTACCGGCCTGCCGACCACGGGGGCGCGGTCTTCCGCGTGACGCTGCCCGCAGCCGCGCGGACTGGCGGGTCCCAGGCGTAGCCCTCGCCGGCACGTCGGTAAGTCCAGCCGCTGTGGGTCTTGAGGCGGTGGTGGCGTCTGCAGAGCGCGGCGAGATTCTCTGGTCGGGTCTGGCCGGGTGGTCCGCCGTCGTCGGGTGGGATATAGGGCTCGATGTGGTCGAGGTCGGATCTTCGGGCGTTGGTGTGGCAGCCGGGGAAG
>JAUYLL010000071.1 GCA_030698375.1 Nocardioides sp. | reverse complement strand
CGGAGGTGCCGTACTCGTGACCGGCGCGACCGGCAACGTGCTGTTCGCCGTACTGGGCCTGCTCTTCTCCCTCCCCCTGCTCCGGCGCCTGTACCGACGATTCGGCACCTGGAAAGCACCCGCCGTCGCGATAGGCGTGTTCGCGCTGATGTTCTCGCTCTCGGCCTTCGTCATCGGGCCCGCCATCAGCAACGACAATCCGAGCCAGAACCAGGACCGCACACCGGTGCAGACCCCGGGCCCCGACGACCACGAGGTCCATCACGACTGATCACCCCCACCACCATCGACAGCACACACGGCAGAGGAGGCCTCCATGGATACCGCCGTGGCCCTGATGCAGGCGTACCTGAATGTCAACGGCTACCGCTTTCCCGACGCCGGAGAGAACCTGGTCCACCGGAGCGCCCGCCACGTGCCTGAGGCAGGCGACGTCTCACGTCGCCTGCTCAGGCACGGCCGTGCGGGCGGCGGGCACGAGATCCGAGTGGTTGCGTTCGGCCAGGCCCCTGACTCCGTACGCCACGGTCCGTGGCTGACCGTCCCGATGAGACACGTCGTGGAATACCTCCAGCAGCATCTCCGCGACCACTGGCGCTTGCTGCGCCGCGTGCAGATCCACGACGAGGGCCTCGCCGTCCTGGCGCTCATGGAGAAGTGGGGCCTGGGCCGCGGTGCCACACCCCAGGCTTCCATCAGGCGGGAGGTCTGACGTGGCTGACTGCGAGTGCAGCCAGGTGCACACACCTCGCCGCGTGGTGCTCACCGGCGGGCCGGGTGCCGGCAAGACGGCCGTCCTCGAACTGGTTCGGCGTTCGCTGTGCCGGCACGTCAGGATCCTGCCGGAGTCAGCGGGTGTCGTCTTCGGTGGCGGCTTCCCGCGCGACGACCACGCGGAGTGTCGGCGCGCCGCTCAGCGCGCGATCTACCACGTCCAGAAGGAGCTCGAGACTGCTGGCGACGCGCACGCCCCCGCGATCGTCCTGTGCGACCGGGGCACGATCGATGGGCTCGCCTACTGGCCGGGCCCACCGGACAACTTCTGGAGCTCGACCGGCACCACGATGGAAGCCGAGCTCGGCCGGTACGACACGGTGCTGCATCTGCGAACACCCACAGCCCAGCAGGGCTACAACCACCAGAACCCACTGCGCACTGAATCGGCCCCGACCGCAGCCCAGGTCGACGCCCGCATCCTGGAGGTCTGGCAGGAGCACCCGCAGCGCCACATCATCGAGTCCACCCGCGACTTCCTCGACAAGGCGACGCACACCCTGGACCTGTTGCAGGAGCAACTGCCCACCTGCTGCTCCGGCCATCTGCGCATCAGTGCCCCCGGCCAGTCACCCGGTCCCGTCTGAAGGGGTCCCGTCCGGTAGCGCACCCGACCGCGGACCTGAGCGATCGCCGCGGAGGCTTCTTCAGCGAACGTCTTGCTTGCCGGCGACGGAGGCCCCGGGGACCGCCGAGACCCACCATGCCGGGCACGAGCCGGACAGCGAACACGGCGGGCATGGTGGTCACGGGCTGATGATGATCGTCTGCTGCATCCCGATGCTCGCCATCGCCGGCCTGCTCGTCCTCACCGGAGTGGCCGGGTCCAGCATCATCGTCGCCACGCTGTTGTGCACCGCCATGATGGCCGCCATGATGTTCGCCATGCCCGGCGGGCACGGCGGCGGCCACAAGTAGGACCAGCGCCGAGTCGACGCCCGGCAGAGGGATGTGAGCCGACATGAAGTGGCGCCGCGAAGCATCGGTCCCGGTCACCCGCCGGTTCCTCACCACCCGTCCGGTGCGCACCGCCGCCGGGGCTGCTGGCATCGGGCTCGCCCTGATGCTGATGCTACTGCTCGCCGGTCTCTGGGTCGGCTTCCAGGACCGGGCTACCACCTACGACGACCACCTTGGCGCCGACCTGGTGGTGGTGCCGGCCGGCACCCACAACCTGTTCGCCGACCCGGGCGTGCTCCCCGCCCCGGCGGTGGAGGCCATCGCCGAGACACCTGGCGTGACAGGGGCTGCGCCGCTGCGCACGATGTACCAGATTCTCGAGCTGCCGCACGGGAAGGCCGCGGTCGCCGCGGTCGCGTTCGACCCCGCTAGCGGCGTCGGTGGCCCGTGGGCCTTCACCGCCGGCCGTGCCCCCGAGGTCGCCGACGAGGTCGCCGTCGACGCCCTGTGGGCCGACCAGTACAACTTCGCGCTCGGTGATTGGCTGCCGATTCTCGGACACCCGATGCGGGTGGTCGGGCTGACCGACGACACCGACCTGTTCATGACCCCGCTGCTGTTCACCACCACGGCCGGGATGGACCAGATGCTGCGGGCCACCGGCACCACTGGCGCGGTGCTGGTCACCACCTCAGATCCCGACGGCGTCGCCGCACGACTCCAAGACGCCGGGTACACCGTGCGTACCCCGGCCCAGCTGCGTGAGGCGTCGCTGCAGCTTGCCACCGACATCTATGGCTCCCCGGTGCGGCTGATGGTCGCGGTCGCGTTCGCGGCCGGAACCCTCATCGTCGCGCTCGTGGCCTACACCCGGGTCACCGAGCAGCAACGCGACCTCGGCGTTCTCAAGGCCCTGGGTGCCACCCCGGGACGGCTTCGCCGGATCGCCGTGGCTGAGACGGTGGCCCTGACGGTGCTCGGCACCCTGGCCGCGATCGTGCTACTGATCATCACCCGGGAGCTCCTGGCGTGGTGGCGGCCCGCGTTCCCGGTCCTGCTCACACCGGGAACGATCGCGCAGACCGCTGCCGCAGCGGCCGCGATGGCGCTGCTCGCCGCGTGGCATCCGGCACGCAGGCTCAACCGGCTCGATGCCGCCTCAGCATTCCGGAGCGGACGATGACCACCACCACGCCCTCGACGGTGTCGCGATCCCACTCTGGGGGGCGAACCCGCGTCACGGGGGCCGTGCCTGTGGGACGACGCTTCCTCTTCGCCGACCGGCGGCGCGCCGCGTTGACCGTTCTTGGCGTAGCGGCGTCACTGCTGCTGGTCCTCGTCCTGGGCGGCATCTTCGCCGGCGCCCTCGACCGAGTCACCCATTACATCCGCACCTCACCTGCTGACATGTTCGTCTCCCAGGCTGGCGTGCGCACGATGCACATGTCCGCATCCGCGCTCCAGACCGACACGGCCGACCGCGTCACCCAGGTGCCCGGCGTCGCCTGGGCCACGCCGATCGCCTTCGCCTCCGGCTCCATCGCCGGACCAGACGGGCGGCAGCTGTCCTACCTCATCGGCTTCGACACCCGCACCGGCCGCGGCGGCCCCACCAACCTGGTCCAAGGCCGCGCCCCCGGCGCCGGCGAGGCAGTCCTCGACGAGCAGGCAGCAGACCAGCTCGACATCGACCTGGGCGACCAGTTCACGGCCATGGGCATGCCCGTGCGCGCCGTCGGGCTCTCCACCGGCGGCACCAGCATCACCAACACCACCGTGTTCGTCGACCTCGCCGAGTTCGCCCGCATCCATGACGACCGGATCTCCTACGTGCTCACCGGCCTCGACCCCGGCGCCGACCCGGACACCGTGGCGGACCGCATCCGGGCAGAGATCGATGGAGTGACCGTGCAGACCCGAGAGCAGTTCGCGGAATCCGAGGCACGCATCGTCACCGACATGAGTGCTGACCTGCTGCGGCTGATGTCCACCATCGGTCTGGTTATCGCCCTGGCGGTGATCGCGCTGGGCCTGATGACCGCCACCCTGAACCGACTGAGGGACTTCGCCGTCCTCAAGGCCCTCGGCGCCCGACTGCCCCGCCTCGCCGGGGCGGTGGCCATGCAGGTCCTGCTCACCGTCGTACTCGCCTCCATGGTCGCCACGACGGCCGCACTGGCTCTGGCCTGGCTGCTGCCCCTGGCCGCGCCGACGGTCCAGATCTCCATCACCGCCGCCGCCGTCGCGCAGACCACCATCACAGCGCTTCTGGTCGGCATGATCGCCGCCCTGTGGCCGCTTCACCGCATCGCCGCGCTCGACGCGGCAATCGCCTTCCGGGAGACACGATGAACATCAACGCCAACACCACCCCCATTACCGGCTCACTCCCCGGCCCCGCAGCTCCATCCCCCGACAACAACACGCATCCGAGTGCACTACGCGGGATGCGGGTGCTGACCATCCGAGGGGTCACGAAGACCTACGGTTCCGGCGACACCGCCGTCGACGCCGTCCGCGCCGTCGACCTTGACGTCGCCTCCGGCGAGGTGTTGCTCATGATGGGGCCTTCCGGATCGGGCAAGACGACGCTGCTCCTGATGCTCGGCGCCCTGCTGCGCCCGACTTCGGGCTCCATCACCGTCCCCGGCCGCGACGGCATCGACGTGGACATCGCCGCCGCGCCCGAGAAGCAGCTCCCGGCCCTGCGGGCTCACACCTTCGGGTTCATCTTCCAGGATTACGCCCTCCTCGACGCCCTCACCGCCACCGAGAACATCGCCATCGCAGCCAACCTCGCCGGCACCACCGGGGCAGCCGCCGAACAGCGTGCCACCGAGCTGCTGGACCGGGTCGGTCTCGTGCACAGGGCCGCCGCGCGACCTTCGCAGATGTCCGGTGGCGAACAGCAACGGGTCGCCGTAGCCCGAGCGCTCGCCAACGACCCACCCGTCCTGCTCGCCGACGAACCCACCGCCAACCTCGACGCCTCCCGCGGACGAGACCTCGCCCGGCTGCTACGCCGACTCGCCGACCAGGACAACCGCTCGGTCGTCATCGTGAGCCACGACGACCGGCTCCGCGAGATTGCCGACCGCGTGCTCTGGCTGGAGGACGGGCAGTTCAGCCAAGTCGCCGCCATGGCCATCGACCCGGTCTGCCGTATGCAGGTCGAAGCCGCTGGACCGACAGCAACGTGGAACGGCCATGAGTGGTGGTTCTGCTCCAACGCCTGCCGCCAGGAATTCCTCAGCGATCCCGAGCGGTTCACCACCACCACGGGTCCGCTGCTCGATCAGGTGACAGGTTCACCAGATCGTGCAGCAGCCCCAGATTCGCCCCCGGAACCGTTGTGCGACCAGTAGATGCACTTACTCAACGACCCAGAGGTCGTGGCCAAGGCACCGCCGAAACGACGTCCACGCCGGGCTCCGTTCGTGTCCCGGTGTCCGGGCGCATCCAGACTCGTGTGCGACGTCTCGACATGCCTCGTGCCACGGGCCGCTGCTCACAAGTGCGGACAAACAGCGTCGCGAATCGCCAGAGGCGGCGCGCGGGCTGGGGGCTCGCGGCCCTCCGGACCCGTCGATTAGTCCGGTCGGGTCATGGTGAGTGCTGAGCGCCTGCCGGCAGTCGGCCGGTTCGGGCATGCCTGCAGCTGGTCTACATGTCCATCGTGCCGTCGGCACGGGTGTGGGAGCGCATGAAGAGACTCTCACCGGAGACGATGAGGGCGATGCCTGCTCCGGCGACGTAGAGACTCAGCGCATCGGTGGATGCCGTGACCCAGACGAATGCGGCGAGCACGACCACGTCGAGGACGATGGCGGCCACCACGATGGCGGGTTTGATGTCGATGCGGCCGCGGAGCTTGGTGAGCAGGCCCCAATGGATGGCGATGTCCATGAACAGGTAGTAGATCGCCCCCAGCGCTGCGATCCTGCTCAGGTCCAATGTGGCGGCCAGTGTCATGGCGAACGCGACGGTGTAGAACTGCGACTCTTGGGTTTCCGTGGAAAACCTCGGGTTCTTGAGGAGATTCCCCATCGGACAGCTCCTAGCTGTATCGGAACGTCTCGGGACAGCTGCCCATCGTTTCCGATGACAATTCGATGACGAATCGAATCCAGAACGCTTCACAACGGGAGGGCGAGACCGTGTTGGAACTCCTGCGTGACGCGGTGCGGCTGCACATCTCCCGGCGCCTTGTACCCCGACCCTGCACCGCATGGAAGACGAGGCAGTGCCGACCTCCACCATTGAGGTGATCGCCGGGCGCACTCGCCGGGTGTACCGGGTCACGCAGGCGCACGCGGTCGGGGCTGGGTTGCGCTGTTGTTTCCGGTCGTCCCACCGCGGGCGGTGAGGGTCAGCTGCGTCGGCTGTGGTGGGGTCGTCGATACCAGGCCACTGCCGGGATCAGGAGTAAGGCGAGGAACCCTCCGGCGAGCGAGAGGGTGGCGTAACTGGAGATGCCGACAACGACGCCGGACATGGCGCCTCCGCCCGCCCCCGCGATCGCGATTAGCACATCCACGGCGCCCTGCGTCTTGGCTCGGTTCTCAAGAGTGGTTGCGTCGACGACGAGAGCGGTGCCGCTGATGAGGCCGAAGTTCCAGCCGAGACCCAACAGGACGAGCGCGAGCGTCAGCAGCGTCATCGATTCCCCTGGGGCGAATGCTGCGACAAGACCGGCGGCCAGCAGGGTTACGGCGGAGGCGATGGCCATGGGCACGCGGCCGACCCTGTCGACGAGTCGGCCGGTGACCAGAGACGGCAGGAACATGGCGCCGATGTGCATCCCGATGACGAAGCCGACGTCACCGAGACTGTGATGGTGGTGAAGCATGTGCACGGGGGTCATGGTCATGATGGCAACCATGGCGATTTGGGTGAGGACCATGATGGTGGCGCCCACTGCGACGCCGCGAGGCGAGCCCACGATGGGCTCGATCGATTCCACCTGCGTGTCGTCCACCGTGGATGTGGCGGTCACGTGGCGGTGGTGGGCGATCTGCCGCGCGGTGATGAGCGGATCGGGGCGGAGGAAGACGAACAGCACCAGGCCGGCGAGGCCGTAGGCGACCGCAGCCAGGAGGAACGGTCCGGCAAGGGCGGGGATGCCGAAGGAGTTGGCAACCTCCCCGAGAAGTTCCACGGAGTTGGGGCCCGCGACGGCGCCGAAGGTGGTCGAGACCATCGCGACAGACACCGCGGTGCCACGGGACTGCGGCGGGGCGAGGTCGGTACCGGCGTAGCGGGCCTGCAGGTTGGTGGCGGTGCCCGATCCGTAAACGAAGAGCGCAACGAAGAACAGGACCGGGTTGTCGAGTACAGCGGCGAGCACGATGCCCGCTGCGCCGAGGGCGCCGACGACGAAACCGCCGGCGAGTCCGTTTCGCCGTCCGGAGCTCTGGGAGACGCGTCCGACGGTGAAGGCTGCGAGAGCTGAACCGAGGGTGAACAGTGCGGCCGGGAGCCCGGCCACGCCCTCGCCACCGAGCATGTCTTGGGCAAGGAGGGCGCCGACGGTGACGCCGGCCGCCAAGCCCGCCCCACCGAAGACTTGGGAGATGAGGACGACGGTCAAGCATCGCCTGTACAGACGATCCCGGTCCTCGGCGGTGAGGGGGGCCGTGGTGGCGGACGGTGAGGTCGTCATGGGCTCTCTGGATAGTGACGCATGTGTGGCTGAGGTGTTCGGGCGATGGCCTCGCTCTGCGACGTCAGAACGTCAGGACCTCATCGGCCTCCACGGTCCAGGAGGCGAGTTCTTCCATGCTGGAACGGGGCGCGTTGTCGATGAGGTTGTCCTCCGTCAGGCCGCGAGCGTCGAGGCAGGTGCCGCAGCAGGCGATCTGCCCGCCGTGGCGGAGGAAGCCCTTCAGCATCCGGTCGAGGGCGTAGTAGCCGTCGGGGGTCTTCTGGCCGTCCACTGCGCACGTGACGGCGTCCCCCATCAGGAAGACCTTGACCTCGGCGTCGTCGCGTCTGCTGAGGGCGACGGCGAGCCGCACGGCGTTGAAGGTCTCATCAGCACCGTAGGCAGGTCCGTTGATGATGAGCAGGATCTTCTTCATCTCGTTCGACTCCTGTGCCGGGTTTCGTTGGTCTCGTGGGTCTCGGAGGGTTCAGTGTTCGCGACGCGCTCCCTGCGGAGCCAGCGCAGGTGCTCCTTGTCTTCGAGCAGCTCGATGCGGCGCCACAGCACGCTGCCTGCAACGGCTTGGCTGGGATGGCATCCGACGGCTTTGAGCTGCAAGGAACGCTCGATGCTCACCACCACGTCGATCTCGTGCTCGGCGTACCCGTCGAACGGTGCGGCGTACTCGGCACGCAGCCGTTGCGCAACGGTCTCGGGGACGGTCCAGCCGAGTACCGCCAGGTCGAGGGTGTCGGCGAAGGCGGCAAGGATCGCCCCGAGCGCGAACGACTCGTCGTCGGGGTGGGCGACGACTGCCAGGACCGAGCGCCACAGTGGCAACTGTGTCGGCGGCACGCGTTCTCGTCCTTTCCTGGTCGGGTTCAGGCGGCGCCGGTCTCGACCGGCAGACCGGCCAGGCGCCACTCCAGAACACCGTCAATGGCCCGCCGGGCCTGGCGTCCTTCGGCGTTGAGCAGGCGTACGGCGTCGTGCGCGAGCACGCAGTACTGACCACGGCAGTAGGCGACGATCTCGCGGTCCTGAGGGAGCTCGGAGAGACGGTCGGCCAGCTCCGCCAGCGGAATATGGATGGCGCCCGGAAGGTGACCACCGGCGTACTCCGGCGCGGGGCGGACGTCGAGGACGACCGCCTCACCTGCATCGAGGCGCCGCAGCAGCTCGTCGGTGTCGACGGCCTCGGTGTCCTCCGGACCCAGGTAGGCGCGGCGGGCGACCTCGGTGTGCGGGCGGTGCGCCTGCGCAACGCGCCGGAGGTACTCCCACAGCCCCGCCACGTCATCACCGGCCAGGGAGTAGAAGATCCGCTTGCCCTCGCGACGGGCGTCCACCAGGCCCGCCTCCCGGAGCGTCTGCAGGTGCGCCGAGCAGGTGCTCATCCCCACCGCCGCCGTGGCAGCGAGATCTTCCACGCTGCGCGGCCCCTGCGCCAGCAGGTCGAGGATCTCGAGCCGTTTCGGGTTGCCGAGGACCTTGCCGACCGCGGCGAACTCGGCGAATAACGCCTCCTTGCTGGACCGGTCACCCATGGCCTGCTCCCTCGAGGACGGTGTCGGTAGGACGGTGATGCGTCTCGTACATCCGGAAGGCGACGACGAGAGCCGAGGCAACGCTGACCGCGGCCGCCACCCATACTGCGGTGCGCAGGCTCCACAGGTCGGCGACGACGCCACCCATGAGAGCGCCCACCGCGTAGCCCAGGTCGCGCCAGACCCGGTAGATGCCGACGGCCCGCCCGCGCCAGGCCGGATGGGCCACGTCGCCGACCGCGGCGAGCAGGGTGGGGTAGACCATCGCGGTGCCGGCGCCGAGCAGCATGGTGCCGACCGCCCACCACGCGAACGTGTCCACCGACGCGATGACCGCGAGCGCGGCGGCCTGGGTGAACATTCCGGTCGTGATCAGGTGCTTGCGGCCCCACCGGTCGGACAGCGCACCGGTGAACAGCTGGCCGATGCCCCAGACCGCCGGGTACAGCGCGAACAGCAGACCGATCCGGCCCACCGCGAGACCCGAGCTCGCGAAGAGGAGCGGGAACAGCCCCCAGGACAGGCCGAAGTTCAGGTTGTTGACGAGGCCGGCCTGGCTCGCCGAGGACAGTGCCGGCTCGCGGAAGCTGGTCTGGGTGAACACGTTCCGGTTGCTGAGCTGGCCGTGCAGGTGGTCGTGCTTGCCGTCGGCACGTGCTACGTGAGCGGCCGCCTCGACCTTGGCGTGGTCCCGTGTCTCCTTGACCGCCAGGGTGGACAGCCCGAGCGCGAGGGCGGTGTAGGACAGCCCGAGCAGGAATGGCGCCGGCCGGAGGCCGTACTCGGCGGCGAGGTAGCCCGCCGCCATCGACGTGACCGCGACCGCGCCGTATCCGGCTGCCTCGTTCAGCCCCATCGCCAGGCCGCGCTGCTTCGGCCCGACCAGGTCGATCTTCATGATCACCGTGGTCGACCAAGTCAGGCCCTGGTTGATGCCCAGCAGCACGTTGGCTGCCACCACCCAGCCCCAGTTCGGGGCCCAGATCAGCATCAGCGGCACGGGAATCGCGAACAGCCATCCCGCGATCAGCACCGGCTTGCGGCCGTACTTGTCCGACCAGGTCCCGGCGAAGTAGTTGGCGGCCGCCTTGGTGATGCCGAATGCGACCACGTAGGTGAACATGAAGGTGTAGCCGGTGAGCCCGAACTCGTCCTCGGCGAGCAGCGGCAGAACGGTTTGCTGCTGGCCGACCATGCCGCCGACAAGGGCGTTGATCGCCACCAGGATCGTGAACTGGGCCGCGTTGGCGCGCAGCCCCAGGCTGACCGGACGCTGGCCGGTTCCCTTGGCCCCGGTGCGGCTCATGCGCCCACCTCCAGGGATTCGCCGGTGGCGTCAGCCCAGTCCTGCGGCCCGCCGTCCAGAACCGAGATATCGCGGCGTCCCGCCCGCGCGAGCAGGCTCGCTGCTCCCATGGCGCGCTCGGAGTGGCCGCACATGATCACCGTCGGTCCCGCAGGGAGCGCAGGCGCCTTCGCCGGCAGCGCACCCAGCTCGACGTGCCGCGCCCCGGGGACGTGTCCGGCGTCGAACTCGTTGTCCTGCCGAATGTCGAGAACCGGCGTGCTGCCCACCTCACTAGGTGTCACCACCGGGATCGACGTTGTCGCTTCACCGGATGCATGCCAGGAGTCGACGCCGCCGTGGAGTTCCCCGGCGATCTGGTCGTAGCCGACCTTGCGGGCCTGCCACAGGATCTCGG
Source organism: Nocardioides sp. (assembly GCA_030698375.1). Taxonomy (GTDB): domain Bacteria; phylum Actinomycetota; class Actinomycetes; order Propionibacteriales; family Nocardioidaceae; genus Nocardioides_A. The sequence continues at coordinate 33,592 of JAUYLL010000071.1, read as the reverse complement.
CCGGGTCCTGGTCGGCGTTGCGGACGACGACAATCGGGGCGTCCGCATCAACGAGCCATCCCAGCCACGTGGCGAACACCGGACGCAACGGAATCGACACCGACCCGGGCACATGACCGACTCCGAAGTCGCCCACGGGCCGGACATCGACCACCGCCGCGCCCGACGCCATCAGCCGCGCGACCTCGGTTGCGGTGAGCCCGGGGAGAGCGTCGTCCTCAGCAACGAGGGCGGGTCCGCGGCGGTTCACCTCACCGAGGCGGAGGAAGTACGGCGGGAAGGTGCCCAGCGAGCCCAGCAGCTGACGGACGAACGCGTCCTCGCTCTCGGCGCGAAGCAGCGTGTTCGTGGCGCGTTCGGTGCCGATCGTCGAGGTCCGCTCGGCGCCAGGCGGTGCGGAACAGAAGGACCCAGCCCCATGGGTGGGCCACACCGCGACATCGTCGTCGAGCTTTGCCAGGCGTTGAAGGGATCGGTACTGAGCCCGGGCCAGCTCCTCCGTCCGCTCAGGGGAGACCAGGTCAGTACGGGCGGCCGAGCCGACGATTAACGAGCCCCCGGTGAACACACCCAGCGTGGAGGAGCCGTCGAGCAGCTCGAAAGCGATGTGCTCATGGGTGTGGCCGGGCGTGGCCAAAGCCCGAAGTCGAAGACCCCCCAAATCCACCTCGTCGCCGTCGGCCAGTGCCGTGTGCCGGTACTCCCGGTGCCCCTCCGCTGATGCCAGCAGCTGCGCTCCGTCTGAGGCAGCCAGCTGCCCTGCGCCGGTCAGGAAGTCGGCATGCAGATGCGTGTCGGCCGCATACGCGATCCTCAGCCCCCGGCGCTCAGCAAGCTCGCGGACCGGGCGCAGGTCACGACTGACGTCGACCACCAGCGCCCGCCCGTCATCCAGATCCAGCAGATACGCCGAGTTGCCCAACCCCTCGTCCACCAGGGGGACCACCTTGACGTCACCCATGAGCCACCTCCAGAAGCGGAAGACCAGTCGAGGCGACAATACCTCATTCCATGGAAGTGCGTAATGACTTCGGATTCCGCACCCGCGTCGGTCTTCTCGCAGGCAGGCCGTGCCGTCAAGGGGTGGCCCCGGCAGGGTGTTCAGCAGTCCCGATGCCGAGATGGGCGCCTGGTCCCCGCGGCGACAGCACTTTCCCTCGCTGGGTCCGCTCACAGTCCGAGGTCCTTGCTCGAGGTGGTGGCCAGCGCCTCGAGTGGGCGGATGTAGCGGTTGACGAGAACGGTGAGGTCTTTGTGCCGGGTCTGGGCTGCGATCCGGTGCAGCGGGACACCGGCCAGTGCTGCGGTGGTGGCGTGGCCGGCGCGTCGGGAGTGGGCGGTGATCCGGGTGCCGTCGAGGCCGGCGGCCTCCGCGCGGGCGCGGAGCATCCGGGCGGGCACGTGGCCGGAGAGGGGTTTCAGGCTGACGGTGTTGCCCCAGATCCGGGTGACCAAAGCACCGGGTGCTCCCCCGCGCACCACTCGCCAGGCGCTGACGGCGGCGACCGGGTCGGTGAGGCCGCAGGTGCGGTGGACGTGCCGGATGACGGTGCAGGCCATGTCCAGCGTGCCGGTCGCGCGGCCGGCTTCGGCGCGCTCGGTGAGGTAGGCGCACAGCGCGAGTGGTCGGCCGGGAGGGCGGCGATCATCAGGTTCGTCATGGCGCCGTCGTACCGGCGTCTCCCCCACCGCCTCAGGGCGGGGTGGCGCCTCACCGGCGACCCTCACCGGGCGAGGTCACATAAGGCTGACTTTGTGATGACCGAGTCAAGTTAGAAAGCCTTCAGGCTCGGTTCCCCAGAGGGAACCGAGCCTGAATTTGGTAGCGGGGGCAGGATTTGAACCTGCGACCTCTGGGTTATGAGCCCAGCGAGCTACCGAGCTGCTCCACCCCGCGTCGGTGAACCCCACGTTACGGGGCGTCCACCGACACGAGCAAATCGGGGTGGTGTGGAGCAGGTCACTCGCCGGTGTCGCCCCCCTGCAGCGCGCGCTGGATGAGGCGACGGGCTTCGGCTACGGCGTCCTGGTAGGCACCGAGGTCGCCGTCCGCCAGAGCCCGCTGGGCCTCGGCGAACTTGCCCTCGGCCTGCTGGAGCAGGGCCTCGACACTGGCGGGGGGCTCGTCCGGCCCGGGCTCGGGGTCGGGGGTCCCGGCCTCGTCCGGCGGCGGGTCCTCGCCCTCGTCCGGCTCGCTGCCGTCGATCTCCTGCTCCAGCTGCGAGGAGCCGAGCACGTCGTCGAGCGCCTCGGCAAGCGTCTGGCCGTAGCCGACGTCGCGACCGAAGGAGGCGAGCACGAAGCGCAGCACCGGGTAGGTGCCCTCGCCCGACCCCTGTCGCCGGGTGTAGAGCGGCTGCACGTAGAGCAGCCCGTCCCCGACCGGCAGCGTCAGCAGGTTGCCGTAGATCGCCTGGCTGTTGGTCCGCGTGAACGGCAGCACGGCGTTCTGGATCGACTCGTCGGCCGCGAACGCGTTGGCGATCTGCTGCGGGCCCTGGATCTGGGTATTGCCGGGCAGTCGCAGGATCCGGATCTGGCCGTAGTTCTCCTTCGAGGCGTCACCGTCGACGGAGATGAACGACGCCAGGTTCTGCCGGCCCGCGGGCGTGAACACGCTGGTCAGCGAGAACGTCGGCTCGTCGTCCCCGGTCGGGGTCTGCACGGAGAGGCGGTACGGCGGCTGGTAGGTCTCGGTCCGCGTCGGGTCCGAGGGCACCGTCCAGCGGTCCGTGCCGGCGTAGAACGTCTGCGCGTCGGTGACGTGGTACTCCTGCAGCAGGTGACGCTGCACCTTGAACAGGTCCTCGGGGTAGCGCATGTGGTCCAGCAGCGCATCGGGGATGGTCTCCCGCGGCTTGATGACCCCGTCGAAGGCGCTCGACCACGCGTCGAGGACCGGGTCCTCCTCGTCCCAGGCGTAGAGCGTCACGGTGCCGTCGAAGGCGTCCACGACCGCCTTGACCGAGTTCCGCATGTAGTTGATCTCGTCGGTCGGCAGGGTGTTGAACGCCGCGATCGGGTTCAGCCGGTCCTCGGTCATGTCGCTGAGCGAACGCTTCTCCGAGAGCGGGTAGCGGTCGCTGACGGTGTAGGCGTCGACGATCCACAGCACGCGCCCGTCGACGACGGCCGGGTAGATGTCGTTGTCGACCGTCAGCCACGGCGCGACCTTCTCGACGCGGTCCGAGGGGTGCCGGTCGTAGAGGATCCGGGAGTTTTCGTTCACCCGGCCGGACAGCACGATGTTCGGCTCGCCGAACCTGATGGCGTAGAGGATCTTGCTGGCCAGTCCGCCCACCCCGACGCCGGTCTCACCGTCGTAGGTGTTGGTGCGGGCCTGCCCACCGTTCGCGTCGCCCTCGGGGATGTCGAGCTCGATGTCGTCGCCACCCTCCTCCTTGCCGACGATGGAGTACGTCGGGCTGTTCTCGCCGAAGTAGATCTGCGGGACATAGCCGTCGCCCAGGTCGCTGAGGTCACCGCGCGGCGGGATGTCCTCCTCGGCGAAGATCGGCTCGCCACCGGTGTTGCCGGCCGGCTGGTTCTGCGCGTCGCGCTGGTTGCCGTACGCCGCCACCATGCCGTAGCCGTGGGTGTAGACGGTGTGCAGGTTCGCCCAGTTCTGCTGGTTGCCCGGCAGGCCGGCCTGGTTCAGCTCGCGGACCGCGACGACCATGTCGCGCTCCTCGCCGTCGATCTCGTAGCGGTCGACGTCGAGCACGTCGGGCACCCCGTAGTAGCCGCGGACCTGCTGCAGCTGGGTGAAGGTGTCGCTGACCAGCGAGGGGTCCAGCAGCCGGATGCCCGGGATGGACTGCGCGTCGGCGGCCAGCTGCTCGGGCTCGAGCGAGGCGGTCGCGGCGTAGTCGGTGATCTCGGTGTCGGCGATCTGGTAGGCGTCGCGCGTCGCGGCGATGTTCCGCTCGATGTACGGCGCCTCCTTGTCCGGCTCCGAGGGGTTCACCTGGAAGTTCTGCACGATCCCCGGCCACACCAGGCCCAGCAGGATCGAGGAGAGCACCAGCAGGCCCAGGCCGATGCCGGGCAGCATCCAGGTGCGGCGGAAGACGTTGGCGAAGAACAGGATCGCGCAGATCAGCGCGATGAACATCAGGATGTTCTTCGACGGCAGCACGGCGTTCTCGTCGGTGAACGTCAGACCGGTGATCAGCCCGCCTGCGCCGGTGGTGAGGTCGAAGCGGTCGAGGTAGTAGTCGACGGCCTTGAAGAGCACGAAGAGCCCGACCAGGACCGAGAGCTGCGCCTGCGCGGCACCGGAGACCTTGTCGCTGGTCGCCTGCAGCCGGATGCCGCCGTACAGGTAGTGCACCAGGGCCGCGGCCAGGATGCCCACGACGCTGGCGGCCATGCCGAAGTCGACGAGGAAGTGCAGCCACGGCAGGTCGAAGACGAAGAAGCCCGCGTCCCGGTTGAAGTACGGGTCGGTGGTGCCGAACTCACCGCCGTTGCGCCACAGCAGGAAGTTGCGCCACTGGCCCGAGGCCGAGACGCCGGCGAAGACCGCCATCGCGCCGGAGATGCCGAGCAACAGCCACACGCGGATCGGCGTGACCACCTCGCGGTAGCGGTCCAGGCTCGCCTGCTCCGGCGAGTGCGCGCGGAAGGTCGGCCGCAGCCGGTAGGCGATCCAGAGGTTGATCGCCACCACGGCGGCCATCAGCAGGCCGAAGACCACGAAGAGGACCACCCGGGTGGAGATCAGGGTGGTGAACACCCCGCCGTACCCGAGGTCCTGGAACCACAGTCGGTCGGTCCAGAGGCCCGTGAAGGCCGACAGCAGCACGAACGCCACGACGAGCACGACGAGCGTGCCGATCAGGGCCCGGGAGCGCTGGGGTCGCGCCGGAGGTTGCGCGGGCTTGCGCGGTGGGGCGGGGGGCTCGTCGAAGTAGCCGCTCACGGCGTTGGTGCTCCTCGTCGTCGATCAGGTCGTCGGTCAGGTCGTCGGTCAGGCATGGTCAGTCCACCAGGGTGGTGTGCAGCAGGTCCAGCAGGGCCGGGACGATGTCAGGTCCCGAGACCACCGCCAAGCCCTCGTCGTGGGCGCGCAGGCGCAGGGCGCACCAGCGCTCGCCGTCGCGGGTCACCCCGGCGACGATGCGCACGTCCTGCCGGTCGGGGTGTGACGCGGCGTACTCCTCGGCGGCGTCGTCGTCCTCGGGGATCTCGTCGTCGGCCGCCGGCGGCAGCACCAGGCGCTCCACGACCGCGGCGCAGCCGTGCACCTCAGCGGGCCACGCGATCGCCTCGAGGACCTCCTCCAGCGTCCGGTCAACCGGCACGTGCTCCTGCTCGACCGGGGTCAGGTCGTCCTCGTCGGGCTCCTGGCCGGCCAGCCCGAGCGCATCGGCGAGCGCGGGCTCGCGGACCACGAGGTCACGGGTCCGGGCCAGCGCGTAGAGCCGGGACGGCTGGTCCCAGCCGGACTCCGCGACGTGGGCCTCGATCTCCTCGACGGCGGCACGCAGCGCGGCGGTGGCGTCGTCCAGCTCGAGTACGGCGGGCTGGTCGGGCTGCGCGGGCCCGTCCACAGTCGGCTCGGTCATCCTTCACACCTCGGCAGGTCGGCGTCGGGGTCGTCGGCCCAGGCCGCGAGCGCCTCGACGGTCTCACTCATGGTCTCGGCGCGCAGCAGCTCGATGTCCTTGCCGACGCCCGGCGCCCCGAGCGCCTCGGCACAGTTTCCGGGCGGGACGAGGAACAGCTCGGCGCCCTCGGCCTGCGCGGCGACGATCTTCTGCGGGATGCCACCGATCGCCCCGACCTCGCCGTCCTCGGTGAGCGTGCCGGTGCCGGCGACCGGGCGCCCGCCGGTCAGCGACCCGGGGGTGAGGGTGTCGTAGACGGCGAGGGAGAAGATCAGCCCGGCGCTGGGGCCGCCGATGTTCTCGTCGATGCGGACGCCGACGTCGAAGGGGAAGTCGTAGCCGGGCCCGATGACGATGCCGACGATCGCGGTGTCGGGGTCCTCCGGGCTGGGCGCGGTGGTGATCTCCCGGACCCGGGTGTTGCCGTTGCGGCGCACCTCGATGGTCGCCACCTCGCCCACGCCGACCTGCTGGACGGCCTCGCTGACCGAGGCCGTGTCGGTGATGCGGGTGCCGTTGACGCGCACCACCTGGTCGCCGACCTCGAGGGCACCGGAGGCCGGGCCGCCGTCGGCGACGTCGAAGACCTCGACCACCCGAGGGAGGTCGAAGCCGAGCTCCTGCAGCGCCACCGCGACGGCGGTGTCCTGGGAGGAGACCATCTGCACGCTGGACTCGCGGCGTACCTGGTCGGCGGTGCTGCCGTCGGGGTAGACCGCGTCGCGCGGGTAGATCGCCCGTGTGCCGTCCCACCACGCCGACAGCGCCTGGACGAGGGTGATCTCCTGGGTCGGGCCGGTCACCGAGACCGTCGTCAGCCGCAGTTCGCCGTCGCCGCGGTAGGTCTGCTCGCCGCTGACCATCACGATCTCCTCGCCGTCGAACTCGGCGAGGACGTCGACAGTCGGACCGGGGCTGAACGTGACGTAGGGCACAGGCAGCACGGCAGCCACCGCGACCAGCGCCACCAGGAGCACCGACGCGACGATCCCGGTGACGGTGCGACGAGTCATGACTCCCACCTTCTCATCCGGCGGCAACAGGCCGGAGGCGGGCTCAGGCTGCCGGGCTGCCCGCGGCGCCCGGTCCACCGGCACCGGTACGGCGGGAGGGCCGCACCGCGACCCCCGTGCTGCGGTCCCGGGGTCGCGCCGGGACCCTCGTCGCGCGGCTGCGGCGCCCGGAGTCCAGCGGCCGCGCCAGTGCCTCGGCGAAGCGTGCGTACGTCGCCTCGGACCGGTCGTCGACGCGCCCGTGGTCGGGTCGGCCCAGCCACGACACCCAGACCATCGCCACCGCGGTCACCACGACCGGGGGCACGAGCCAGAGCAGGATCTCCACGCCGTCAGAGTAGGACGCCGCGGGCGCGGGGTGGCGGAGGCGCGACGAGGGTGTCGAGCAGTCAGGGCGTGCCGACCCACTCGTCGGTGCCGTCGGTGAAGCGCTGGTGCTTCCAGATCGGCACCGACTCCTTGAGCCGGTCGATGAACGCCTCGGTGGCGGCGAACGCCTCGCCGCGGTGCGCGGTCGCGACCGCGCAGACCACCGCCAGGTCACCGATCGCGAGCGAGCCGGTGCGGTGCACGCCGGCCAGCGCCAGGACGTCGTGCTCGGCGACGATGCCCTCGGCGACCTCGCGCAGCCGGTCCACCGCGGAGGGGTGCGCGGAGTAGTCCAGCCCCGTCACGCCCTGGGCGTTGTCGTGGTCGCGGACGGCCCCGACGAACACGTCGACCGCGCCGGCGCGGGGGTCGGAGACCGCCTCGAGCACCTCGGTCACGTCCAGCGGCTCCTCGCGCAGGGCCAGCAGCCGGATCACCGGGCGGGCGTCGGAGGCGGAGGGGTCGGACGGCGAGGGGTCAGCCACGGCGCCGAGCGTACGCCTACCGTGCCGAGGGCCGGGTGCGCAGGCTGGGTGCCGCGAGTAGTTTGGGACCCATGAGCAGCGACCCCCCTGGCGGCACCCCCGGTCCCGGCGAGGACCCCCAAAACCCCTTCAAGGGAACGCCGTTCGAGCATCTCTTCGGCGGTCTCGCCGGAGGCGGCGGGCAGATGCCCGACCTGAACGCCCTGATGGGCCAGATGCAGCAGATGATGGCGCCCTTCGAGGGTGCGGTGAACTGGGACCTCGCCAAGGACACCGCGCGCAAGGCCGTCGCCGCGAACCCCGACCCGTCGACCGGCCCTCGCGACCACGACCGGGTCGCCGACGTCCTGCGACTGGCCGACCACTGGCTCGACGACACGACCGTCTTCGCCACCGGTGTGCGCACGACCACCGCGTGGAGCCGCGCGGAGTGGATCGAGCAGACCGTGCCGGTGTGGAAGGTGCTCGTGGAGCCCGTGGCCGAGCACGTCACCGCGGCGATGGGCGACGCCCTGCCGCCCGAGGCCAAGGCGATGGCCGGACCGCTCATCGGGATGCTCGGCCGCGCCGGCGGCGTCATGTTCGGCGCCCAGGTCGGTCAGGCCCTCGGCGCGCTCGCTGGCGAAGTGCTCTCCGCCTCCGACATCGGCCTCCCCCTCGGACCCGAGGGCACCGCCGCGCTCGTGCCGACCAACGTCCGCGCCTTCGCCGAAGGGCTCGACGTCACCGAGGACGACGTCCTCCTCTACCTCGCCCTGCGCGAGGCCGCCCACCAGCGGCTCTTCGCCCACGTGCCGTGGCTGCGGGCCCACCTCATCAGCGCCGTCGAGGAGTACGGCCGCGGCGCCTCCCTCGACATCTCCGGCATCGAGTCCTCGCTGCGCGACATCGACCCGATGAACCCCCAGGCCCTCCAGGAGGCGCTCGAGGGCGGGCTGTTCGAGCCCGAGAAGACGCCGGCGCAGCAGGCCGCGCTCACCCGCCTGGAGACCACCCTCGCGCTGGTCGAGGGCTGGGTCGACGAGGTCGTCGGCCAGGCGACCCTCGAGCGGATGCCGCACGCCGGCAAGCTCCAGGAGGCCGTACGCCGGCGTCGCGCGTCCGGCGGGCCGGGCGAGCAGGCCTTCGGAGCACTCGTCGGCCTCGAGCTGCGCCCGCGCCGGCTGCGCGACGCCTCCACCTTGTGGGGCTCGCTGCGCACCCGCCAGGGCATCGAGGCCCGCGACGCGGTGTGGACCCACCCCGACCTGCTGCCCACCTCGGACGACCTCGACGACCCGCTCGGGTTCCGCGAGAGCATCAAGGCGCCGAGCAGCCTCTCCGACGAGGAGTTCGACGCCGAGCTGAACAAGCTGCTCGACGAGGGCACGGGCGACGGGGACGGCGACCGCTGAGCACGGTTCCTGCGGGGGCGACCGACCCGCTGCACGCCGACGCACGCGCGGCGCTGGGCTCCTGGCAGGGGTACGACGCCGACCAGGAGCGTCTGCGCGGCCGCTACCTCCTGCACCTCGAGGAGCACGCCGACGCGCTGCGGCGTACCTGCTTCCCGGCGCACCTGACCGCCAGCACCCTGGTGGTCAACGCCGCCCGCGACTCCGTCCTGCTCACCCTGCACGCCAAGGCCGGCGCCTGGTTCCAGCTCGGCGGCCACTGCGAGCCCGGCGACACCACGCTGGCCGGTGCGGCGCTGCGCGAGGCGACCGAGGAGTCCGGCCTGGCCGGGCTCGCCCTCGAGCCCGGACCGGTGCAACTCGACGCCCACGACGTCGGCTTCTGCCACCCCGACGGCACCGTTGCCCACTTCGACGTGCGGTACGTCGCCGTGGCCCCCGCCGGCGCCGAGCACGCGGTGAGCGCGGAGTCCCTCGACGTGCGGTGGTGGCCGGTCGACGCGCTCCCCACCGAGGAGCCGAACCTGCACGCCCTCGTCCGGCGCGCCTGCGGTTGACCCGGGCACCGGTCAGCCGGCGCCGTCGGGCCCCGCGCCGTTGTCAGTGTCCTCGGTCTCCTCGATCTCGACGTCGGTGTCCTCGGCGAGCGTGAGCCCCGCGGTGGCCGCGACCCCCTCGAGGTAGCCCTTGGCCCGCTCGGCCTTGGGGTAGCGGTCGACCCAGGCCCAGAATTCCTTGGTGTGGCCGGCCTCGATCAGGTGGGCGAGCTCGTGCACGAGCACGTAGTCGATCACCCAGGACGGCATCCCCTTGAGCCGGCTGGAGAGCCGGATCGACTTGTCGGCCGGGGTGCACGACCCCCAGCGGGAGAGCTGGTTGTCGGCCCAGCGGACGGACCCGGGCGACGCCAGCCCGCCGAGGTAGCGGGTGTTGAGGTCCCGGGCGCGCTTCATCAGCGCGGTGTCGCTGGGGCGCCGACGCCGCTCGGAGCGGGCCAGCCGGGTGAGCATCGTGTCGACCCACTCGCGCTCCTCGGCCCTGGTGAACCGGGCGGGGATGAGCACGACGATCTTGCCGTCCTCGCGATAGGCGGCCACGGTGCGGCGACGCCTCCGCGAGCGGCGCACCTCCACCACCGGGTCGGCCATGGCGGCAACCTACCTCGCAGGACCGACGCTCACCGGGAGGTCGGCGCGGCCCAGGCGAGCAGGTCGTCGACCGGCCAGGTGTTCACGATCCGCTCGGGCGGGATGCCGAGCGCCTGCGCCCGCACGCAGCCGAGGTCGAGGAAGTCGAGCTGGCCGGGGGCGTGGGCGTCGGAGTCGATGGAGAACAGGCAGCCGGCCTCGATCGCCTTCTCCAGCAGCCGGGTCGGCGGGTCGCGGCGTTCGGGACGGCTGTTGATCTCGACCGCGACGTCGTGCTCGGCGCAGGCGGCGAAGACCGCGTTGGCGTCGAACTCCGACTCCGGGCGCGGTGAGCTGCGTGCGCCCTGCCGACCCATGACCATCCGGCCGGTGCAGTGGCCGAGCACGTTGGTGAACGGGTTCGCCACCGCCGCGAGCATCCGCCGGGTCATCGGGGCTGCGTCCATCCGCAGCTTGGAGTGCACCGAGGCGACCCGCAGGTCCAGCTGCGCGAGCATCTCGTCAGTCTGGTCCAGGCCGCCGTCGTCGAGGATGTCGACCTCGATGCCCTTGAGCAGCCGGAACCGCTCCCCCAGGTGCTCGTTGACGGCGTCGACCACCTCGAGCTGCTTGCCCAGCCGCTGCGCCGACAGCCCGTTGGCGACCTTCAGGCGCGGGGAGTGGTCGGTGAGCACGAGGTACTCGTGGCCTAGCTCCACGGCGGTGAAGGTCATCTCCTCGATCGGCGACCCGCCGTCGGACCAGTCGGAGTGGGAGTGCAGGTCGCCGCGGAGTGCCGCACGCAGCACCTCCCCGCCCTCGGCCAGCGGGCCCGCGCCCTCCTCCTCGAGCCGGGCGAGGTACGCCGGCACCCGTCCCGCGGCGGCGTCGGTGATCACCGCGGCGGTCGAGGAGCCGATACCGGGGATCTCGCGCAGCGTGCCGGCCTCGGCACGGGCCGCGACCTCGCCGGGGTCCAGCGGCACGATCGCCCCGGCCGCGGCCCGGAAGGCCTTCACCTTGTAGGTCTCGGCCCGTACCCGCTCGAGCAGGAAGGCGATCCGCCGCAGCGCCGCGACCGGGCCCGCGTCGTAGGTCTGGCTCATCGGCGGCTCCCCGTCCTTCCTCCACAGCCGGTGGACGACGTCTTCGCAGGTGAGAGGGGGTACGCCGCCCCCGCGCCCCTGCGCGTCCCCAGCACCGTACACAGCCGGGACCCCGTGCTCCCCAGCCCAGCAGCGCTCCTCCCCAGGTCCGGGCGGGTTGTCCCCAGGGCTGTCCACAGGCTCGGGACGGGGACCCGCCGTACCCGTTGACCGCCCCCGCGCACCCCCCGTAGGTTCTGCGTCAGAAGAGGCCCCCGGTCACGGCGGTCCGACGCTCGCAAGGGGAAGGCAAGCGTCGGCTCGGCTGGCAGGGGGCCTCTCCTATGGGGGTTGAAAGTCACTACACGTGTAGTGACTTTCAAGTTCTCGCCCGCTCTGGAGCGTTCCAACCCCCAAGAACCTGTCCACGCATCCGGTGGACGAGGAGGTCAGCGGCCGGTGAACTCCGGGCGGCGCTTCTCCTTCGAGGCCTTGATGCCCTCCTGCAGGTCCGCGGTCGCGAGGGTGATCGGCTGGGCCAGCGCCTCCCACTGGATCGCGGACTCGAAGTCGGCGTGACCGCCGTCGCGCAGCGACAGGGTGGTCAGCCGCTGGGCGATCGGGGCGGTCGCGGCGATGCCGTGCGCGGTCTCGAGGACGGCGTCGTCGAAGGCCTCGTCGTCGTGGACGCCGGAGACCAGGCCCAGACGCAGCGCCTCCTCGCCGCCGACGATCCGGCCGGTGATGAGCAGGTCGCGCGCGTGCGCCTCGCCGACGACGTTCGGGAGCAGGTACGTCGCCGCCATCCCCGGGTTCATCCCGAGCTTCACGAACGGCGCGCCCAGCTTCGCCGACGACGCGGCGTACCGCAGGTCGCAGGCCAGCGCGAGGCAGAGGCCTGCGCCGATCGCGGCGCCGTTGACCGCGGCGATCGTCGGCACCTCGAGCCGGCGGATCGAGAGCCAGGCACGGTAGAACCCGATCATCCGGGTGCGCAGGTAGTCCACCTCGGCGTCCGGCTCGCTGGCGATCCAACTGGTGTTGCCGCCGGAGCAGAACGCGCTCCCCGCACCGGTCACCACGACCGCCCGCACGCTGCGGTCGCCGGCGAGCGCATCGATGGTGCGCACCCACGAGTCGGTCATCTGGTCCGACATCGCGTTGCGCTGGTCGGGGTTGTCGAGGGTGAGCACGACGACGCCGTCGTCGTGGCGGTCGACCCGCAGGTGCTGCAGGTCCTCGGGCATGGGCGGGCCGGACGGCGCGGAGTAGCTCATGGCGGGAGGCTAGCCGCGCCCGCCCCGACCGCCGAGCCCCGAGGAGGGTGGCGTACGACACGTCGCCCGAGACGAGGTCCGACACGGAGAGGCCCGATCCGGTGTCCGGGACAGCGCCCGGAGCGTGGCGTACCCTGCGAAACGGGCCCGGCCGCACCGGCCGGCCCCGGCGGGTCTTCCCCGAGGTCCCCCGCCGCGACGACCGCGCACCCGTGCGCGCGAGGACCCTAAGGAGGGCCGTCATGGCGGAGACCTGGAGCGGTGAGTTCTACTGCGTGAAGTGCAAGGAGAAGCGCCAGGCCGATGGCGAGGTCAAGGTGAACGACAAGGGCACCCGGATGGCCAAGGCCGTCTGCCCGGTCTGCAGCACCAACCTCAACCGCATCCTCGGCAAGGCCTGACCCGCCCCCGACGACGCACCAGCCCCACGGGCTGGCCGAAGGCCCCGGTCCCCGACCGGGGCCTTTCGTGCGTCCGGACCGACCCCGCCCCGCACCCGGGCCAGCCCCGCGACCTGTGGACGACGTACGCCGGGATCCCGGCCGCGGTGGCAGCGTGACGCCATGACCACTGCTCCCCTCGATGGCCCGAGCGATGCGCCCTGGGTCCTGCGCCCCGGCGCCCGCGTCCTGCGCCGCGACCGCGACCACCTCCAGGTCGGCCTCGAGGCCGAGACCGCGGTGGTCGTCCCCGACACCCCCGAGCACCGCGCCCTGCTGCGCGCCTGGTCCGCCGGGGAGCAGCTCGCCGACCTGGCCACCCACCCGCTCGGCCGGCGCCTCGCCGACGCCGGTCTCGTCGTCGACGCCCGGGGGTTGCGCGCCGCCCCACCCAGCACCGCCCCCCTGGCCCGGCACGCGGCAGCCGCCGCCGTCCTCGAGCAGCCCTCGCCACGCACCCCACTCACCCCCCACCTCCACCCGTACGGCGGCCCACCCGGCCGGGCGCTCGCCCACCGGCTCGAGTCGCTCCTCGACGAGTGCGGCGTCGTCGGGGGTGCCGGCACCCCCGCGGTCGGGGTGCTCATCGGCGTCGGGCAGCCGCCCCGCACCGTCGCGGACGCCTGGCTACGCGCCGGCCTTCCCCACCTCGTCGTCGGTGTCGACGAGGGTCGATGGACGGCCGGCCCCCTCGTCGAGCCCACGCGCACCGCCTGCCTGCGCTGCCTCGACGCCCACCGGGCCGAGGAGGACCCCTGCTGGCCGCTGCTGGTGGAGCAGTGCGGCGACGACGCCGGCGAGCGTGCCGACGGCGCCCCCGCGCCCGTCGACCCGGCCCTCGCGGCGCTCACCCTCGGCTGGGCCGCGCGCGACCTGCTCACCTGGGCCCGTGGCGGCCGACCCGCCACCTGGTCCACCACGGTCCGCCTCGCCACCCCCGTCGCGACACCTCGCGGGACGGCACCCCTCGAGACGGTGACCGCCGCCACCTGGCGACGCCACCCCGCCTGCGGTTGCTCCTGGGACCTCGCCGCCGCGTGAGCACGCCGCTCACCTCCCGGATCCATTTCGTCCGTCGGTCACAATGGCGAGGTGACCGAGCTCCCCCGCAAGGCCGTCACCCGCACCGCTCGTCTCGCCGCCCTCCCCCTCGGGTATGCCGGCCGGACCGCCGTGGGGGTCGGTCGCCGTCTGGGCGGCGCCCCCGCCGAGGCGGTCGTGACCGAGATGCAGCAGCGCACCGCAGAGCAGCTCTTCCGCACCCTGGGCGACCTCAAGGGCGGCGCGATGAAGTTCGGGCAGGCCCTCTCGGTCTTCGAGGCCGCCCTCCCCGAGGAGCTGGCCGGCCCCTACCGCGAGCAGCTGACCAAGCTCCAGGACTCGGCTCCCCCGATGTCGGTGACCACGGTCCGCGTCGTCCTCGCCCGCGAGCTCGGCGCCGACTGGCGCGACCAGCTCATCGAGCTCGACCCCGAGCCGGCCGCGTCGGCCTCCCTCGGCCAGGTGCACCGCGGCCGCTGGCACGACGGCCGCGACGTGGCGATCAAGATCCAGTACCCCGGCGCCGAGCAGGCCTTCGCCAGCGACCTGCGCCAGCTCGCGCGGGTGGCCCGCACTTTCGGCTCCCTCATCCCCGGCATCGACGTCAAGCCGCTCATCAAGGAGCTCCAGGACCGCGCGGCCGAGGAGCTCGACTACCGCCTCGAGGCCGAGGCCCAGGCCGGCTTCGCGGCGGCGTACACCGAGGATCCCGACCACGTGGTGCCGGGGGTCGTCGCCCACACCCAGCGGGTGCTGGTCTCGGAGTGGATGGACTCCACCGGCTCGCTGGCCCAGCTCATCAAGGACGGGACGCAGGAGCAGCGCGACCACTACGGCACCCTCTACGCCGGCTTCCTCTTCGGCGGCCCCGAGCGCACGGGGATGCTGCACGCCGACCCGCACCCCGGCAACTTCCGCCTGCTTCCCCTCCCCGACGATGCGCCCGAGGGCACCCTCGGCGGCATGGGTGTCGTCGACTTCGGCGCGGTCGCCCGCCTCGCCGAGCGGGGCTTCCCGCCCGCGATGGGCCGACTGATGCGCGCCGCGGCGCGCGACGACTACGACGGAGTGCTCTCCGGGCTGCGGGAGGAGGGGTTCATCAAGCCCCGCATCCGCATCGAGGCCGCCGAGCTGCGTGAGTTCCTGCACCCCTTCGTCGAGCCCGCCGCGACCAACACGTTCCGGTTCACCCGGGCGTGGATGCGCAGCCAGTTCGAGCGGCTCAGCGACCCGCGGAACCCGGAGTACACCTTGAACCTCAAGGTGAACCTGCCGCCGTCGTACCTGCTCATCCACCGCACCTGGCTCGGCGCCATCGGTGTGCTCAGCCAGCTCGAGGCCGAGATCCCGTTCCGCGGCCTGCTCGAGGAGCACCTCCCCGGCTTCGCCGACTGACGTCGGTCGACCCGGCTCTCACCAATGCTCGGAGTCGAGCTTGGCCTCCATCGCGCGCAGGTGCTCGCGCGAGCACCGGTCGCAGAACCGCTTGGTGCGCCCGTCCTCGACCGCCGTCGCCCAGGTCAGCGGCGCCTCCCCGGCGACGGTGGTCCCGCAGAAGTCGCAGGTGGCCATTGGCCGATGCTAGGCCGGCCGGGCCGGAGCAGCCAGGGGGCGACCCATCCAGACCCCGGGTACGCCGGAGCCCCGGGGACGACCGACGTCCTCCGGGGCTCCGGGTCCTGTCTTTCCTGCGTGCGATCACTCGGGCACGACGCGCGCCTCAGAGCTGGCGGGCGAGCACCAGCCGGGCCTGCTGCGCGGCGCGGTCCGCCCGACGGGCGGCCCGACGAGCGGCTCGGCGGGCGCGGTTGCGCTGACGGACGACCATCAGCTGCTGGGCGGCCTCCAGCCGCTCGCGGTGCTGAGCACGAGCGAGGTCTTCGTTCATCAGATGCATGGCGGAGCTCCTGGGAGTGAGGTTCGTGGTGATGAGGGAGGTGGTCCGGTCGCTGCTCACGCGGCGACCTCGTTCTTGCGGGGACGGCCCCGGGGACGCTTGCGGGGGATCACTGCTCCGGACAGGAACAGCTCACCGCCCCAGACGCCCCACGGCTCGCGCCGCTCGAGGGCGCCGGCCAGGCACTCGGTCCGGACCGGGCAGGCCTGGCAGAGGGCCTTGGCCGCCTCGACGTCGCTGGGTGACTCCGCGAAGAACAGCTCTGCGGGACTCATCCGGCAGGGCAGCTCATCGGTGAGGCCCCCCGTGGCACCGACCGACGGCGTCAGGACGCTGATGGTCATGTGTCACACCTCCTTGCTCGTGCTCGTCGTGATCGCTGGTCAGGGATCCGAGAGGCTGTCGTGAGAAACACGAAGGCCGCGGATCCCGGTGTCGGGTTCCGCGGCCTGGAGGCTGCCTGTCTGGTGTGAATCACCAGTCAGGCGGGCTCCACGCAGGGGTACCCGGGGTCGCTCCCGTGGCGAGAGCATCGATGTGGCGCACGCGGCCGGTCGCGGCGAAGCCGCCGACAGAGCCCTGGACGCACGTGGGCGCGGACATGCCGAATGCCGGCTTCATGCCGGTGGACCACTGGGTCTTGGTGAACATCTCCGCACCTCCTTCACATCGTCGGGCGCCGGTCGTGCCAGGACCGTGTGCGCTGCTTCTCGGGTCGAGGGAAAAAGTAACCCCTGCCCCCGGTAAGTGCCAATCTATTTTTTGGGTCTTTCACGATCGAGTATCTCGAGGACCTCGTCGGCGTACTTGTCGACCTTGCTCCGGCCGACCCCGTTGATCTTCAGCAGACCGCGTACGTCGGTGGGCCGGTGCTCGGCAATCGCCTGCAGGGTGAGGTCGGTGAACACGACGTACGCCGGCACCTTGTCGACGCCCGCACGCTCCAGGCGCCAGACCCGCAACCGCTCGAACAGCTCCTCGTCGTAGGTCGCCGGACAGTCCTCGCAGCGGCCCACCTTGCGCTCCGCAGTGGTCGACAGCGGGGCGCCGCAGCTGCGGCAGGTGGCGATGCCCTTGCGCTTGCGGGGGCCGCCCGCGCGGTCGGAGGCGACCTCGGGGCGGACCTCGGCCAGGAACCGCGAGGGCTTCCGGGTGGCGCGGCCACCCGGGGAGCGGGACTGCGACCAGGACACCCCCAGCCGCAGGCGCGCGCGGGTCATCCCGACGTACAGCAGGCGGCGCTCCTCGGCGATCGCCTCCGGACCCTCGGCGTAGACGATCGGCATCGAGCCCTCCTGCATGCCGCAGAGGAACACCGCGTCCCACTCCAGGCCCTTGGCGGCGTGGAGGGTGGCCAGGGTGACGCCCTCGGCGACCGGGGCGTGCTGCTCGGAGGCCCGCCGGTCGAGCTCGTCGACGAAGGAGTTCAGCGCACTCGGGACCTCGCCGTCCGCTCCCCCGCCCGGACCACCCACGGCCAGCAACGGGGAGACCGCCCACTCCTCTGCCTGGGTGACCAGCGCCTGCAGCGACTCCCAGCGGTCGCGGCGGGTGCCGCGCCCCGCGGGCGCCTCCTCGGTCCACTCCATTCCGGCGAGCACGGCCTTGACCTCGGCGACCAGGTCGGCCGGCGCGACCGGCTCGCCACCGCGGGCGCGACCGCGCAGCAGGGTGACCGCCTTGCGCACCTCGGCGCGCTCGAAGAACCGGGCCGCGCCGCGCACGACGTAGGCCAGCCCACGCGCGGCGAGCGCCTCCTCGAAGGCCTCGGACTGCGCGTTGATGCGGAACAGGATCGCGACCTCGCGCAGGGGGGTGCCGGCACGGTGCAGCGCGAGGATCTCCGCGGCCACCGCCTCGGCCTCGGCCACCTCGTCGGAGTGCTCGGTGTAGGTGACCGCCTCGCCCGAGGGCCGCTGGGCCCGCAGCTCGACGGCTCCCCCGCGGTCGGCTCCGGTGCCGAGGACGGCGTTCGCGGCCGCGACCACCTCGGGCGTCGAGCGGTAGTTGCGCACCAGCGACAGCGTCGTGGTCTCGCGGAAGCGGGACGGGAAGTCCCGCAGGTAGTCGGCCCGCGCCCCGGCGAAGGAGTAGATCGTCTGGGCCGGGTCACCGACGACGCACAACTCGTCACGCCCGCCGAGCCAGAGCTCGAGCAGCGCCCACTGGATCGGGCTGACGTCCTGGAACTCGTCGACGACGAACCACTTGTACTGACGCCTCACCTGCGCGCCGACCCGCTCGTCCTCGAGCAGCGCCGCGGCGACGAGGAGGACGTCCTCCATATCCATCCGGCCCTGGCCGCGCTTGACCTCCTCGTAGGCGGCGAAGACCCGCGAGACCAGCGCGGGCGAGATGCCGGTCACCTCACGCCCCCGCGCCTCCGCGGCCTTCTCGTAGTCGTCGGGGCGGACGTTGCTGACCTTGGACCACTCGACCTCCGAGGCGAGGTCGCGCAGCGTCGCCTGGTCGACCTGGACCCGGTTGGCGCGCGCGGCCTGGGCCATCATCGCCAGCTTGGACTCGGTCAGCTGCGGCGGCTCCCCGCCGTACACGTGGGGCCAGAAGTAGCGCAGCTGGCGCAACGCGGCGGAGTGGAACGTGCGCGCCTGGACGCCCCCGGCGCCGAGGGCGCGCAGCCGGGTGCGCATCTCGCCGGCGGCGCGGGTGGTGAAGGTGACCGCGAGGACCTCGCTGGGGACGTAGACACCGCTGGCGACGCCGTGGGCGATCCGGTGGGTGATCGCCCGGGTCTTGCCCGTGCCGGCTCCGGCCAGCACCCGCACCGGCCCGCGCAGGGTCACGGCCACGGAGCGCTGCTCCGGGTCGAGTCCGTCGAGCAGGGCGTCGGGTTCCGGGTGGGCGTGCAGGGGGAACATCTCCTCGTCGGTCGTACGTGAGGCCGTGTGTGGGGTCGTACCGTGGTGGTCGAGCCCCGAGCCTAGAGCGAGCAGGAGACACTTTCGTGACCGTGACGATGTACTCGACCCCTTGGTGCGGCTACTGCCACCGGCTGAGGTCGCAGATGGACCGCGCCGGCATCGCCTACAAGGTGGTCGACATCGAGCAGCAGCCCGAGGCCGCCGCCATCGTGGAGAAGGTCAACAACGGCAACCAGACCGTCCCGACCCTGGTGTACGCCGACGGGTCGGCGCAGACCAACCCCTCGCTCAAGCAGGTGCAGAAGAAGATCGCCGCGCTCAGCTGACCCCTCGAAAGCTCACCAGCGACCCGGGAGCGGGCCGCCGTACCAGTCCTCGATCAGCGAGCGCGAGATCGAGATCCCGCCGGGCAGGACGAGCGTGCCGGCCTCGGCCTCGGCCTTCATCTCCTCGCGGGTGAACCAGCGGGCGGCCTCGATCTCCTCGCCGTCGACGTCGACCTCGACGCTGGTGGCCTCGGCGACGAAGCCGATCATCAGGCTGGCGGGGAACGGCCACGGCTGATTGCCGAAGTAGGTCACCGGCCCGATGGTCACCCCCACCTCCTCGGCGACCTCGCGGCGCACCGCGTCCTCCATCGACTCCCCCGGCTCCACGAACCCGGCCAGGGTCGAGAAGCGCCCCTCGGGCCACTGGGGATGGCGACCGAGCAGGGCGCGCTCCGCCTCGGGCCCGTCGGTGACGAGCATGATCACGGCCGGGTCGGTGCGCGGGAACTGGTCGCGCCCACAGGAGCCGCAGGTGAGCACGTGGCCGCCGGCGGTCGCGGTGAACACACCCCCGCAGCGGCCGCAGAACCGGTGGGCACGGTGCCACTCCGCGAGGGCGACGGCATGGATCAACAGGTCCGCCTCGGCCTCCTCGAGGTCCTGCACAAGCACCCGGAGGAAGACCCAGTCATCGTCGGCGGCGGCCTCCTCGGCGACGACCGCGAAGTGCACGATGCCGTCCTGCTCACCGAGCAGCAGCCGCGCGCCCTCCGGCGCCTCGCCCGGGGCGCACCACCGCCGCGAGTGCTCCGGCGCCATCGACGTGCCGGCGAGCACCAGCACCCGGGTGCGCGGGTCGGCCCACATCTCAGCGGTCCAGGCCTCGTCGGTACGCCGGCCCGCGATGCGCTCGTGGGCGCGCACGGACAGCGCGATCTGCTGGTGCGGGCTCACGACCTCAGCGCTCCAGCCACGCCCGGAAGGCCTCGAAGGTGTAGGGCCTCCCGAGGAAGTCCTCGACGAGATCGGCGGCGTCACGGCTGCCGCCGGCCGCGAGGACGGTGTCGCGGTAGCGCTGGGCCACGTCGGGCGCGAGCAGGTCGTCGGGGTCGAAGGCGGAGAACAGGTCCTTCGCGATCACCAGCGACCACATGTAGGTGTAGTAGCCCGACGCGTAGCCCTCGAGGTGACCGAACGAGGTGTGGAAGTGCGTGTCCGGGATGGCGCGCACCAGGTTGTACTGCTCGCCGAGCTCCTCCACCCGGGCGCTGATGTCGTTCGGCTGCTCCTCGTGCAACCGGTAGGACGCCGCGGCGTAGAACATCTGGGTGCGGGCGAGGTAGCCCTTGCCGAACTCCTCGGCCGCCCGCATCTTCTCGACCAGCTCGGTGGGGATCGGCTCGCCCTCGACGTTGCTGGCGAAGGAGCGCAGGACGCCTGCGTCCCAGGCCCACTCCTCGAGCATCTGGCTGGGTGCTTCGACAAAGTCCCACTCGGTGGCGACGCCCGAGAACCGCACCCAGTGGTGGCGGCCAGCGAGCACGTGGTGCATCAGGTGGCCGAACTCGTGGAAGAGCGTGACGACGTCGCCGTGCTCCATCAGCCCGCGCGGGAAGTTGCAGACGAGCACGCCCTCGGGCAGCTGCTCCCCCAGCACCCCGGGGACCAGGTCGAACTGGGCGGCGTGGTTGTACTTGCCGTCGCGCGGGTGCAGGTCGAGGTAGATCCGGCCGAGCTGGTCGCCGTCGAGCGACACGTCGTACGCCGTCACGTCGGGGTGCCACACCGCCGCGTCGGCGACGGGCTCGTAGGTGAGGCCGAAGAGCCGGCCGGTGACGTCGAGCAGGCCCTGGCGGACCTTGGCGAACTCGAAGTACGCCCGGACCTCCTGGGCGTCCACGTCGAGCTGCTCGCGGCGCACCGTCTCCTCGTAGAACCGCAGGTCAGCGTTGTCGATCGCCTCGAGGTCGGGGCGGTCGGCACGGGCTCGCTCGAGCACCACCGCGAGGTCGCGACGCCCGGACTCCTCGGCGTCAGCGGCCACCTTGTCGATGAACTCCGCAATCGCGGCGGCGCTGCCGATCATCTTGACCTCGGCGTCGTAGTCGGCCCAGCCGGCGTACCCCAGCACGCGGGCCCGCTCGGCCCGCACCCGCAGCAGCTCGCCGAGCACCGGGTCGTTGTCAGGCCAGGCGATGTTGCGGAAGCTCGTGGCCACCGCACGCCGGGCCTCGGCGTCGCGGGAGAAGGTCAGGAACGGGTAGGTGTCGGGGTAGTCCGTGGTCACCGCGACCGTGCCGTCGTCGCGCACGGGGTGCTCGGCCTTCCAGTCCTCCGGCAGGCCCTCGAGCGCAGCCGGGTCGACGTACGTCGTCAGCCGGCCCTCGCGGATGCCGCGCGAGAAGGTCTGGCCCAGCTGGGTCGCCCGCTCGGCGAGCGACCGGAGCTGCTCGCGCACGTCGTGCTCGCGGTCGACGCCCGCGCGGCGGAAGTCGCGCAGGCTGTGCTCGAGGACGCGCCGCCCGCCGGCGTCGAAGTGGTCGGGCTCGAGCGAGGAGAGCTGGTCGAAGACCACGGCGTCGAGCATCAGGTCGGTGCGGAAGGCGTCGGCGGCCACCTCGGCCTGCTCGGCGCGCTCGCGGACCGCCGCCTCCGGGTGCACCTGGGCGAGCAGCGAGGCAGCCGCGAACGCGTTGGCCAGGGCGACCCCGACGTCGTTCCAGGTGCCGAGGATCGCCGGGTCACCGGCATCGTGGCCCTTGAGCCGCTCGACGAAGCCCCCGGCCCGCTGGAGCTGGTCGTCGGCCCGCTCGGACAACCAGGCGTGCCAGCCGTCGGGGTCGTCGCCGGAGGGCAGCACGAGCGGCTCGAGATCGGGCAGGGCGTGGGTCGCGTCGTTGCTCACGCCCGCGAGGCTACCTGCGCCCGGGCAGCGGCCCCGAGCCGTTTGCCGGACCGCGCACGAGGCCCGGACGGGTGACCACGGCGCCGACGCCGAACCACGGCTCGCCCCCGGTGTCGGGGCGGTAACCGGCCAGCGCCTTGAGCAGCGAGCCGTCCTTCTCGCCGGTCCCGGGATCGAGGTCGATCACCCCGCACCGGGGCACCGGCCCCTCGATCCGCACCACGGCGTCGCCCAGCCGCACCTCGCGCCCGAACCACCCTTCCTCGTCGTACGGCGTCTCGCCGGCGTCGACGACCACGGTCATCCGGAAGCGCGCCGAGGTCGCGAGCAGGTCGCGGCGTCCGGTGCGCTCCTCGAGATCGCGGAGCGAGGCAGTGGTGAGCAGGCTCACCGGGGCGCCGTAGACGACCCCGCCGCGCGGGGCGGCAGCGAGGCGGACGTCGCGCCCGAGGTAGCCGGACAGCAGTGCGGAGTGGGGTCCGTCGGTCAGCACGTGGTCGACCTTGCGCCCCCAGTAGTCGCAGACGACGCGCTCGCCCGAGGCCACCGGCGGACCACTGACGGCCTCGCCGTCGGGCAGCTCGAGGTCGAGGACGGAGCCGTCCCAGCCGGCCCGGACCCCGACCAGCGCGCGATGGGTGACCGTGCGCAGCACCGTGCGGCGCTCGACGTCGACGAGGCAGAACGCCCGGTCCCCGACCGGGCCGTGGTCGTCGAGGACGACCTCGTCGCGCGCGCGGTGGCGAGTGCCCTTGACGGCGGCGTACCCCAGCCGGACGACGGCGGGCTCGAGGATCGACATCTCAACCACTCCCCGTCAGCCACGCCTCGAGCGCGGCGCGGTCGGGCAGATCCAGTGGCGAGGGCTCGGTGACATGGCCCGAGCGTACGTAGCAGAACGCCGCGCGCACCGCCTCGGCCGGCACGCCCCGGAACTCCGCCCAGGCCAGCCGGTAGAGCGCGAGCTGGAACGGGTCGGCGGTCTCGGTACGGCCGGTCTTCCAGTCGACGACCAGGAAGTCGTCGCCCTCGGCGTACACCGCGTCGATCCGCCCACGCACCACCCGACCCGCGAGCACGAGCGCGAACGGGTGCTCCACGGCGACCGGCACCCGCTCGCCGAACGGCCCGGCCTCGAAGGCCGCGATGACGGCCGCGAGGTCGGCGTCGTCACCGATGCCGAGGTCGGCGCGACCGGGGAGGTCCTCGGGGTCGAGGAGGTGCTGCTGCCCGAACCGCGCCTCCACCCAGGCGTGGAAGCGGGTGCCGAAGCGGGCCGCGGCCGAGGGGCGGCGCGGCATCGGCCGGGCCAGCTCCGCGGCCAGCTCGTCGGGGGCCGCCCGCAGCCGCGCGAGCGCGGTCACCGACAGGCCGGGCGGCAGCAGGACGTCGACGACGGGCGCACGCTCGCGCATCGCCTCCTCGCGCAGCCGCTCCAGCTCGGCGTCCCAGGTCGCCACCACCGACTGCTCGGTCAGGTCGAGCTCGGGGTCGGCGACGTCCTCCCCCGCCGCGAGACGACCCCGCACCTCCTGGACGAGCGCGGCGGCCGCGAGCCGGCGCTCGACCTCCGGGGTGTGGGTCGGCACCGGCCACGCCACCGGCTCGACCTCGCCGCGCAACGGGTTCGGGGTCTCGGGGTCGGGCCGCTCGCACCACGGCTCGCCCTGCTCGCCCCACTCCTCGAGCGCCTCCTTCACCACCCGCTGGTACGGCGAGGGCCCCAGTGGCTTCTGCCGGCTGTCGACCCAGCAGTGGGAGGAGACGACGAGCAGGTGGGCGGCGCGGGTGAAGGCCACGTACCCCAGGCGCAGCTCCTCCTCCGCGTCGTGGGCGCGGGTGTCCACGCGCAGCTGCTCACACCCCGCCTTCGAGAGCTGACCGAGCCCCGGGAGGTCGCGGGCGTCACCGCGCAACGGCGTCGGCAGCACCGCGGGGCTGCTGGTCCACAGCGACCGGCTGCGCGTGTTGGGGAAGCGGTCCTGGGCCACGCCGACGCAGAACACGGCGTGCCACTCCAGCCCCTTGGCGCGGTGGACGGTGAGCAGCTTGACGGAGTCGGCCTCGGTGGGAGTCGCGATGTCGAGGCCCGTGCCCATCTCGTCCTCGGTCTGCAGGTAGGCCAGCAGCGCCGGCAGCGTGACGTCACCGTCGACGGCCTGGAAGTCGGCCACCGCCCGCAGGAAGAGGTCGAGGTTGTCGCGCCGGGCGACCGCCGACGGGCTCACCGACGAGGCGAGCTCGACGTCGATGCCGGTGACGTCGACGATCCGCCGGACCAGGTCGAGGAGCGGCTCGCCGGCGTGGGAGCGGAGGTGGCGCAGCTCGGTGGCCAGCAGGCCCAGCCGCTCCCGCGCCTCGGGCGAGTAGGACTGATCGCCGAGGTCGTCGAGCGCGTCGCACAGCGCCACCACCTCGGTGGGGTCGGCCCCGGTGACCGCCTCCTCCAGCGCCTCGCGCAGGTCGGGACGGTCCTCGGCTCCCCGCGGACGGCGCAGGCTCAGCTCGGTCGCCCGCTCCCCCAGGAGCGCGAGGTCACGCGGCCCGATCGCCCAGCGCGGCCCGGACAGCACGGTGAGCAGGGCGGCGTTGGCGGTGACGTCGTGGAGCAGCTCGAGGGTGGCCACCACCTCGGCCACCTCCGGGAGCCGCAGCAGGCCCTGCAGGCCGACGATCTCGACCGGGATCTCGGCCCGGGTGAGGTGGTCGAAGACGTCGGCGGCAGTCTTGTTGTCGCGGGTGAGCACGCCGATCTCGTTCCACCGGGGCTCCTCGCCGGCGGCCGCCATCCCGTCGTACGCCGCCCGCACCTGGCCGGGCAACCAGGCCATCTCCTCGTCGTAGGTCTCGTGGACGGCGACCCGGACCTCCCCGGGGCCGGCCTCGGGCTTCGGCTCCAGCTCCTGCACCTGCGGGTAGGCCTCGTAGAGCGGTGCCGCCAGGCGGTTGGCCACGGCGAGGATCCGCCGCTCGGAGCGGCGGTTGACCGTGAGCGGCAGCGCCGGGGCATCGGTGCGGCCGTCGGCCTGGGGGAAGTCCTCGCCGAAGTGCAGGATGTTGGACACCGAGGCCCCGCGCCAGCCGTAGATCGCCTGGTTGGGGTCGCCGACCGCAGTGACCGCGTGGCCCCGCCCGGTCTCGGGGGTGGCGCCGGAGAAGAGCCGGCTGAGCATCCGGGCCTGGGCCACGGAGGTGTCCTGGTACTCGTCGAGGAGCACGACCCGGAAGCGCCCCCGCTCCCCTGCCCCGACCTCGGGATGCTCGGCGGCCAGCCGCGCGGCACGGGCGATCTGGTCGGAGAAGTCGATCAGCCCGTGGTCGGCCTTGAGCCGACGGTAGGCCTCCACCAGGCCGAGCAGCTCGAGGCGCCGGCGCGCCGCCGAGTGCGCCTTCTGGAGGTCGGCCTTCGCCTTCTCGGTGGACAGCGCCTCCTCGAGACGGCGGACGTGGTCGTGGTCGAAGTCGCGCAGCGCGTCGGGCTCGACCTGGTGCTCGCTCATCGCCGCGTCGAGGGCCAACAGCTGGGCGATGGCGGTCTCGGGGTGGTCGGTGAGCAGCTGGACGGGATGGGGGTAGCGCGCGATCGCCCGGCCGGCGAGCTGGTAGCGCGACGCGTCGGCCATCACCCGGCTGTCGGGCTCGTGGCCGATCCGCAGTCCGTGGTCGACGAGCAGCGAGGCGGCGTAGGCGTTGTACGTCGCCACCGTGGGCTCGAGCGGCTCGGCGTCCGGTTCGTCGGGATCGGTGACCCGGGCGCCCGGCTCGGGCAGGACCCCGGCGGCGAGCAGTACCTGGCGGACCCGGCCGCCCAGCTCGGAGGCGGCCTTGGTGGTGAAGGTCAGCCCCAGCACCTCCTCGGGCCCGACCTGGCCGGTGAGCACGAGGTAGGCGACGCGGGCCGCCATCACGGTGGTCTTGCCGGAGCCTGCCCCAGCCACGACGACGCCCGGCGCCAATGGCGCCGAGATGGCGGCGAACTGCTGATCGGAGAAGGTGAAGTCGGCCCCGGTCAGCGTCCGCAGGGTCTCGGGGTCGTCGATGCGCCGGCTCACGACAGCACCGTCCCCGCGCCCTGGGTGGGACACATCCGGACGAACGCGCAGTGCTTGCAGTGCTCGCCCGCGCGGGCCGGGAAGTCTTCGTCGCGCACCCGGCCGACGGCCTCGGTCAGCTGGCGCTCGATGGGGCGCAGGCCGTCCTCGTCGGGCTCCTGGGGGGCGAGCGCCTGCACCTTGGCCGCGCCCTTCGTGTCCTTGCGGAGCTGGACCAGCTCGGCCGTCCCGGGCTGTGCGCCGGGGGCGATCGCCTCGGCGGCGCCCTGCTCGACGGCCAGCTGGTAGAGCCCCAGCTGCGGGTGGGTGCGCACCGCCTCGGCCGTGGGCGGGTACTTCGTCGTCTTCAGGTCGACCACGACCACCCGCCCCTCGGCGTCCATCTCGAGCCGGTCGGCGAACCCGCGCAGCGCGACCTGTTGGCCGTCGGGGAGCGTCACCTCGGCGACGAGCCGCTGCTCGGTGGCCAGCAGGCGTCGCTGTGCACCGGTCGTGTGGTGCCAGTCGAGGAAGCGCTGGAGGGCCTGCTGCACCTCGGCCCGCTCGCGCCCGCCCGACCACGGGGTGCGGAAGGCGATCCGGCCCCAGACCTGGTCGACGTGGGCCATCAGGTCCTCGGCCGACCGGACGGGGGCAGCGGCTCCGTCGGCCCCCGCGGAGGTCTCCAGCTCCTGGCGCGCCACCTGGTCGGCGATGGCGTGCACGACGTTGCCGAAGCCCTGGGACTGCGAGCTCGCGGTGGCCCCGCCCGCCTCGCGCTCCAAGAACCACTGGGCCGGGCAGGTGAGCAGCTGGTCGAGCGCGCTGGCGCTCAGCGACACCGGGGCATCCTCGGGGCGCACCGGAACCTCGGCGTGGGTGCGGGCACGGGTCCCCCACCAGCTGCCGGGGTCGGCGGCCGGCGCCAGCGGGCGGCCCCCGACGTCGGCGTCGGCCAGCTGGGCCAGCCGCAGCACGGCGGCCTCCCGCAGGCCGGGGGCGGTGGCGGGGTCGGCGGCCGTACGACGCAGCTCCGCGACGAGGCCGGCGAGCGAGAGCGGTCGGCGCGGCCGCCCGACCGTCCGGTGGATCTCGACCCCGAGCTCGGCGAGGAAACGGCTGGGCTGCTCGCCGTCGTCGTCGGGCGAGGCCACCGCGGTGACGATGAGCCGCTGGCGGGCGCGGGTGCAGGCGACGTAGAAGAGCCGCCGCTCCTCGGCCAGGAGGGTGCGGACGCCGGTGGGCGGGAGCAGTCCGTCGCGCGAGAGCCGGTCGGCGGCGAGCAGGCTGGTGCGGCGCCGGAGGTCGGGCCAGCCCTCCTCCTGGACGTGGGCGACGACCACCAGCCGCCACTCCAGGCCCTTGCTGCGGTGGGCGGTGAGCAGCCGGACCGCGTCACCGCGCACCCCCCGTTCCGCGAGCGTGTCCGCCGGGAACTCCTGGGCCGCGAGGGTGGCGAGGAAGGTCTCGGGCGAGGTGTGGCCGCCCTCCTCCTCCCCGCGCGCGGCGACCTCGAAGAAGGCGCAGAGCGCGTCGAGGTCGCGGTGGGCGTGGCGCGCGGAGGCACCACCGGCGGCGACGCCGGCGCGCAGCCGCTGCGGCCAGCCGGTGCCGTCCCACAGCTCCCAGAGGACCTGCTCGGCCGAGCCGTTGTCGGCGAGCAGCGCCCGGGCCCGCGCGACGAGCTCGCCGAAGGCGCGCACGCGCGCGGCAGCACGCCCCTCGATGCCGTCACACGCCCCCGGCTCGACCACCGCGCGCCGGAGCAGCTGCGCCGAGGAGTACGGCGGCCGCCCGGCCTCGTCGGCCGCCACCACGTCGCGTGCCCGCAGCCCCCGCGCGAGCGCACGCAGGTCGGTGGCGTCGAGTCCGACCAGGGGCGAGAGCAGCAGCGCGGTGGCCCGGTCCGCGCCGACGTGGTCGCGGTGCTCGGGGTCCTCGCGCAGCCCGTGG
This sequence comes from Nocardioides sp., assembly GCA_030698375.1. GTDB lineage: Bacteria > Actinomycetota > Actinomycetes > Propionibacteriales > Nocardioidaceae > Nocardioides_A. The sequence continues at coordinate 5,812 of JAUYLL010000071.1, read as the reverse complement.
ACCACCACGCGCAGAGCGTCGAGCAGCGGCAGCACCGCGGGGTCGTGGACCAGCGGCGTGTCGTCGGCGGCCACCTCGACCGGGACGCCGGCGGCCGCGAGCGAGCGGCGCAGCCCGGGCAGCGTGGAGCGGCCCGAGCGGACCAGCACCGCCATCTCACCCCAGGGCACCTCGTCCTCGAGGTGGGCGCGGCGCAGCAGGTCGGCGAGGTGCTCGGACTCGCCCCGGGCGGTGTCGAAGGTGTGCACCTCGACCCGCCCGTCGCCGTACGGCCCGGGCAGGGGGGTGGGCTCGCGGAAGGCGGCGAACGTGGCCGGGTCGATGGCTCCGCGCACGCCGATACCGGCCGCGATCCGTCGGGTGGCCAGCGCCAGCCGGGCACCGAACCGGCGCGTGCTCCGCAGCGCCACGACCGGCGCGTTCGACCCGTCCCGGGCCGGGAACTGCACGGGGAAGTCGAGGATCCCGCGCACCTCGGCCCCGCGGAACGCGTAGATCGACTGGTCGGGGTCGCCGACCGCCACCAGGTCGCGGCCGTCCCCGGCCAGCGCCCGCAGCAGCGCCACCTGGGCGGGGTCGGTGTCCTGGTACTCGTCGACGAAGACACAGGAGAACTGGGCGCGCAGCTGCTCGCGCACGCCGCTGGTGGGGTCGCCGGTCAGCTGCACGGCCTGGGCGATGATGCCCGGGTAGTCGAGGAGGTTCTGGGCCTCCAGGACGGTGTCGTACTGGTCGAGGAAGTCGGCTGCCGCCGCGAGGTCGGGACGCCCGGCCTCGGCCGCCAGCGCACGCAGCCCGGCGGCCCCGAGACCCTTCTCCTGGGCGCGGGCCAGCACCGCGGCGACCTCCCGGGCGAAGCCGCGGGTCCCTCGCGCCTCGCGCAGCGCGTCGGGCCACCGCACCGACTCCTCCACCTTGGCCAGCAGCTCGCGGACGACCACGTCCTGCTCGGGCGCCGACAGCAGCCGGGGCGGGGCGGCGTACAGCTCGGGGTCGGACCAGCGGCGGACCAGTCCGTAGGCGAAGGAGTGGAAGGTCGCGGCCATCGGGGCACTGAGGGTGCGCCCGAGCCGCGCGGTGATGCGGTCGCGCAACTCCTCGGCGGCCTTGCGGCTGAAGGTCAACACCAGCACCGACGCGGGGTCGACGCCGCGGCGCTCGACGCGGTCGACGACCGCCTCGACCAGCGTCGTCGTCTTGCCCGTCCCGGGGCCGGCGAGCACGAGCAGCGGCCCGCCTCGGTGGTCGACGACGGCGCGCTGGTGGTCGTCGAGCACGGGCGCCGGGCCGGCCGTGACCGGGGGCACGACCAGACGGTGCCGCACCTCGCGGGGCGGCGGTCGGGTCGGCGGGCGGGTCATGGCTCCACCCAAGCAGAGGTCGCCGACAGCTCCCTCAAGCCCTCAGGCCCTCGCTCAGGCGCCGGGCGTGCGCTCGTTGTAGACGCCCGCCTCGTCCTGGCCGCTCAGCTCGCGGATCGCGCTCATCACGGCGTCGGTCACCTCACGACGGGCCTTCCCGCGGGGGACACCCTCGAACGCGCCGGTGAAGTCCAGCGGCGCACCGAACGCCACGTCGACCCGCACCAGCCGGGGCACCCGCGCGCCCACCGGCATCAGCCGCTCGGTCCCCCGCAACCCCACCGGTACGACGGGCACCCCCGCCCCGAGGGCGAGCTCGGCCACCCCGGTGCGTCCCCGGTACAGCCGGCCGTCGCGCGACCGGGTGCCCTCGGGGTAGATGCCGAACGCCTGGCCGCGGTCGAGCACGGAGCGGGCGATGTCGAGGCTCGCCAGGGCGGCCCGGGTGTCGTCGCGGTCGACGGGCAGCATGCCGAGCGCCTCGAACCACGCCTTCGTCAGCCGCCCCCGGACCCCGGTGCCGGTGAAGTAGTCGGACTTGGCCAGGAACACCACGCGCCGGGGCACGACGATCGGCAGCACGACGCTGTCGACGAAGCTCAGGTGGTTGCTGGCGAGGATCACGCCGCCGGTGCGCGGCAGGTGCTCCAGGCCCCGCACCCGCGGACGCCACAGCGCCCGGGCGACCGGGGGGACGACCGCGTTCAGGCCGCCGTACAGCAGGCTCATCGGGCACCCCCGGGCTCGTGGTCCTCGGGCGCCCACCCGGCCCGGCGGAGGTCGACCCTGCCCGACGCGAGGAGCGGGGTGCCCTCCTCGCGGTAGTGGACCCGCGCCTCCAGCCCGTGGCTGGGCGGCAACGACCCGTCTGCCCGGACCACCCGCCACCACGGCACCCCGCCACCGTGGTGCGCGAGCACCGTGCCGACACGGCGCGGGCCACCCCAGCCGACGGCGTCGGCGAGGGCTCCGTAGGTCGTCACCCTGCCGTCCGGAACCTGCTCGACGAGCAGGAGCACCGTGTCGGCGTAGTCCTCGGGGTCGGGGCGGGCACTCACCCGCGCCAGCCTACGCAGCCGCATCGACGGCCCCGGGGCGCCGAGCATCCCGGTGAGACGCACCAGGCCCCCACCGAGACGGCGGGGGCCTGGACGCGGTCCGCAGGGACGACCCTCAGGGGCCTGGCCTGGTCAGGTCAGGGCAGGACCGGGCTGAACGCCTCGGTGCCCTCCACCAGGCGGAGGCCGGGGATGCCGGACTCGGCCTGCGCGAACGCCAGCTCGCGGGAGAGGTCGCTCACGCCGTTGGAGCCCGCCAGCGGTGCGAGAGCCAGCGTGGACAGGGTGCCCAGCGCACGGCCCTCACCGTCGAGGAAGGCGCTGCCGGAGTCACCGGGGACGCCCGGGGTCAGCGTGTAGACGGGGTGGTTCCAACCGCCGCCGTTGGTCCCGACGCTGTAACCGGCCTTCGGGGAGAGCACCTCGAGGCCGAAGCGGAGGCTGGAGTTGCCGTAGGAGTAGACGGCGTCGCCCGCGGCGGTGCCCTCCGTGTTGATGCCGGTCGGGCCGCCGTGGAACGGGACGGACGGGTTGACCTTCGCCACGTCGGCAGCGTCGACCTTCACCAGCGCGAAGTCGTTGAAGGAGCAGGTGTTGGCGTCGGTGGTGCCGGCGTCGGCCATCGACAGCCACGAGGAGTAGGCGAGGGTGCCGGCGCCCACGGTGGTGCCGCCGGAGAGCAGGCTGCCGCCCTCGGCGAAGTCGACGCGGGTGCCCAGCGGCAGCGAGCCGGCCTGGCAGCCGTCGGTGTCCGTGGCCGCACCCGTCCCGACGCAGTGCGCGGCGAAGCCGACGTACACGTTGGCGGCGTCGTCGGCGAACACGAAGTTGCCCGTGCACTGGCCGCCCTCGGCGTACATCTGCACGCCCGGGTGGATCGCGGCGCTGTCGGCCGGCGCCCAGGTGGGCTCCGCCGAGGCCGGCGCGGTGCCGGCGGCGATCGAGGCGCCGGTCAGCGCGAGGGAGGCGGCGGCGACGCCGAGCACCCGCAGGCGGGAGCGGAGCGGGCGAGCAGTGAGGGACATGGAGGGCCTTCCGAGAGTGACGACGGAGTGATGTCGCTCACTCCAACGAAACTGCCCCGCAAAGGTCACGCCGGCATGACCCGTTCGGGCCATGCCGGCGTCGCACGCTCCAGTCTCAGTACGCCGGCTGCGAGGGGTCGATCTGGTTGACCCAGGCGACCACGCCACCACCCACGTGCGTGGCGTCGCCGTACCCGGCGCCCTTGAGGACCGCGAGGGCCTCGGCGGATCGGACCCCGGACTTGCAGTGCAGGACCACCGGCTTGTCCCCGGAACCGGCGCCGAGGTCGGCCAGCGCACCCAGCGCGTTGCCGTTGAGGAACTCGCCCTTGGGGATGAGCACCGAGCCGGGGATCTTGTTGATCTCGTACTCGTTGGGCTCGCGCACGTCGACGAGCACGAAGTCGCGCGTCCCCTGCTCCCGCTCGGCGAGCATCTCCTCGAGCTGCTTCACCGAGATCGTCGCGTCCGCCGCGGCGTCGGCCGCGTCCTCGGAGATCGCCCCGCAGAAGAAGTCGTAGTCGATGAGCCCGGTGACGGTGGGGTTCTCCCCGCACAGCGCGCAGTTCGGGTCCTTGCGGACCTTGAGCTTGCGGTACTCCATCTCCAGCGCGTCGTAGATCATCAGCCGGCCGACCAGCGGCTCGCCGATGCCGGTGAGCAGCTTGATCGCCTCGTTGACCTGGATCGAGCCGACCGAGGCGCACAGCACGCCCAGCACGCCACCCTCGGCGCACGAGGGGACCATGCCCGGCGGGGGCGGCTCGGGGTAGAGACAGCGGTAGCAGGGTGCGTCGGCGCTGGCGCCGTCGGTCGTGCGGGCCTGCGGCCAGAACACCGAGGCCTGGCCGTCGAAGCGGTAGATCGAGCCCCAGACGTAGGGGATCTCCGCGAAGTAGGCCGCGTCGTTGACGAGGTAGCGGGTGGCGAAGTTGTCGGTGCCGTCGACGATGAGGTCGTAACCCTCGAAGATCGCGAAGACGTTGTCGTTGTCGAGCCGCTCGTTGTGCACGACGACGTCGACCAGCGGGTTGACCTCCTTGATGGAGTCCCGGGCCGACTCGGCCTTCGGCCGACCGATGTCGGACTGACCGTGGATGACCTGGCGCTGGAGGTTGGACTCGTCGACCTCGTCGAACTCGACGATGCCGAGGGTGCCCACCCCCGCGGCGGCCAGGTAGAGGAGGGCGGGGCTGCCGAGGCCGCCAGCGCCGATCACCAGCACCTTGGCGTTCTTCAGCCGCTTCTGCCCGGACATCCCCACGTCGGGGATGATCAGGTGCCGGCTGTAGCGGCGCACCTCGTCGACGGTCAGGTCGGGCGCCGGCTCCACCAGCGGGGGGAAGGACACGGACTCTCCTCGGGTGTGGTCTGTTCGCGGGTCGCTGGGGCAACGGTCCCGCGGTCCGGTTTGTTCCCCGGGATCATCCCGGGTGCCACGCGCGCCCCTCGCCGGGTCTCGCCCGCTGGGAGCCCGCCCGGGCTTGCCACCCCGAGGACTACCCGACGGTAGGGTGCTCCCGTGACGATCGACCCCCACACCCTCGACAGCCAGGCAGCCGAGCAGACGCTCGAGCGGCCCCGCGGCGGCCGCCTGCCCCGCGGCGAGCGGCGCGCGCAGCTGCTCGAGTCGGCACTCGAGGTCTTCGTCGCCCAGGGCTACCACGCGGCCGCGATGGACGACATCGCCGACCGCGCCGGGGTCTCCAAGCCGGTGCTCTACCAGCACTTCCCCGGCAAGCTCGACCTCTACCTCGCGCTCCTCGAGCAGTCCTGCGACACGATCATCGAGGCCACTCGGGCAGCGCTCGCCTCCACCGCCGACAACAAGCACCGCGTCGACGCCACCATGCGCGTCTTCTACGACTACGTCGCCAACGCCCACGGCGCCTTCCGGCTGGTCTTCGAGTCCGACCTCACCAGCGAGGAGGCCGTGCGCGCCCAGGTCGACCGGGTCACCACCGAGTGCGCCGACGCGATCGCCGCCGTCATCCACGACGACACCGGCCTCACCGACGCCCAGTCGCGTCTGCTGGCGGTCTCGCTCGTCGGCATGGCCCAGGTCAGCGCGCGCTTCTGGCTGGCCGGCGACACCGACATCTCCCAGGCCGAGGCGGCCGAGCTGGTCAGCGCCCTCGCCTGGCGCGGGATCGGCGGCTACCCCCGCACCGACGACGGGTCCTGACCGACCCGCTCGGGCCGCGGGCTACTGTTGCCGCATGGAGGTCAAGATCGGCGTGCAGAACGCCCCCCGCGAACTCATCATCGACATCGACGAGTCGCAAGAGTCCTTCGAGAAGACCGTCACCGAGGCCGTAGCCGCCGAGAGCGTGCTGCCCCTCACCGACAGCAAGGGCCGCCGCGTGCT
>JAUYLL010000061.1 GCA_030698375.1 Nocardioides sp. | reverse complement strand
CCGAGGTTGTAGACGGCGTCGAGCTGCTCCCCGGCGGCGAGCCGGCGGGCGGCGACGACATGGGCGTCGGCCAGGTCGGCGACGTGGATGTAGTCGCGCACGCAGGTGCCGTCGGGCGTGGGGTAGTCGTCGCCGTTGATCCGTGGGGTGCGGCCGGCGACCAGGGCGTCGAAGACGAGGGGGAACAGGTTGTGGGGGCTGGTGTCGTGGAGGGTGTCGGACCCGGAGCCGACCACGTTGAAGTAGCGCAGGGACGTGTGCCGCAGCCCGGTCGCCCGCGCCTGGTCGCGGATCACCCACTCGTCGATCAGCTTGGACTCGCCGTACGGCGACTCCGGGGCGGTCGCGGTCTCCTCGGTGACGAGGTCGACGTCCGGGGTGCCGAAGACGGCGGCGCTGGAGGAGAACACGATGTTCTCGACGCCGGCGTCCTGCATCGCGGCCAGGAGCCGGACGGTTCCGGTCACGTTCTGCTCGTAGGTGTGCAGCGGGCGGTCCACCGAGACGCCGGCGTACTTGTAGCCAGCCACGTGCACGACCCCGGCGACGGGGTGCTCGCGGAAGACCCGGGCGAGCAGGTCGGCGTCGAGGATGGATCCCTCGACGAGCGGGACGTCGTCGGGGACGAAGCCGCGGTGGCCGCTGGAGAGGTCGTCGAGGACGACCGTCGGGATGCCGACGTGGGCGAAGGAGTCGACGATGTGGGCGCCGATGTAGCCGGCGCCGCCGGTGACGAGCCAGGTGTCCATGCCGCCGACCCTAGTGGCACTTGCGCGCGCACGGGTCTGGGACCTTGGCCGGCGGTGCCGGTCGACCGCCCGCGCCGGAGTAGGGTCCGGGTGCACGCGGATTCCCAGGAGGAGCAGCAGGTGGCAGAGAGCGGGACCGGCCCCACGGTCGAGGAGACCACGACGTACGAAGTCGAGGCGGTGCAGCAGAAGTGGCGCCCGGTCTGGGAGTCGCTGGACTGCTTCCGGCCCGCCGACGACGGCTCCCGCGAGCGTCGGTACGCGCTCACGATGTTCCCCTACCCCAGCGGCGATCTGCACATGGGGCACGCCGAGGTCATGGCCCTGCACGACGTCCTCGCGCGCTACTGGTGGCAGCGCGGCTACGACGTCATGAACCCCATCGGATGGGACTCCTTCGGGCTGCCCGCCGAGAACGCCGCCATCCGGCGCGACGAGCACCCCGCGACGTACACCTACGCCAACATCGAGACCCAGGCCGAGTCGTTCCGCCGCTACGGGGTCTCCTTCGACTGGTCGCGCCGGCTGCACACCTCGGACCCGGAATACTACCGCTGGACGCAGTGGCTGTTCCTGCGTTTCCGCGAGCGTGGCCTGGCCTACCGGAAGTTCTCACCGGTGAACTGGTGCCCCGTGGACCAGACCGTGCTCGCCAACGAGCAGGTCGTCCAGGGGATGTGCGAGCGCTGCGGCGCCGAGGTCACCAAGCGCGAGCTGTCGCAGTGGTACTTCAAGGTCACCGACTACGCCCAGCGGCTGCTCGACGACATGGGGCAGCTCGAGGGGAAGTGGCCCGACCGCGTGCTGGCCATGCAGCGCAACTGGATCGGCCGGTCCGAGGGTGCGCACGTCGACTTCGACATCGCGCTGGCCTCCGGGGAGACCCGCACCGTCACCGTCTTCACCACCCGCCCCGACACCCTCCACGGCGCGACGTTCATGGTCGTCGCCGCCGACGCCAAGCTCGCCGCGGAGGTCTGTGCTCCGGAGCGTCGGGAGGCGCTGGAGGACTACCTCGCCGACGTCCGCAGGGCCAGCGACATCGACCGGCTGGCGACCGACCGGCCCAAGAGCGGCGTCGACCTCGGCGTCACGGCCGTGAACCCCGTCAACGGCGAGCAGATCGCGGTCTGGGCCAGCGACTACGTGCTGGCCGACTACGGCACCGGCGTGATCATGGCGGTGCCCGCCCACGACCAGCGCGACCTCGACTTCGCGCGCGCCTTCGACCTGCCGGTACGCCGCGTCGTCGACACGGGTGAGGAGAACCCGGAGGAGTCAGGGGTCGCCACCACGGGGGACGGTACCTACGTGAGCTCCGGTGACCTCGACGGCCTGACCGACAAGGCCACCGGGATCGCGCGGACCATCGAGAAGCTCGAGGCCGACGACCACGGCACCGGCACGGTCAACTTCCGCCTGCGCGACTGGCTGTTGAGCCGCCAGCGCTTCTGGGGTGCGCCGATCCCGATCGTGCACTGCGAGGCCTGCGGCGAGGTCGCGGTCCCCGACGACCAGCTGCCCGTCGAGCTGCCCGACCTGCGCGGCGCCGACCTCAAGCCCAAGGGCACCTCGCCGCTCGCCGCGGCCGAGGACTGGGTCGCCACGACCTGTCCGTCCTGCGGCGGCCCGGCCGCCCGGGACACCGACACGATGGACACGTTCGTCGACTCGTCGTGGTACTTCCTGCGCTACTGCTCGCCGGACTTCACCGAGGGCCCCTTCGACCCGGAGGCGGTCCGACGCTGGATGCCGGCCGCCCAGTACGTCGGCGGCGTCGAGCACGCGATCCTCCACCTGCTCTACAGCCGGTTCTTCACCAAGGTCCTGCACGACATGGGGATGCTCGACTTCGTCGAGCCGTTCACCGCACTGCTCAACCAGGGCCAGGTGATCAACCAGGGCAAGGCGATGAGCAAGTCGCTCGGCAACGGCGTCAACCTGGGCGAGATGATCGACCTGTACGGCGTGGACGCGGTTCGCCTCACCATGGTGTTCGCCGGACCGCCCGAGGACGACATCGACTGGGCCGACCTGTCCCCGCAGGGGTCCCTGAAGTTCCTCCAGCGTGCCTGGCGGCTCTCCGGCGACGTCACCAGCGACGCCGGTACCGACCCTGCCGGCGGTGACACCGCCCTGCGCAAGGCGACCCACAAGACGGTGGCCGAGGCCGAGCAGCTGCTCGAGGGCCACCGGTTCAACGTGATGGTCGCCCGCGTCATGGAGCTGGTGAACGTCACCCGCAAGGCCGTCGACTCCGGGTGCGGCCCCGCCGACCCGGCCGTGCGGGAGGCCGCGGAGACCGTGACGGTCCTGCTGTCCCTCGTGGCGCCGTACACCGCGGAGGAGATGTGGGAGCGTCTCGGTCACCAGCCGACCGTCGCGCGCACCGGGTGGCCGACCGTCGACCCGGCCCTCCTCGTCGACGACTCGGTGACCGCGATCGTGCAGGTCCAGGGGAAGGTCAAGGCCCGCCTCGACGTCGCCCCCGACATCTCCGACGTCGACCTCGAGGCCGTAGCCCTCGCCGACCCCGCCGTCGTCCGTGCCCTCGACGGCAAGGAGATCCGCAAGGTGATCGTCCGCGCGCCCAAGCTCGTCAACCTCGTCGTCTGAAGCACAGCCGAAAGTCACTACACGTGTAGTGACTTTCGAGTTCAGGGGCCGTGGAAGTTGTACGAAGCACGAGATTCGCTACACGTGTAGTGAATCCTGAGCCCTCACGGGACGTCGACGAGGGCGCGGTCGATGACGGGGGCGAGGTCGAGACCGGGGGGCAGGGTGCCGAGCGCGCCGCCCCAGTCACGGTCCAGGCGTGAGGCGCAGAACGCGTCGGCCACGGCGGTGGGGGAGTGGCGCAGCAGCAGGGAACCCTGGAAGAGCAGTGCCATCTGCTCGACGACCCGGCGCGCGCGCATCTCGATGTCGTCGAAGGACGTTAGCTCCTTCTTGAGCCGGGCCAGCGCCTCGTCGAACCGTACGTCGGCCCCCTCGGCCTGCTCGACCTCGCCGAGGAAGGCGTCGAGCGTATGCGGCTCGCGCGCCATGGCGCGCAGCGCGTCGAGGGCGGCGACGTTGCCCGAGCCCTCCCAGATCGAGAGCAGCGGCAGCTCGCGGTAGAGGCGCGGCAGGTCGGAGTCCTCGATGTAGCCGTTGCCGCCCAGGCACTCCAGCGCCTCGGCGGCGTGGATCGGCCCGCGCTTGCAGACGTAGTACTTCGTCACCGCCAGCGCGATGCGCCGCAGGGCGGACTCACCCTCGTCGCCACGGATGGCGCGGTCGTTGGCGCCAGCCAGTCGCAGCATCGCGGTGGTCGCGGCCTCGGCCTCGACGGCGAGGTCGGCGAGGACGTTGCGCATCAGCGGCTGCTCGAGGAGCGGTCGACCGAAGGCCTCGCGGTGCCGCGCGTGGTGGGCGGCCTGGACGACCCCGGTGCGCATGCCGGCGGCGGTACCGATGACGCAGTCCAGCCGCGTCATATTCACCATCTCCACGATGGTGCGGACCCCGCGCCCCTCCTCGCCGACCAGCCAGCCGGCCGCGCCGTCGTACTCGATCTCGGAGGAGGCGTTGGAGCGGTTGCCGAGCTTGTCCTTGAGTCGCATCAGGGTCATCGCGTTGCGCTCGCCGCCGGGCAGCACCCGAGGAACGAGGAAGCAGGAGAGCCCGCCGGGGGCCTGCGCGAGGGTGAGGAACATGTCCGACATCGGGGCGGACGTGAACCACTTGTGACCCACCAGCCGGTAGGTCCCGTCGGGCTGCGGGGCGGCCGTCGTCGTGTTGGCGCGGACGTCGGAGCCGCCCTGCTTCTCGGTCATCGACATGCCGGCGATCAGGCCGCGCTTGGTGGCGGGGTCGCGCAGGCTCGGGTCGTACTCGCGGTTGGTCAGCAACGGCTCGAAGGTCGCCGCCAGCTCGGGGTTGGCGCGCAGCGCGGGCACCACGGCGTAGGTCATCGAGATCGGGCAGCCGTGTCCGGCGTCGACGTTCCAGACGAGGAACTTGGCGGCCCGGGCCACGTGCGTGCCGGGTCGGTCCTCCGACCAGGGCGCGCCGTGCAGGCCGTGGCCGACGGCCGTGCGCATCAGGTCGTGGTACGCCGGCACGTAATCGACCTCGTCGACCCGGTGGCCGTAGCGGTCGTGGGTCCGCAGCTGCGGGGGGTGGCGCTCCGCCAGCCGCCCCCACTCCTGGGCCTGTGCCGTCCCGGCGAGCCGGCCGAGCTCACGGACCTCGGGCACCGCCCAGCCCGCGCCCTCACGCTCGAGGCCCTCAAGCAGGGCGGGGTCCTGCGCGGTGTCGTGGCCGACGAGCGGCGGGACCTGGTTGAAGACCTCGTGCGTCCGTGTCATGGCTCCACATTACAGAATACTCAACGATTGTGTCCAGAGTCGTAGCGTGTCAGAGTGCTGCCGTGACCACGTCCCCGCCCGGCCGCGGCGCTGCGGCGCCGCGGCCCCCGCTGCTGTCGGCCCGTTCGGCCGCACTGAGCCTGATGCTCGGTGCGCACCCCGGTCGGATGAGTCCCGGGGACCTCACCCGTGCCGCGGTGCACTTCGGCATCCCCGCGGCCACCGTGCGCGTCGCACTCACCCGCGCGGTCGCCGCCGGCGACCTGCGCCGTGAGGACGGCGACTACGTGCTCGGGGAACGACTCGTCGCCCGTCAGCGCCGCCAGGACGAGGCGGTCGAGGACGCCGCCACCGTGTGGGACGGGTCCTGGGAGATGGCGGTCGTGGTGGTCGGCGGCCGACCCGGCGCCGAGCGCGCGGCGCTGCGCGAGACCCTCGCCGGCGCTCGCCTGGCGGAGTTGCGCGAGGGAGTGTGGACCCGGCCGGCCAACCTGCGGCGGGACCCGTTGTACGCCGCCGACCCGGTGCTCACCTGTTTCCGGGCGGTCCCGGAGGTCGCGCCGGCGGACCTTGCGGCCCGCCTGTGGGACCTCGAGGGATGGGCCGCCGAGGCGACGAGGCTCGGTGAGGTGCTCGCGTCGACCACCGACCCGGCTCCCCGGCTGGCCGGGGCAGCGCAGGTCGTGCGCCACCTGACGACCGACCCCTTGCTGCCGGCCGCACTGCTCCCGCCGGGCTGGCCGGGGCCTGCGCTCCGGGCGGCGTACGCGGCCTACCAGGACGAGCTGCGCTCGCTGGGGGCGGTCAGTCCGGACGCGTGAGGTCGAGGGTCTCGCCCACGACCTCCCAGGCCGGCCAGACCCCGGCCTCGCTGTTGGCGACGACGGCGACCGTGAGGTCCAGCTCGGGGAAGTGCTCGACGAAAGCCGAGGCACCCGCGTTGATCCCGTCCTTCCACCACGACGACACGCTGTCGTCGGTGCGCACCGCCAGCTCGAGGCCGAAGGCGTTCCACAGCTCACCGCGGGTGGGGTCCTGGCGCACCGAGTGCCGCACCTGCGGGGTCAAGAACGACTCGGTCATCCCGGGTCCGAGCAGCTCGCCACCGCGCAGGGCGTCGACGAAGCGGACCAGGTCCGCAGCGGTGCAGTGCGCGCCACCGTCGGGGGACCCGATCGGCGGGTAGGAGTAGATGTTCTGCCGCCACCTGGTCACCGGTCCGTCGTCGCTCTCCCGCACCGGGTCCCACCCCTCGGCCACCGGCGGCCCCGGGGCGGCCTCGCGCATGTGGAAGAAGCCGGCGGTTGACATCTGGGCACGGGCGAAGACGTGCTCGCGCACGTGGTCGCGGTACGTCGACCCGGTGAGCTCCTCGACCACCAGCCCGGCCAGCACGTAACCCACGTTGCAGTAGCGGCAGTCCGTGCCCGGCGGAACCCGCGGCGGCTTGTCGGCGAACCCCGGGAGGAAGTCCCGGGTGGTCGTGACGCCGTAGCTGGGCCTGTCGACGAAGAGTGCCTCGTAGCTCTCCCCGGCCTCCTCGTCGGCGTCGTCGGCGATGCCCGAGGTGTGGGTGAGAAGGTGGCGCACCGTCACGTCGGCACGGACCGTGGTGTCCGTCAGGTCCACCAGCGAGGTGACGGACGCGTCGAGGTCGAGCTGGTCCGCCTCGACCAACTGGAGGACCGCCACGCTGGTGAAGAGCTTGGTGACCGAGGCGACGTCGAAGCGGGTGTCGAGCGTGACCGGCACCCCCCACCGGCGGGTGGCCACGCCGTAGGCGGCGTGGTGCAGGTCCTTCCCGGCCTGCCGCACGAGGGCGACCCCGGAGAATGCGTCCGCGGCCGCTGCGTCGCGGAGGTGGTCGTCGAGCGCAGGGACGAGGAGTGCGGGTCGGTCGGACCGGTCGGGGGCGGGCACGCCCCCGACGCTAGAGCGCGGAGACCGCCTCCGCCACGGGGTTCTGACCGCTGACCGCCTCCACGACGTGCCCCGCGGAGGCGGGCGTCTCGAGCACCGCCGCGAGCACGTGGGCGACGTCGGCGCGGGGGATCTCGCCGTACCCGACGTCGCTGCCGAGGGCCACGGACCCGGTGCCCGGGTCGTCGGTCAGTCGACCGGGCCGGACGATGGTCCAGTCGAGGTCGCGGCGCCGGAGGTCGGCGTCGGCCGCGGCCTTCGCGCGCAGGTAGACCTGGAAGACGTCGTCGCTGTCGGGGTCGGCCTGGGCGGTGCCCATCGAGGAGACCATCACGTAGCGACGGACCCCGGCGGCCTCGGCCGCCTCGGCGAGGAGGATCGCCGCGCCCTTGTCGACGGTCTCCTTGCGGGCGACGCCGCTCTCCGGGCCGCCCCCGGCGGCGAAGACGACCGCGTCCGCGCCGCGCACGACGTCGGCGAGGTCGTCCACGCCCGCTTTCTCGAGGTCCAGCACGACGGTCTCGGCGCCGACCCGCGCGAGGTCCACCTCGTGGTCCGGGTTGCGCACGATGCCGCGCACCCGGTGCCCGGCGTCGGCGAGGCGCTGCTCGAGGAGCAGTGCGATCTGGCCGTGGCCGCCGGCGACCACGACGTCGAGGGGGGACGGTGCGGTGGAGGAAGTGCTCATGCCTGCGACCGTACGTCGATGACCTAGCCTTCCTCCATGCCTCACCGGACCGCGCTCGTGACCGACTCCTCGGCCACGCTCCCGGCCGCGGTGGTCGCCGAGCGCGGGATCGCGGTCGTGCCGTTGCAGGTCGTGATCGCCGGGTCGGTCCACGAGGAGGGGGTCGACGTCACTCCCGACGACCTCGCCACCGCCCTGGGGGAGTGGCGACCGGTCAGCACGTCCCGACCCACGCCCGAGGCCATGCTGCGCACCTACCGCCGGCTGGCCGACGAGGGCGCCGAGGAGATCCTGGCCGTCCACCTCTCCGGCGACGTCTCCGGCACCTTCGAGTCCGCCCAGCTCGCGGCGAAGGAGTCGCCGGTTCCGGTCACCTGCGTGGACTCCCGGCAGATCGGGATCGGCACCGGGTTTTTGGTGCTGGCGGCGGCAGACCTCCTCGACGCGGGCGGGTCCGTGGCGGAGGCGGCTGCGCTCGTCGAGCGACGGGCCGCCATGGTGACGTCCCTCTTCTACGTCGACACCCTCGAGCACCTGCGGCGCGGCGGCCGCGTCGGGGCAGCGGCCGCCTTCCTCGGGTCGGCACTGGCCGTCAAGCCCATCCTCACCGTGGAGGCCGGCCGGGTCGGCCCGCACGAGAAGGTGCGCACCTCCACGCGCGCGCTGGCCCGCCTCGAGGAGCTCGCCGTCGAGGCGGCCGGGCGCACGGGCGGCCCCGTGGACGTCGGGGTCTCCCACCTGGCCAGTCCCGAGCGGGCGGCGGCGCTCGCCGAGCGGCTCACCGAGCGGCTGGGCGAGGTGCTCGAGGACCGTGACGTCCTCGTCGGCGAGGTCGGCGCCGCGCTCGGAGCCCACGTGGGTCCGGGGATGGTCGCGGTCGTGGTCGCGCCGCGCACCGACCCGGTGGCGGGATCGGACGAGCAGGTCTGAGCCCGGGCGTCGTCCACACCCGCCCGCCGTCGTACGCCGTCCCCACAGGCCGTCGGACGGCCGCGCGCCGGGCGGTCGCCTCCTAGCGTCCCGGCATGCGCGCGAGACGACCCTCCGACGACGAGCTGTCCGCGGTGGCCCGACGACGGCTGGCCCTCATCGGAGAGGAGCTCGACCTGCTCCGAGGCGACCCCCCGCCTGCGGTCCACCCCGGGGCGGCCCCCGAGGAAGCGGTCAGGGTGCCCGAGGAGCCCGGGGTGCCCGGGGAGCCAGAGGGCGAGCACGACGCGGTGGTCGACCCTGCGCTCCCGCGGGTGGTGCCGCCGGTGGGACGGCACCGTGAGGGCGGCGCTGGCGCTCCGCTCCTGCGTGACCTGGGTGACCGCGCGCTCGCGGTCGTGCCGGACACCCTGCGCGGCCGGGTCGCGCTGACCTCGGCGCACCTGGCACTCGTCGCGGTCGCCGTGGCCCTCGCCCTGGTCGTCACCACCTGGTGGGTCGTTCGCGCGACCGGCGAGCCCGAGGCGCCGGCGCCGATCTCGGCTGCCCCGGTGCCCGGCGGTGCGCTGGTCGCGGACGTGGCACCCTCCACCACGCCCCCGGCCCCGGGCGGCCCGCCCTCCAGCTCCGTGGTGGGCGCCGTGCCGGACGAGCAGGACGAGGCGGTGGTCGTCGTCGACGTGGCCGGCAAGGTACGCCGACCCGGTATCGCGACGCTCCCGGTCGGCTCCCGGGTGGTCGATGCGCTGGAGGCCGCCGGCGGGGTACGGCGGGGGGTGTCCACGACCGCGCTCAACCTCGCCCGCATCCTGGTCGACGGCGAGCAGATCTTGGTGGGGCTTCCCGGCCTCGCGGCGGGACCGGCCGCTGCCCCGGCGCCCTCGGGTGGGGTCGGCACCCCCGGTCTCGTCAACCTCAACACCGCGACCCTCGCCGAGCTCGAGACGCTCCGAGGCGTGGGCCCGGTGACGGCACAGGCCATCCTCGACTGGCGGACCGAGCACGGCCGCTTCACCACGGTCGAGGAGCTGCTCGAGGTCTCCGGCATCGGGGAGAAGACCCTCGCTGGGCTCGCGCCGCACGTGACCGTCTGACCCGCGGTGCCCCGCCCCGACGAGACGGTCCCGGCCGGGACCGCCGACCTGCGCACGCCGTTACTCGGGGCGGTCGCCTGGGGCGGAGCGCTGTGCGGGCTGCTCCTTCCCACCTGGGGTGTCGGTGCCCTCGCGGTCGTCGTCGGCGTGGGTGCGCTCCTCGTGGCGTTCGCCCGTGGGAGGCGCTGGCGCCGGCACCCGCGCGGGCGGGAGCCCGGGCGGCAGCGACCGAGCGCGGTGCCGGCGGTGCTCGCGGCCTGCCTGGTCGTGGGTCTCGGGGTGGGCGCCGTGGCCCACCTGCGCGCCCTCGCCGTCGACGGGTCCGCCGTCGGGTCCCTGGCGCAGGAACGCGCGACCGTCACCGTCACCGGTCTCGTCACGACCGACCCGCGCCCACGGGAGGGAAAGTTCGCCGACTACCAGACGCTCCGGTTGCAGGTGCGCTCCGTGACGGGGCGGGGAGCCAGCAGCTCCACCCGGGTGCCGGTCGTCGTGATCGCGGACGCGGACTGGCCGCTGGTCGAGCTGGGGTCCGTGGTCCGGGTGCGCGGGAGGCTGGCACCCGCGAACGGCGAGGTGGCCGCGCTGCTGAGCGCGTCCGCCGACCCTGAGGTGGTCAGCACCCCGGGTGCGGTGCTCGACGGCGCTGCCGCCGTGCGCCAGGCGTTGCGCGACTCGGTCGCCCACCTGCCGCCGGAGGAGCGCGCCCTGGTGCCGGCCCTCGTCGTGGGCGACGAGCAGGGCATGCCCGCCGACCTCGTCGAGGACTTCCAGGTCTCCGGGCTCACCCACCTGCTCGCCGTGTCGGGCACCAACCTCACCCTCATGGTCGGCTTCCTCCTCGTCGTGGCGCGGTGGGTGGGGGTGCGCGGTCGCGGCATGTTCTGGGTCGGGGTGCTGGGCGTCGTCGGCTTCGTGCTGCTGGCCCGCACCGAGTCCAGCGTCGTGCGCGCGGCGGCGATGGGCACGGTCGGCCTGCTTGCCATGGGCAGCAACGGACGCCAGCGGGGGACCCGCGGGCTGGGGGTCGCCGTGGTCGGGCTGCTGCTCGTGGACCCCTGGCTGGCCACGACGGTCGGGTTCGGGCTCTCGGTGGCCGCGACCTCCGGGATCCTCTTCCTCGCGCCGGTGTGGCGTGATGGTCTCGCGCGCTGGATGCCGCGCTGGCTGGCGGAGGCCGTGGCGGTGCCGCTGGCCGCCCAGATCGCCTGCACACCGCTCGTCGCCGCGATCTCCGGCCAGGTGAGCCTCGTCGCCGTGGTGGCCAACATTGTGGCTGCCCCGGCGGTCGGTCCGGCGACCGTGGCCGGCCTCGCCGGGGGCCTCGTCGGCGTGGTGTGGGCGGGGGCCGCGCGGCTTCCGGGGACCCTCGCGGGTGGGTGTGGTTGGTGGATTGTCACCGTGGCCGAGCGCAGCGGGGATCTCCTGCTCCCGGCCGTCGACTGGTCGGTCTCGCCACCGTCGCTCGCCCTCCTCACGGCCGCTTGCGTCCTGCTCGCCGCCGGGCTCGCACCGGTCCTGCGGCGCCGGTGGTCGGCGCTGCTGGCTGCCACCGTGATGCTGGCAGGGATCACCGTGCCGCTGCCGACCGCCGGGGCGCCGGCGGACTGGCTCGTGGTCGCCTGCGACGTCGGGCAGGGCGACGCCACCTTGCTGCGGGCGGGACCGAGTGCCGCCGTCGTCGTCGACGTCGGTCCCGACCCCGACCTGCTGCGCCGGTGCCTGCGCAGGTTCGGGGTGCGGTCGGTGCCGGCGGTGGTGATCACGCACTTCCACGCCGACCACGTCGGCGGCCTCGACGGGCTGCTGGGCGCGGTCCCGGTGGGGGAGGTGTGGACCTCCCCGTTGCCAGAGCCCCGTCCGGCGGCCGAGGCCGCGGCAGCAGCGGCGGCGGAGCACGGCGTCCCGCTGGGGGAGGCGCTCCTGGGCTCGGTACGCCGGGTGGGTGCGGTCACCTGGCAGGTGGTCGGTCCGCGGCGGCTGGTCGCGGGAGGCGCGGGCGGGGAGGGCGGTGGCGCCAACAACGCCAGCATCGTGCAGGTCGCCGACGTGGCCGGCGTACGGGTCCTGCTCACCGGCGACATCGAGCCCGAGGCGCAGGTCCTGCTCACCCGCGACCTGCCCGTCCTTGAGGTCGACGTCCTGAAGGTCCCGCACCACGGCAGCGCCTACCAGGACGAGGGGTTCCTCACCAGCACCGGCGCACGCGTGGCCCTCGTGTCGGCGGGTGTCGACAACGACTACGGGCACCCGGCGGACGGCACGATCACGGACCTCGAGGCGAGCGGGGCGCGCGTGCTGCGGACCGACGAGCAGGGCGACCTGGTGGTCCGGGGACGGCACGACGACTGGAGCGCGGAGGGGTCGCGCTGACCCTGCTGGGCGGGACCGCCCGCCGTCGGTGCGCTGTGGCAGGCTCCTCCCATGCCAGCGAGCGGACCGGACGTCGTCGGACGGGTGTTGCTCATCAGCGGCCCCGAGGAGTTCCTCGCCGAGCGGCACGTCCAGGCCGCACGGGCGGCCGTGCGGGCCCACGACGCCGAGGCCGAGGTCTCCGATGCCGCCGCCGACCAGCTCACGATGGCGACCCTGGGCGAGATGGCCGCGCCCTCGCTGTTCTCCAGCACCCGGTGCGTCGTGGTGCGGGGGTTGCAGGACCTCCCCGAGGAGTCCGCGGCGGGGCTGGTGGAGTACGCGACCTCACCTGCCGAGGACGTCGGGCTGGTCCTGGTGCACGGCGGTGGCCAGAAGGGCACGGGTCTGCTGACGAAGCTGCGCAAGCTGCCGACAGTGACCGAGATCAAGACGGCCACGCTCAAGCCCAGCGAGCTGCCCCGCTTCGTCGGCCACGAGGCGCGCCAGCACGGCGCACGGATCGCCGAGGACGCCGCCGAGTTCCTCGTCCAGGCGATCGGCCAGGACCTCCGCGCGCTGTCGGCGGCGGCCCACCAGCTGGCCTCGGACTTCACCGGCGAGCCACTGACCCTCGACAAGGTCAAGCAGTACTTCGGCGGTCGCGCCGAGGCGAAGTCGTTCGTCGTGGCGGACGCCGCGCTCTCGGGCAGGACAGCGGTCGCGCTCGAGGAGCTGCGCTGGGCCCTGGACAACGGCACGCCGCCGGTCCTGGTGACCAGCGCCTTCGCGGGCGGGCTGCGCGGGCTCGCCCGCTACCGGTCCGCCCCCCGCGGGATGCGCGAGGCCGACCTGGCCCGCGAGGTCGGGGTGCCGCCGTGGAAGCTGCGCACGCTGCGCGAGCAGGTGCGCGGGTGGGACGACCGCGGTCTGGCGCACGCGATCCGTGCGGTGGCCCGCGCCGACGCCGACGTGAAGGGGCAGGCCAGCGACGCGCCGTACAGCCTGGAGCGGATGGTCCTCACGGTGACCGGGCTGCGCTCCTGAGAGTCCGCGGAGGAGGCCTGTAGACGCCCGAAGGCGCCGTCCCCTGCGGGGAACGGCGCCGACGTGAGCAGAGCAGTGGCCGAGGAGACCTCAGCGTGGGGCGAGCCTCAGAGCGAGGCGACCTTGCGGCCGATCGCGGACTTGCGGTTCGCGGCCTGGTTCTTGTGGATGACCCCGGCCGATGCGGCCTGGTCGAGCTTGCGGGAGGCAGCGGCTGCCGCCGTGCGGGCCTGGTCGGCGTCGCCGGTCTCGGCGGCCTCGCGGAACCTGCGGATCGCCGACTTCAGGCCGGTCTTGACCGCCTTGTTGCGCTCGTGCGCAGCGTCGTTCTGACGGTTGCGCTTGATCTGGGACTTGATGTTCGCCACGGTGTGCCTCTGCTGCTCGGTCGGAGGAGTGCTCGAATGCTCGGACGCGATCCTGACCGGCACCTGCTCCGGGCAGGGCGCAGCGTCGGACACGCGAAGGGTGACGATATCAGCGGGGCGCGGACCGCCCCAAATCCAGCCCGGTCGTGATCCGTCCTGGGCGTCTCACCACCACCCGCGACGCTCACCGAGCCACTGCCACACCACCTCACCTTGCCAGCGCTGGGCGGCGCGCAGGTGCGGGGAGGAGTTCGGCACAGGTTCGGTGGCCTGCCGCAGGAAGAACCCGGCCAGCAGCGCGAGCAGCACGTCGACGTCGTCGGCCGGCACAGCGGCGGTGAGGCGCCGTCCGGCGAGGACCGCCTCGACGTCGAGGCCGTCCCCGCGGGGACCGATCAGGGCGGTCACGGAGTCGATCCACGGGGCTCCGGCGCACGGCCAGTTCCAGTCGCACAGCACGGCGGTGCCGTCCGGCCGGACGAGCACGTTGTCGTCGCGGACGTCGGTGTGCACCAATGCCGTCCCCGCGCACGCCCGGGTGTATGCCGCGGCCAGGGTCGCCGCCTCCGAGGCATGCGCATCCAGCCCGGGCACCTCCGCGCCCCGCGGCCCGAGCTCGTGCCACATGCCGGGGAGGTCGGCGAAGTCGTCGACGAAGGACCGCAGCCGCAACCCTGCGGGCGCGGGGTCGAGCAGGTCGGCGACGACCTCGAGCGCGTCGAGGGTGGCGTCAAGGTCGGCGGGGGTCCACGGCCGTGCCGGCTGGCGGGAGGGGACGTGCTCCAGGCCGAGCACGACCCACGCGGCGTCGGCGTGCTGCCAGCGCAGGCGGGGCGCCGGCGTACCGGCGGGGAGGGCGGCGAGCACCCTCGCCTCCTGACGGTAGGCCTCGGCGAAGGGGCGCTGGGCCACCACTGAGGCCGCCTTGACGAAGTGCCGGGAACCGTCGACACCGGTGACGACCGCGGCGAAGCCCGGGGTGAACCCGGCGCCCTGCAGGTCGACCGCGGCGACCTCGCTCCCGCAGCGCTCGGCGACCAGCGCGCGGACCGTCGGCGGGAGCAGCTCCCAGGCGAGCCGGCGGGAGGTGCTGCCGTGCGGCACGGGGGAGGGGATCACCTGCGGCATGCTGCCACCGCGGCTCCGCCCCGGGCGCCGTTTCGGCGCAGCGCCACGCGGGTGGGATGATCGCGAGGGGCATCCCGATGCCCCGTCGTGCCCGATCCCCGACCGAGAGCCTGAGCGTGCCTGTCACCCCCGCGTCCGCCGTCCCCAAGCCCGGGAGCACGGACCCTGCGATCCTGCGCAACTTCTGCATCATCGCCCACATCGATCACGGCAAGTCGACGCTGGCCGACCGAATGCTGCAGCTGACCGGGGTCGTCGACGAGCGGGCGGCCCGCGCCCAGTACCTCGACCGGATGGACATCGAGCGGGAGCGCGGCATCACGATCAAGAGCCAGGCCGTGCGGATGCCCTGGACGGTCAGTGAGGGCGAGGACGCCGGCCGGACCTTCGTGCTCAACATGATCGACACCCCGGGGCACGTCGACTTCACCTACGAGGTGTCGCGATCGCTGGAGGCCTGCGAGGCCGCGGTGCTGCTCGTCGACGCGGCGCAGGGGATCGAGGCGCAGACGCTGGCCAACCTCTACCTCGCGCTCGGTGCGGACCTGCACGTCATCCCGGTGCTCAACAAGATCGACCTGCCCAGCGCCCAGCCGGAGAAGTACGCCGCGGAGCTGGCCGGGATCATCGGGTGCGACCCCTCCGAGGTCCTGCACGTCAGCGCCAAGACCGGGTTCGGGGTCGAGAACCTGCTCAACCAGATCGTCACCCAGACCCCACCGCCGGTGGGCGATGCCGACGCCCCGGCCCGCGCACTGATCTTCGACTCCGTCTACGACACCTACCGCGGCGTGGTCACCTACGTGCGGGTGTTCGACGGCAGCCTGAAGCACCGCGACCGGATCAAGATGATGTCCACCGGCGCTGTCCACGAGATGCTCGAGGTCGGGGTGATCAGCCCGGAGCCGGTCAAGTCCGACGAGATCGGTGTCGGGGAGGTGGGCTACCTGATCACGGGCGTGAAGGAGGTCCGGCAGAGCCGCGTCGGCGACACCGTGACCTCGGCCCACCACGGCGCCACGGAGGCGCTCGGCGGCTACCAGCACCCCAACCCGATGGTGTTCTCCGGGCTTTACCCCATCGACGGTGACGACTTCTCGACGCTGCGCGACGCCCTGGAGAAGCTTCAGCTCAACGACGCTGCGCTGCAGTACGAGCCGGAGTCCTCCGGAGCGCTCGGCTTCGGCTTCCGGATCGGCTTCCTCGGGCTGCTGCACCTAGAGATCGTCCGGGAGCGGCTGGAGCGCGAGTTCAACCTCGAGCTCATCTCCACCGCGCCCAACGTGATCTACCACGTCCACATGGAGGACGGTCAGGAGATCGTCGTGACCAACCCCAGCGAGTACCCCACCGACGGCAAGATCGCCGAGGTGCACGAGCCGATCGTCTCGGCCACCGTGCTCGCGCCCAGCGAGTACATCGGCGCGATCATGGAGCTCTGCCAGAGCCGGCGCGGCCAGCTCGACGGCATGGACTACCTCTCCGAGGACCGCGTCGAGATCCGCTACACCCTCCCCATGGGCGAGATCATGTTCGACTTCTTCGACGCGCTGAAGAGCCGGACGAAGGGCTACGCCTCGCTCAACTACGAGGTCGCCGGCGACCAGGCCGCCGACCTGGTCAAGGTCGACGTGATGCTCCAGGGCGAGATCGTCGACGCGTTCAGCGCGATCGTGCACCGTGACTCCGCCTACTCCTATGGCGTCGCGCTCGCGAGCAAGCTCAAGGAGCTCATCCCGCGCCAGCAGTTCGAGGTGCCGATCCAGGCCGCGATCGGCGCACGGGTGATCGCCCGCGAGAACATCCGCGCCATCCGCAAGGACGTGCTCGCCAAGTGCTACGGCGGCGACATCAGCCGCAAGCGCAAGCTGCTGGAGAAGCAGAAGGAGGGCAAGAAGCGGATGAAGATGGTGGGTCGCGTCGAGGTCCCCCAGGAGGCCTTCATCGCCGCGCTGTCGACCTCCGACGGCGGGTCCAAGAAGTAGCCGGCGTGGCCGCCGCCCCCGTCGTGCCGGACCGGCGCGCGCTCGTGCGCGCGGCCCGGATGATCGGTCCGTACGTCCGACGCACACCGGTGCGCGCGGTCGGGGACGGACTGCTGCTCAAGCTCGAGCTCGAGCAGCACACGGGCTCGTTCAAGCCGCGCGGCGCCTTCCACGGCGTGCTGCACGACGACGTCGCACCCACCCGGCTCGTGGCCGCCTCCGGCGGCAACCACGGGCTCGCGGTCGCCCACGTCGGCCGGACCCTCGGCATCCCGGTGGAGGTCTTCGTCCCGGAAGCGGCCCCCGCGGTGAAGGTCGCCGGGCTGCGGTCCCTCGGCGCCGTGGTGCACCAGGGCGGGGCGTCGTACGCCGAGGCGCTCGCCGCGAGCCGCACGCTCGCCGAGCGGCCCGGCACCCTCGCCCTCCACGCGTACGACGGGTCCCGGACGGTCGCGGGCCAGGGCACCCTCGGGCTGGAGCTGGAGGACCAGGTCCCGGACGTCGAGACGGTCGTCGTGGCGGTGGGCGGGGGTGGTCTCGTCGGGGGAGTGGCCGCGTGGGCCGCGACCCGGTCGACGCCGCCGCGGGTGGTCGCCGTGGAGACCGTCGGGTGCCCCACCCTGCACGCCGCCCTGGCGGCCGGTCGCCCTGTGGAGGTGGCGCCGTCCGGGATCGCCGCGGACTCCCTGGGCGCCAGCCGCATCGGCGAGGTCGGTCTCGCCGCGGTGTCCGCGCTGGCCGACCGCCGTGCGCTGCTCGTCGACGACGACCAGGTCCGTTCCGCGAGGCAGGCGCTCTGGGCCGACCACGGGGTCGCCGCCGAGGCGGGCGGTGCGACGGCCTGGGCGGCGCTGCACAGCGGCGCCTACGTGCCCGCGCCCGGGGAGCGGGTGGTGGTCGTGGTCTGCGGCGGCAACGCCGACCACACCGATCTGCCCGGGTGGCCGGGCTCCCCGACGTGAGTCTGCCGGCGGTCCCGGCAATGCTGGAGTCGGCGCGCGGACGTGGTCCGGACTGGTCCGCCTGGCTCGACCGGCTGCCGGGCACCACCGCCGACCTCCTCGCGGAGTGGCAGCTGGTCCACGACCAGACGGGCAGGTCCCGCGGGGTCTGGCACGGGCACACCTCCTGGGTCCTCGCCGTGCGCACAGCCTCGGGTCGCCCTGCCGCGCTCAAGGTCGGGTTCCCCCACCCCGAGTCCGCGCAGGAGCACCTCGCGCTGCGGCACTGGGACGGGCGTGGCGCCGTCCGGATGCTGCGGGCCGACCCGCACCGGGGGGCGCTGCTCCTCGAACGGCTGCCGGGGGAGGACCTCCATGCCCTCGACGACGTCGAGGCCTGTGAGACCGCGGCCGCGCTCTACGAGCGCCTGCACGTGCCCGCGCCGGCGTCGCTGCGCCGGCTCACCTCGGTCCTCGGTCCGTGGCTCGAGGGGCTCGCCGCCCTGCCCCGCGACGCCCCGCTCCCTCGCCGGCTGGTCGAGCAGGCGCTGTCGCTCGGTCGCGACCTGCTCGCCGACCCGGCCACCGACGGGCGGGTGGTCCACGGAGACCTGCACTACGCGAACGTCCTCGCGGCGAACCACGAGCCCTGGGTGGTGATCGACCCGAAGCCTCTCTCCGGGGACCCGCACCACGAGGTGCCGCCGCTGCTGTGGAACCGTTGGGACGAGGTCGTCGACTCCGGGGACGTCCGCACCGCCACCCGGCGGCGCTTCCACGCGGTGGTGGACACCGCCGGCCTCGACGAGAACCGCGCCCGCGACTGGGTGGTGGTCCGGATGGTGCTCAACGCCGCCTGGGCGGCGGCCGACCTCCAGACGGCCCGCCGTGCGCCGACCGCCGAGGACCGGGGCTGGCTGACCACCTGCGTCGCGGTGGCGAAGGCGGTCCAGGAGTGAGGACGGGGCCGTGGCCGCGGTGGGTGATGATGGCCCGATGAGCCGCCCGTCCCCGTCGCCACGCGTCGTCTCGGTCAACGTGGGACCGGCCCGCGACGAGGGGTGGGCCGGCAACCTCCGCCGTACCGCCATCGACAAGCGCCCGGTCGACGGCTCCGTCGCGGTGACCGCGGCCGGCCTCGCCGACGACGAGGTGGCCGACCTGGTCCACCACGGGGGTCCCGACCAGGCTGTCTACGTCTACGCCCTCGAGGACCTTCGCTGGTGGGGCGAGCGCCTCGGCGGCGAGATCCGTCCCGGGATGGTCGGGGAGAACCTCACCACGGAGGGCATCGACGTCAACGCGGCGCTGGTGGGCGAGCGCTGGCAGGTCGGCCGACCGGGAACGGGGCCGCTGCTCGAGGTCTCTGCCGTCCGCATCCCCTGCCGGGTGTTCGCCAACTTCCTCGACCTGCACGGACTCGACGCCACCGGGTTCGTCAAGCGGTTCACGCGGGCCGGCAGGGTCGGTCCCTACCTCCGGGTGCTCCGACCCGGGACGGTGCGGGCGGGGGATGTCGTGCAGGTCGTGGCGCGGCCCGACCACGCGGTGAGCGTGACCACGATGTTCCGGGCACTCACCACCGAGCGGCACCTGCTCCCCGACCTGCTCGCGGTCGAGGGCCTCGCCGAACGCGTTCGGCGGCGGGTCGACGACCATCTCGCGCCCCGCGCCTGACCCTCGACCGGGTGTTTCCGGACGGGTCTCGGGGCCCCGGCACGGTGCGCGCAGGTCACGGAAGCACAAATTCGGGCCAATTCGCCCCGGTCGGCCTGTGCTGTGGTCCCCAGGTGATCTAGGTTGGCCCCACCAATCCGCCGTGATGTGAGACACGCGGTGCGTCCTGTTGTTGGACGCCGTGTCCACGACGACAACCGAGGGAGTCGGAGCCAGAGCTGTGAGCCCCATCAACTACGACCTGACCGCTATCGAGAACCGCGCCGCCAACATGGCGGTCCAGTTCACTGACCGGATCGCGGCCTCCCGCGACCGGGAGGCGTTCCGCTATCCCGTGGGCGAGTCCTGGGAGTCGATGACCTGGGGCGAGGCCGGCGACCACGTCATGAAGCTCGCCGCGGGTCTGCTGTCCCTCGGCATCGAGCCCCAGCAGCGCGTCGGCATCGCCTCCGGCACGCGCTACGAATGGATCCTCGCTGACCT
>JAUYLL010000060.1 GCA_030698375.1 Nocardioides sp. | reverse complement strand
CATCCAGGCGATGGACCCCGCCAAGGTCGACGGGCTGGTCGAGCTCCTCGCCGAGCTCGCGCGTGATCGCCAGGTCGTCGTCTTCTCCCACGACGACCGGCTGCCCGCCGCGGTACGCCGGTCCAGTCTCGATGCCAGGATCTTGGAGGTCACACGCGGCCAAGGCTCCCGGGTCTCGGTCAGCACCCTCACCGACCCGTCGACGCGCTACCTCAACGACGCCTTCGGCTTGATTGCCGAGCGCGAGGCCGACCGCCTGGCCGAGTTCGCCGTACGCCGTACGCTGCCCGGTCTGCTGCGCTTCGCCACCGAAGCTGCGGCGAAGGACACGTTCTTCAGCCGCGCGATCAAGGACGGCGCGGCCCTGGCCGAGGTCGAGGACGCGTGGCAGGCGGCCGGGACGACTCGCAAGAAGGTCACCCTCGCAGTCTTCGGCGAGCCCCGCCCCGACCACGAGCTCGACGGCTGGGCCAGCGCGCCGTACCGGAAGTTCGCCCTGCGCAATGTCGGGACGGCGATGCACAACGGGCTCAAGCCCGAGCTTGACCCTAGCGAGGCGGCCAAAGACGTCGAGCGCCTCATCAAGGACCTCAAGGCCGTCGGGTGAGCGCCCTCCTCGCCCTCGCGATCGCCCAGCTAGGTCAGGGCGACCCCAACTCCAACCGCCGGGCAGCATGGTTCGCCCGCTCAGCACTTGAGGACGTTGTGACCGAGCTACTCCAGGCCAAGGGTGTCGACCCGGGTCCGCTCGCCAGCGGACGGGCCAGGCTGACCTGCCTCGAGGCGCTCTACCGCGAGGAGGACCCCGGGCTCGCCACGCGCGCGGAGTACGCCTGGGCCCGTCTGAGCGGGGCCTGCCACCAGCACGCCTACGAGCTCACCCCTACCCACGTCGAGGTCCTGCACCTCGTCGAGTTGGTGAGTGGGCTGGCCGAGCGGGCAAGCAGCCCGGGCATCCCTGCGGGATAGGTTGCCGACCGAACCACGGGAAGGACTCTGATGAAGGCCGTCGACTCGCATCTGCTGACCCTGCTCAAGGCGAGCAGCCAGTTCATCGTGCCGATCTACCAGCGGCTGTACTCCTGGCAGGAGCCTGAGTGCGCGCAGCTGTGGGCCGACATCGTGCGGGCGGGCTCCAATCCCAAGCTGGGGGCCCACTTCACCGGCTCTATCGTCTATGTGGCTCGCGAGCAGTCCACCAACACCTCCGCCGAGCCAGACCTGATCATCGACGGCCAGCAGCGGGTCACCACCGTGACCCTGATTCTCACCGCCCTCGCCGCCCGGCTGGAAATGCTGTCCGCGGACGAGCAGGAGCCCTGGGACGGCTTCTCGCCGAGGAAGATTCGCAACCGTTACCTCCTCAACGACGATGAGGAGGGCGAGCGGCAGTACAAGTTGATCCTGTCCCAGAGCGACAAGGCCGCCCTCATCTCTATCCTCCAGGGGGTCGCCCCGTCGGGCGGCATGGTGACCCGCGTCATCGATAACTGCAGTGATGCAGTCAGGGGTTTCTTTCGTCGGGGCGCCGGAGGGCGGGAATCAGGTGAAACGCCGGTGATTCAGCCGGTCGTGGGTCGTCACGGGCGGACGCGCCGGTCCCCGGGGCCGGGGCCGCCGCTGAGGCAAGTGCCGCGAATGACGACTGTTACAACGTGGCTGTGGCTAGCAACCAGAGATCGGGACTCCCTGCACTCAGACTGGGTCCGCCAGTGAAGGGCTTCCGTGGGGCTGGTCCGTCAGGTCGAGAACCATTTCCAGCGATACGTCGGGGCCGTCACGGAGTAGGCCGCTGCCTGCCCACCGTGGGCCTTCAGCAGCGCGTCGGGCGAGACGTCCGTGAGATCTCACTTCACCTCGATGGTGAATTCATGGGTCTGGGTGCCAGGTCAGTCTGGCGCAGGATGGCGAGGGCGTCCTCAGGGTCTTGGTGCGCCGAACAGGTGCCAGAGCATCGGGAACCTACACAGTTTGGGGTTCTTCGATGTCCAGGATTCGCTGACTATCGGCAGGAGCGTCGGGTCTTGATCCTGGTTCTCGTCATCGTTATGTAACTCGTTGGCTTGGTGAGGCGGTCGGGGTTTCCTGACCCAGGAGTCGAGGTTCTGGAGGCGACCTGACCGCGGACGACGCCTACTTCACCGCTTGGCGGGCGCGATCTAGCGCCGCCTGCGCGGCGCCGATTTGCTGGGGGACGTCGACGCAGTACCGGTCGTCCTCGATCATGCGGATGACGGCGTCGACGTGGCCGCGGGCGGAGCGAAGGCGTTGGATGGCATCGGGGTTGGTCATCGCAGGGCCTCCCGGCGCTCCCGGTACTCCTCGAGGGTGAGCTCGCCGCTGGCGAAGCGCTCGTCGAGGACGTCGCGCGCTCGGCCGGTGGTGCCGTCGCGGTTGGCGCGCAGCACGAACCACACGGCGGCGGCGATGATGACCACCCAACTGAGCATCATCAGTGTGCCCCACAACCACATCCAGCCGCCGCCCCAGCCGGCCATGTGGTCCCAGCCGTGGGATCGGGCGAGTACGTCGAGTGCATGGGCGTTCATGCGCGTGCCTCCGTGGGTGTCAGGTCGGGTGTCGTGGCCTCGCTGTCCGCGACGGCGAGGTCGATGCGGCGGAGCCGCAACGAGTTCCCCACGACCGACAACGAGCTGGCGGTCATGGCCACGACACCGATCATGGGGTGCAGGAGCCCGACCGCAGCGATCGGGATGGCAGCGCCGTTGTAGAACCAGGCCCAGAACAGGTTCTGCCTGATGGTGCGGAAGGTGGCGCGCGAGAGGCGCACTGCTTCGACGGCCTTGGTGAGCTGGCCGGAGACCAGGGTGACGTCGGCCGCCTCGATGGCGACGTCGGCGCCGGCACCGATGGCGATCCCGACGTTGGCGGCCTTGAGGGCAGGGGCGTCGTTGATCCCGTCACCAACCATGGCCACTACCTCCCCGTGCGCCTGCTGGAGCCTGCGGACGACGTCGACCTTTCCCTCCGGCAGGACCCCGGCGAGGACCTCGTCGATGCCGACCTGGTCGGCGATGTGGCGGGCCGTGCGCTCGTTGTCGCCGGTCACCATCACCGGCGTGATCCCCAGCGCCTTCAACTCGCGCACCGCGGTGGCCGAGTCGTCCTTGACCGTGTCGGCGACGGCGACCACGCCGACCGGCTGGCCATCCACGACTACGGCGACGGCGGTCTTGCCCGCCTCCTCGAGGCGGGAGAGCGCCGCCTCCAACGCGTCGTCGCCGGTCTCACCGGCCAGGACGCGCCGGCTGCCGACCATCACCCGTCGACCATCGACGGTGCCGCGCACCCCGGCGGCGGTGAGGGACTCGAACTCGGTCACCTTCGGGAGTCGCGCACCACCCGTGGTGGCGGCGGCGACGATGGCCCCGCCGATGGGATGCTCCGAGCCCGCTTCGACGGCGCCGGCGAGGCGGAGCACGTCAGCCTCGGTGAGAGCAGGGCCGAGGCTGACGACGTCGGTGACGGTGGGTTCACCCCGGGTGATGGTGCCCGTCTTGTCGAGCACGACGACGCGCACGTCCTTGAGGGTCTGCACGGCCAGGCCCGAGCGCAGCAGCACTCCGCGCTCGGCGCCGAGGCCGGAACTCACCATGATGGCCGTGGGGGTGGCCAACCCGAGCGCGCACGGGCAGGCGATCACCAGCACCGCCACCCCGGCGAGGGCGGCGAGCACCAGGGGGGCCCGCTGGGCGTCGACCCAGGGCAGGAACCCCTCACCCCACTCCACGACCGGGTGCAGCGCGTCCGGGGCGAGCGCCCACACGGCGAAGCTGCCCAGGGCGACGACGATCACGGCGGGCACGAAATAGCCGGTGATGCGGTCGGCGAACTCCTGGATGGGGACCTTAGAGCCCTGCGCCTCGCGCACCAGGCGGATTACCTGGGCGAGGAACGTCTTGGCGCCCACCTGGGTGGCCCGCACCGCCAGCAGGCCCTCCCGGTTGATCGTCGCGCCCAGCACCGTGTCGCCGGGGCCCTTCTCCACCGGGATCGACTCGCCCGTCGCGATCGACTCGTCGATGTGGCTGCGGCCCTCCAGGACCTCCCCGTCGGTGGGCACCTTCTCGCCAGGACGGACCACCATCACGTCCCCGACCGCCAGCTCTGCGATGGGCACCTCGACCTCGACCTCGGCGTCGCCGCGCCGGACCCGGGCCGTCTTGGCGCCGAGCTGCACGAGCTTGCGGATCGCCTGGGACGCCCGACCTGTGGCACGAGCCTCCAGATACCGGCCCAGCACGTGGAAGGTCATGATCGTGGACGCCATCTCGATGAACGAGGTCATCTCGTAGAAGAACCCGACCAGCCCGACCAGATACGGCGGGATGCTGCCCATCGAGATGAGCACGTCCATGTTCGCCGTGCGGTTCCGCAGCGATCGCCATGCCGAGCGGTGCGTTGCCGCACCCGCGATGAACACCACCGGGAAGGCGAGCACCGCCACGATCGCGAGATAGCCCGGAATCTCGCGCACGAACATGTGCACGCCCATGATCGCCATGATCACGGTGGCCGGTACTGCGGCGAGCCACACCGTGCGCAGGGCCCGGGCCAGGTGGGCCGCTTCCAACGCCTCGTCGTCGGGGACCTCGCCGGACTCCTCGACGGCCGCGACCGGGTACCCGGCCTGTTCCACGGCCGCCCGCAACCGGCTCGGATCGACCCGGGTGGCGTCGAAGATCACCGCCACCCGGTGATCCGCGATCGACGTGTGCACCTCACGCACGCCCTCCACCCGGCGCAGGGACGTCGTCACCAACCCGGCGCAGTGGTCGCTGCCCATCGTCGGCACCCGCAGCGCCACCTCGCCCGCTTCGAGCGTTCCCACTGCTGGCCCGGCGCGCTGGTCCCCGGCATCCATGGCGAACGCCTCCTCGCTTCGACCGTCACCCCAGTGTCACCCCCTCTGGGGGTAGGGGGGAGGGGCCAAGGTCCCCGATCTGTCGCTCGGGGACCTTGGACCCTTGGCTCGGCGCGCCTCCTCAGGTTCACTGCGAGACGGAGGAGGCGTCATGAGCGCGCAGGACCACGATGATCACAGCAGGGCCGGCCTGTTCGTGTGCGCAGCGGTCATCGCCGGTGTTCTGGTGGTCGCCGCCGCACAAGCGGTGTCCGCGTCCGGCGGTCTGCTCCCCGTCGCGGCACTGGTCGGGTTTGTCGCTGTCGTCGCCCTCGTGTGCCGGACCTGGGCCTGCCGGGTGCTGAGCACCGACGTGGACCGTGGCCGAGGCCGCGCGAGCACGAGGAACTCGCGCGCCGAGCGCTGAGTGACGTCTAAGGCGGCATCTCGGACCCCGAGTAACCGGGTCGCCCGGGGGCGGCAAGGAGGGCGGCGGTGGCAGTCCTGCGACGCCCCAGGGAGCACCCACGGGCACCGGAGTTAGGTGAAACTCCGGTGATTCAGCCGGTCATGGGTCGTCACGGGCGGACCGCGCCGGTCCCCGGGACCGGGGCCGCCGCTGAAGCAACTGCTGCGAGGCGCGAGCGAGCACTTTCAATGCTCTGCCCACGCCGCGCGCCGTAGGCGCTTCATACCGAACCCCAACCTGCGATGAACCACCACGCCCGCCCAGCCCACCGCACCCTGACAGGGGGACCCCATGCGACCCGACACGTCGCTTCCATCCTCGAGATCGATGACGACCTCGCAACCAGGAACATCGCTTGGCTCTCATCGACCCCCGCGTCGGCGGCAGACGCCTCCGAGCCTGGATGGACATCGACTGGCCCCGCAACGCACCCTGGTCGGACTTCCCCCACGCGGGGGCCACCGAGCCGTCACTCGAGCGACACCTGATCGTGCAGCAGTCCCGTCGACAATAAGTACGCCCACGATGAGCCGGCAAGCCTGGAGTTCTTGCAGGAGCTGTTCGAACTCGCATACGACACCGCGGCGCGGAGAGTACCCCCAGTCGGGTCCTGAGAGCCGACGGAGGATGCGGGCGTGCATCTGCACAATGCAACGCCCGCGAACGACGCCATCGGCACATTGTTGACGTGGAACGCCGCTGATTGACTTGAGTCGAACTCGAATCGTGCTGGCAGTAGCCACCCAAGCGTCATAAGGAAGCGAGATCATGCGCGTTGCATCGTCTTCGGGCGGCGACCAGCGCCTCACTCTGAGTGAGGCTCAGGTCGAGCAGGTGGTCCGTGAAGGTTACGGACTGAACGTCGTCAGCCAGCGGCGCCTCGGCGGCGAGGTCGATCTGAATGTGTGGATCAAGACCGACGGCGCCACAGAGTTTCTGCTTAAGGTTTCGCGGGGGACCATGTCCCCGCCGCTCCTCTGGCAGGAAAAGGTGCACACTCACCTGGCCGAAGTCGCCCCTGAGCTACCGGTGCCGAGGCTCATCGCTGGGCAGTCGGGTGCCAAGATGCTGCCGATCGAAATATCGGGTGACCCGTTAGTGGTGCGTCTATTGAGTTGGATGCCGGGTCGCATGCTGGCGGACATACCAGAGCTGCCTGACCACTTGTTATTCGAACTGGGTGCAATTGCCGCGCGAATGACGGAGGCGCTAGCCAGCCTCGACGTTGAAGAAGATCTCGATGAGTCGCACCTTTGGGACATCAGAAAGGCGCGGGAGGCGGTCGACGCTGCTCTCCCATTCGTCTCAGATCCAATGGACCGCGCGGCCGTTTCGCAGCTCATGCGTCGGTTCGACCAGGTGCTCGGCGACCTGCGAGACCTTCCTGCCGGCGTCGTGCACCAAGACCTCAATGACTTCAACGTGTTAGCAGCGCCGGATCCCAGCGGCCGCTTGGTGATCACAGGAGTCATCGACGTCAACGACTCCCTCCTCACCGTGCGCGTCGCTGAGCTGGCCATCGCGGTCGCCTACGCCATGTTGCGCCAATCGGATCCCCTCGGCGCAGCAGCGTCGGTCGTGGCGGGTTTCAACTCGGTCGTCCGCCTCGATCCGGCCGAGATCCGTGTGATCTTCCCGTTGGCAGGCGCGAGGCTCTGCGTCAACGCCGCAACGTGGAGGCGCCGGACGACCGAGTCGAGTCATCCGTATGGCGAAGACCGAATGCGACACACATGGCCGACGCTGCACCAATTGGCTGAGATAACCACCGCTGAAGCGGAGCGGCGGCTGGGCTCGGCTTGTGGTGCAGCGGTCAGCCATTCACAGAATCCAGAGGTTTGATATGCCTGCACGTCCGGAACTGACCGGGTCGACAGAACTGGTCGAGGTAGACCTGAGTCCGGCCGGCTCCTTCTTTGACGCTAGGTCGTGGACTGATGTCAAGGCCGTGCGTCAAGGCATCGAGGAGATCGCGGGCAGAGGCTACATCAGCCACCTCAGCGCATCCATGCTGCGAAGCGCGCCCAGGCGGCCCGACGCGGAAGAGCCAGCGACAATTCAGGTCGGCCTTCGTCTACTGACGAAGAATGGCGAGTCGATTGACGCACCCCGCTCCGGAGTGGTCGCTCGGGTGGAGCCGAATGGCCCCGTCGTGGTGAAGCACACTGACGGGGCGGCACATGCCGGGGTCAGCACATACTTCACGTGCTGGCATGGGTTGGTCTCGGAGCTCGTCGTCGGCGAGGGGTTGGCTGAGGGAGATCTGCTCGGTGTCGTCGACGACGAAGAGGATCCGGCGCTCGGATCGAGCGTACTGCTACAGGTTTTTGTTGACGAGGAACACGTGGCGAGCCCGCCGCCGCAGTGGGCCGCTGCTAACAGCCTGGCTAACTGGGCCGAGGCGACCTTGGATCCCGCACCGCTGTTAGGGATCCCGGCGCGCGACCGCGCGCTCAGCAGCGAGGAAGTCGTATCGCTGCGCGACCGACGGCTCGCCCGATCCCAGCGGGCCTACTACAAGTCGCCGCCGAAGTTGGTACGTGGACGCGGCGCGTGGCTCTACGACGACTATGCGCGCGGGTACCTCGACGCAATCAACAACGTCAGTCACGTAGGCCATGCGGAACCGCGGGTCACTGCAGCCGCCACAGGTCAACTGAGCAAGTTGAACACGAACAGCCGTTTCATCTATGAGGGCATCGCGACTTACGCGGAGCGACTGGTCGCGAGTTTGCCCGCCCCGTTGGAGGTTGTCTTCCTGGTTTGCACAGGTAGCGAGGCGAACGACCTAGCACTGCGCATCTCGCGGCAGGTCACGGGTCGTTCCGATATCGTCGTCATCGACGGCGCCTACCACGGCAACACCACCGCAGTGATGGACGTCAGCCCGAACAGGTACAAGGGTCCCGGCGGTCGCGGCGCCCCTGCTACGACACATGAGGTCATGCGACCAGACGTGTACCGCGGGCCGTACGGTCGGGAGGACCCATCCGCGGGCGAGAAGTACGGCGCGGAAGTTGCCAATGTGGTCCACTCTCTCGTGGATAAGGGATGTCCCCCCGCGGCCTTCATTGCCGAGTCTTTGATGGGTACCGCCGGCAACGTCGTGTTCCCTCCCGGTTACTTGCAGACCGCGTTCCAGGCTGCGCGTAGGGCCGGGGCCATCTGCATCTCTGATGAGGTGCAGGTTGGGGTCGGTCGGTTGGGTAGCCACTTCTGGGGTTTCGAGGTGCAAGGCGTCGTCCCCGACATCGTGACCATGGGCAAGCCAGTCGGTAATGGGCACCCGCTTGCGGCAGTCGTGACAACACGAGAAATCGCTGACGCATTTGACGACGGCGTCAAGTACTTCAACACGTTCGGGGGCAATCCCGTCTCGTGTGCCATCGGTACTGCTGTGCTCGACATCGTTCAGGAAGACAAGCTTCAGCAGCGTGCTGCAGAGGTGGGTGAGTACTTCCTGCGATCACTCGAGAAACTCAAGACTCGCCACCAGATCATCGGCGACGTCCGCGGACAGGGGCTCTATCTAGGCATCGAGTTCGTCCGAGATCGGGAGACCAAGGAGCCAGCTGCTGCAGAGGCCCTCGAGATCGCTGAGGCCATGATGTTGAACGGCGTCATTGTCTATCCCACGGGAGTCTACGAGAACGTGCTCAAACTCAAGCCCCCGATGGTGTTCGGGCGGGACGATGTCGACTTCTTCGTTAGTGCCCTCGATTCCGTGCTCGGAACCCGGTCGAACCGCCTGACCGTCGACGTGGAGGTCTGATGATTTCGTATATGGACATCAACGCCGACGCCGGTGAGAGCTTCGGGCGCTGGAACTTGGGTGCCGACGCTGAACTGATGCCGCTCGTCACGACCGTGAATATCGCCTGCGGGTTCCACGCTGGCGATCCGGCGAACATGCGCCGATCAGTGATCCTGGCGCGTGAGCATGGCGTTGCAGTGGGGGCGCATCCGGGGTATCCCGATCTCCTGGGTTTTGGGCGGCGGGTTATCGGTGTCGCCGAGAGCGACGTTATCGATTATGTGGTTTACCAGACTGGCGCGCTGATGGCTATCGCTGCTTCCGAGGGTGTTCGCCTCACCCACGTGAAGCCGCACGGCGCTCTGTACGGGCAGGTTTCTTCGTCAGCCGATCTTGCTGTCGACCTGTCCCGACAGCTCCAATCGCTTCAGCCCGGACTGGCGCTCATGATCGCATCGGGTGACGGCGCTACGGCTGTTCGCGGAGCCGGGCTTCCGGCGGTGTTGGACGCCGCTGCGGACCTGGAGTACGACGAGTTCGGCAAGAACATCATCGAGCCGGTACCGACCGCCAAAGACCCAGTGGGCGTGGCTGACCGCGCCTTCAGACTTGCGCAGGGTCATGTCGACACGGTGGCAGGAACGACGGTCCCGTTGGCAGTTGAGACCGTGTGCGTCCACGGCGACCGTCCGAACGCCCCGCAGATCGCAGCAGCGGTCCGCGAGCGTCTTCAGGAAGCCGGTATCACCGTCCGGTCCGTGTTCGAGTCCTCCAGTCGATAGCGCCGCGATTATGCCCCGTCTTACAGATGGTTCCCGTTTCAGTTTCGGTGCCGATGAGTTCGTTTTCGTTGAACTGTCGGACGAAATGTCTCTCGAACAGACGTTGCGGGTCATCGCGATCACCGACGCACTTCGCGCCGCGTCGCTCGTCGGCGTCACCGATATCTGTCCGGCTCATGTGAGTTACATGCTCCGACTCGACCCAACACTGATGGACCCGCGCGACGTGATCGAGTCGCTCGAAGAGGCCCACCAGTGCTGCGGACAGTCCGCGGACCTAGTGATTCAGTCTCGGCTCATTGAAATTCCGGTTTTCTACAACGATCCATGGACGCGCGAGACTGTCATGCGGTTCCGTGACCGGCACCAGTCGAATGACATGAACGACCTTGAATACTGTGCATCGGTCAATGGGTTCAGCGACATCCAAAGCTTCATTGAGGCGCACTCTGGGAACCCGTTCATAGCGACCTTCATCGGCTTCATGCCCGGAAACGCTGAGTCCTACCAGTTGGTGCCTCGAAAAGAACAACTCCAGGCACCGAAGTACTTACGGCCACGGACAGACACGCCCGCTCGAGCACTCGGGCACGGAGGTGCCTTCACGACGGTCTACCCCGTGAGAGGTGCTGGCGGGTTCCAGTTGCTCGGGCGAGCCGCCGTGCCGGTCTTTGATCCGGAGAGCCGTTTGGATGACTTCGGAGGCAAGATCGTCCTCCCGCGGGCTGGAGACATCTTCAAGTACCGGCCCATCGAGGTCGAGGAATACGAGGCCATCCGCGCCGAGGTGGAGGAGGGTCACTACACCTACACGATGCATGAGACGACCTTCGATCTAGCCGCATTTCAGAAGGATCCGCCTGGCTACAACGCCGAGCTGCTGGAGGTGCTCAGATGATCACCGTCGAAGCTCCGGGTCTGTTCTCGACCGTGCAGGACCGCGGCCGTCCTGGTTACTACGCCATGGGAATCCCCCCTTCAGGAGCGCTCGACTTGTACGCCCATGATGTGGCGAACGTGCTCGTGGGGAATCGACGCGACGCGGCCACCATCGAGTGCACCTTCGTCGGCCCAACCCTCACTTTTGACGAGTTCACGGTCATCGCCATCACGGGTGCTGCCGCCGAGGTCTACCTCGAAGGGATGCGCGTCCCGATGTGGATGAGTCAGGTAGTTCGCGCCAATCAGACACTCGAGTTCAGACGCCTCGCCACAGGGGCGCGCAGTTACATCGCGGTGAGAGGCGGTATCGAGGTTCCGTCATTGATGGGAAGCCTTTCGACGTACGTTGCCTCCGGTCTGGGTGGACACCACGGGCGGCCACTGGCGGCTGGTGACACCCTGCAGGTTGGGGCGGCCGTGGTTCCGTTCTCCAGTCCCTGCGGAGGGGTCGACGTACCCGACAGTGACATCCCGTCGTACCCGAGCGAGCTTGAAATTCGGGTGGTTCCTGGACTCTGTGACTACCGACTGACGCCCTCTGCGCTGGAAGATCTGTATTCGACTCCGTACACCGTGACTACGGAAGCCAACCGGACCGGATACCGCCTGGCTGGCAAGCCACTCGAGTTCAAACCGCGACCTGCGCCGTTCGGGGCTGGAGACGACCCGAGCAACGTCGTGAACCTCGGTTATCCCGTCGGGTCAATTCAGGTGCCGAGCGGTACGGAACTCATCTGCCTGCTACGTGACGCGGTGACCGGGGGCGGCTATGCGACCGTCGGGACCATCATCAGCGTGGATCTCGATGCGCTCGCTCAAGCGAAGAGCCCCGACGTGGTCCGTTTCGTGCCGGTATCGATAGACCAGGCCATCGCGGCACGTGCGGACCGAGAGTCACGAGTCCAGCGCATCACCCAAAACGTTCTCCGTTGATCCGCGCAGTATTAGCAAGTTAGGTGGTCTCGACATGACCAGTCTCCGCCCATTCTTTGTGGCTGGCAAGCGCCGCCAAACAGACGAAAGTTTCGCTGTTACTCACCCTGGCGACGGGTCGTTCATTGCGGACGTAGCTGTTCCGAAAGCCGGTGACATCGACGAGGCGGTTGAAGCGGCTCACGTGGTGCAGCACCAGTTGGAGGGTTCGTCAGCGCTGGTCCGAGCCAGAGCGCTTGATCATGTCAGCGCTCAATTAGCTCGTCGTCGCCAGGAGATCGCTGAAGTTATTACCTCGGAGAGCGGCAAGCCCATCCGTTGGGCCCAGGCTGAGGTACAGCGTTCCGTCGCGACGTTCCGTATCGCTGCGG
Source organism: Nocardioides sp. (assembly GCA_030698375.1). Lineage (GTDB taxonomy): Bacteria > Actinomycetota > Actinomycetes > Propionibacteriales > Nocardioidaceae > Nocardioides_A. Next base: position 101,012 of record JAUYLL010000060.1, on the reverse strand, counting down.
AGGAGACGCGACGTTTCAGCGGCGAACTCATGCGTCTCGATACGGAGGAAGGTTACGAAGGGCGACTCGCCCTCGTCCGGCGATTCTCGCGCGGACCGGTGCTCGCCATCGCTCCCTTCAACTTCCCGTTGAACCTGGTCGCACACAAGGTCGCTCCGGCCATCGCGGTCGGGGCGCCCGTCATCATTAAGCCTGCTCCGACGACGCCACTGAGTTCCCTGTTGCTCGGCGAGATCCTTGCCGAGACTGAATTGCCCGAAGGCTCCTGGTCCGTGCTGCCGGTGCGCAACGATCAGATGGCGGACCTCGTAAGCGACCCCCGCCTCCCTGTCATCTCTTTCACCGGTTCTGCGGATATCGGTTGGATGATCCGGGAGATGGTCCCGCGCAAGCACGTAACGCTCGAACTTGGCGGCAACGGCACCGCAGTCGTGTGTGCCGACTATTCCTCCGAGGCAGATCTCGAGTATGCGGCCGGAAGGATCGCGAAGTTCGCCATGTACCAAGCCGGCCAGAGCTGCATCTCCGTCCAGACCGTTCTTGCCGACGAATCACTGTACGAGCGGCTGCGAGACAAGGTTGCCGCGGCAGTCGCGGCCCAGCCGGTCGGTGACGTGTGGGATCCCAACACTTCGGTCGGCCCAATGATCAGCGAGGCGGCGGCCGAGCGGGTTGAGCAGTGGGTGCAGCGGGCGGCGAGTAGCGGGGCAAAGATTTTGACGGGTGGTCACCGGGACAAGGCGCTGTTCGGGCCGACTCTGCTCACCGACGTCGACGCGCAGACCGAGATCGCCACCGAGGAGGTCTTCGGACCCGTGGTGTCCATCAGCCCGGTCGCAGGCTTCGACGCGGCGGTTGAGCGGATCAACTCGTCTCGCTACGGCCTCCAGGCAGGAGTCTTCACTCACGACATCGCCACCGCTTTTCAAGCGCATCGCGCCCTCCAGGTAGGCGGCGTCATCATCGGTGACGTGCCTACGTTCCGGGCCGACCAGATGCCGTACGGGGGTGTGAAGGACTCGGGGATCGGGCGCGAGGGGGTGGCTGCTGCGATGACCGACATGACCTACGAGCGCGTGTTGGTCCTGAATGGGCTCTGACGCGCCCGCAGTGCAGAACTGATGCGCTTCTCGGTCCGCGTATAGCCGCACCCGAGTCAAACTGGGGGCATGACGGAGCAGATGCCCGAGTCGCAGAGTGATGGAAACCAGGAGAGCTCGGCCGAGGAACGCATCAAGCGCATCGCCAGGCGGCTCCTCGAGAACCAGCTGGATGACCTGACTGACCACGCTGTGCGGCTACTACAGGCAGACGAACCGGAGTATGCGCAATCGAGGGTCAGTCAGTCCGACCTGAAACGGTCGATGCGTCGGACCCTCGCGCTAGCGCTGGTTCGAATCACCGGTGACGAGATCCCCGACGACATACTGACTGCCGCGGCCGAGGTCGGCCGTCTGCGCGCCGAGCAAGGGCTTCCCTTGCCGGCGCTGCTGCACTCATACCGGCTGGACTTGAGAGTCCTTTGGGAGGCGCTCATCAGGGAGGGGCGCAGCGAAGGAGTCGCCGGCGAGCAAGGCTTCCTGGAGTCGTCCATTCTGGTTTGGGAGGCGGTGGAGGCAAACACCACCGAAGTGGTCGACGCCTATCGGCGCGCCATGGAGGACCAGTCGCGGAACCTGGAGGTACTCCGTGGTCGGGCTTTTGAGAAGCTTGTGTTGACGGCCGACACTGACCCGTCCGCGGTGAAGAACGCGGCCAAGCGCCTACTCCTCCCGGAGGAGTCGCGAATCCTCATGCTCGTCGGTGACGATGTGCCCGTCGACCATTCCGTTGTCGTGTCCTCGGTAGCGCGGCTGAAAGCGCGTGGGCTGCAGTCGTACTTCGGTTGGGTCGGGGACGACTTCATGGGGATCGTGCTGCTGGCTGGCCGGCGACCCGAAGATGTTGTCACCGTGTTAGACGGGCTGGCGCGGTGGAAGGTTGGTGCGGCCGTTGTGGACGGCCTGCGACACGTGCCCCGAGGCGTCCGGCTCGCTCGAGCAGTGATCCGCTCGCGCCACGAGCCCGGCGTCCAGCTGCTGCATTTCGACTGGCCAGCGGTGCTCATCGGCGCCAACGACGAGTTGGCGAAGGCGCTCGCTGACCAAGTCCTCGGGCCGCTTCTGGCGTTGCCGGACAACGATCGGGCAGCGGTCTTCGAAACCCTGCAAGCGTATGTGCAGGGTTCTGGCTCGGTCAGCGAGATCGCCTCGACCACGCTCCGACACCGGAACACAGTGCGGAACAGACTCCAAACGGTGGAGCGCATCACCGGCTTGTCGCTGTCTAGGCCCCAGGACATCGCAGCCGTAGTACTTGCCATGTCCTGGTTTCGAGGCGCCGACTCCCAACGAAGTACGCAGTGAGGGCCGAGCGTTACTCGTCTCGACCGAGTGCACATGCACAACAGCGCGTCGTTCATCCGTTGAAGCCCGCCCATTGCTGCCTGCAAACCCCGGCTGTTGACTAGGTCACACCCGCCTCAAAGCCCGGCCCCTCGGTTCTGCCCGGGCACTACCCGAAGAGAGACAGGCAAAGGCATGCTCAACAAGTTGCGCTTCATGTCAGTGTTCGCAGCAGCCGCGGTCCTCGTGCCGATGGCCGCTTGCGCCCCGCCTAGTAGCAATGGAGGGGGGACGGAGGACGACGGCAAGTTCCTGATCTACAACAATCTCAGTTACTCCGGAAACGCATGGTCGAACGCAGCGGCCAACATGATGGAGGCCGTGGCCAATACTGCGCCGTACGACGACAAGGTGGAATTCCGCAAGGTCATCTCGGGCGCTGACGTCTCTAAGCAGATTTCGGACCTTCAGAGCATGATCAACAACGGTGCTGACGCGATCATTTCGTACCCGCTGTCCCCGAAGGCTCTCAATGCTGTCGTTGACCAGGCCGCGGAGAAGGGCACGTTGATGTTCTTCTACGACGGCACAGTCACCAACGAGAAGGCATACAACGTCAGCTACATCACAGCCGGTTTCGGGCAGCACACTGCCCAGGCACTGGTGAATGAACTTGGCGGCGAGGGCAAGATCCTCATGAATAGCGGGGTCTCGGGCACGGGCACTGACACAATGCACAACGAGTCTGCAATGTCGGTCTTCGAGAAGTACCCAGGAATCGAGGTAGTTTCTCAGTACTGGAGCAACTGGGACGCCGTCCAGTCGAAGACGAACACCCTCAGGGCCTTGGCGGCACACCCGGATATTGACGGCGTCTGGTCCCAGGATGGTGAGTACGGCGTGGTCCAGGCACTCCGGGAGAGCGGTCGACCGCTGGTTCCCGTTACTGGCGAGATGTCGAACGGTTTCCGCAACCAGCTGATTTCGCTTGAGGACGATGGACTCACGGGTGTTTCGTCCGGCTCTGGTCCGACCGTCGGAGCCTACGCGTTCAAGCTCGCTATGGGCCTGCTCACAGGTGAGCTGGACGAGGCAGACGTTCCGCACAACGTCGAGTTCCCGCTTCCGTGGGTGCCCGCAGACGAGGTGGAGCTGGGCGACCCGAGCGACCCGGGTGCCGGCGGCAACGCGTGGCCCCTTGACGAGGTGCCCCCGATCTTTGCAGCGGGCATCTACTACCCGGACCTGGTTCCTGAGATCAACTACGCCTCAGCGATCGACGGAACGCCCGCCCCCGGAGCTGAGATCCAACCGATCGACACTGAGGACATCGTGGAGGCGCCAGCCGTCCCGGAGATCAACAGTTCGACGACGGAATTCCCGGGGGGGCTCTACGACGTCAACCCTGAGATCGTCGAGCCGATTCCCGTCCCGTAACCAGCCACGCTCAGTGGTGGCTTAATCCCCGATTGGCAGACGACGGCGGTCCGGGATGTTCGTGCGCGGACATCCCGGACCCGACTAGGAGTAACAGTGGGACTCGCCCTCGAACTGACTGGGCTCTCCAAGGCTTACGGCCCGACGAAGGCATTGCAGGATGTGTCGTTCAACGTCGTCGAGGGCCAAACTCACGCGATCATCGGCGAGAACGGCGCGGGTAAGTCGACATTGATCAGGGCACTCGCTGGCCTTGAGCGCCCTGACCGAGGCAGCATCCGGATCCAAGGCCGTGCCTATGCTCCCCGAAATCTGAAAGATTCTCGCCGGGCGGGTGTATCGACTGCCTTCCAAGACCTCAGCCTGCTTCCGAATCTGACCGTCGCGGAGAACCTCTTCCTCCCCCGACTGGGCAGAGGGCTGCTGGTCAAGCGAAAGGACAACGAGGCGGCGGCGCGGGAAGTGCTCGACAAGTACCGTGTCGGACACATCAGCCCGAACCGTACGGTTGACGGCCTGGCGTTGGCGGACAAGCAGAAGCTCGAGATCGTTCGGGCCATCAGCCATCAGCCAAAGATCCTGCTCCTCGACGAACCGTCCGCTGCGCTTCCCGATGTGGAGTGGCTCTACAGCCTGCTCGCCGACATTAGGTCAAGCGACCTCACGATCCTGTACATCTCTCACCGACTGGCCGAGATCCGAGACCTCTGCCAGACCGCGACCGTCTTGCGAAACGGCGAGGTGGTCGACACCGTGCGGGTCGACGAGGCGGATGACAGCCGCGTGTTTCAGATGATGGGCGGGGCAACAGAGGGCCACGGTACCGAGGCAAGGCAGGTACGCGGCGTCACCGGCGAACCTGCGATCGAGGTGCGCAACCTGTCCGGGCAGTCGATCAAGGACGTCAACTTCACTCTCCAACAAGGTGAGCTCCTGGGCGTTGCGGCCCTGGAGGGACAGGGGCAAGGAGAGACGTTCCGCATTCTCGCCGGAGCACTCAAGCCGGCGGGCGGCCAGGTGTATGTCGACGACGAGGCCGTCACCCTCAACAGCACCTCGGCAGCGTTACGGCGCGGCATCAGCTTCGTGGCCGAGGAACGCAAGACTGAAGGGATCTTCCCCGGGCTCTCGACGCTGGGCAATGTGACCGCCGGAGCCCTGCGCAAAGTGGACCGCTTCGGGTTCCTCGGCGGGCGACGCGAATTCGCCTCCTCGGTCGATGTGGCACGTGAGGTCGACCTCAATGAGCGCTACCTGCGCATGGACATCGACGCGTTGTCGGGCGGTAATCAGCAGAAGGCGGTCCTGGCCCGATCCCTTCTCCAAGGATCGAAGTACCTCCTTCTCTACGACCCCTCACGCGGCGTGGATGTGGGCACTAAGGGGACGATCTACGGACTCATGGAGCGGTTCGTCAATCGCGGCGACCATGCTGTCTTGTGGTACTCGACCGACCTCGCGGAGCTGAGCGCCGTCTGTGATCGCATCCTGTGCTTCTATCGCGGTTCGGTCGTTCAAGAACTCGCTGGGACGGATATCTCGGTGGAAGCGCTCTTGGCAGCGATCACTGGGCATGCTGGCGCGGAGCGAGAGGCGAAAGCATGAGCACGGCCATCAAGCGGGCGCTCTCCAACGGCTCGGTTCTTGCGTTCGCGATCCTCACGATCATGTACGTGGTCTACGTGTACTCATCTATCGACGTGCTGACCGTGAACAACGCGACTGATCTTCTTAATAACGTAGCGCCGCTGGTTGTCGCAGCAACGGGCCTCACACTGGTGATCATCTCCGGTGGCTTCGATTTGTCAATCGGAGGGGTGGTTGTACTTTCGAACGTAATTCTGGTGACTCAATCGGATACCACGCTGCAAAGCGGACTGCTAGCCGTGGTAATCGCGCTAGCTGCCGGCCTCGCGGTCGGAGCGATCAACGGGGTGCTTGTCGCCTACCTGCGGGTTCAATCGATCGCGGCCACCTTGGGAACGTTCATCATGTGCAGCGGTATCGCGCTCGTGATCATGCCCTCGCCTGGGGGAAGCGTCCCGAACTTTATCGCGCCCGGACTCAACTCAGCGCTGGGTGGAGTGCTGCCTGTTTCGCTGGTGGTGATAGGCGCGTGCCTTATCGGTTGGCTCGTGATTCGGCGGTCTCGTTTCGGCGTCTACATTTACGCCTTAGGCAGTGACGAGCGATCAGCTGTTCAGTCGGGCATCCCGGTCGCGGGAACGAAGTTCAAGGTGTACTTGGGAGCTGGGTTCCTCTACGCCCTGGCCGGCGTCATGCTTACCGCCCAGACCGCAAGCGGTGACGCGAACGCCAGCGCCTTGTTCATGGTGCTCGTCTTCGCGGCTGTCGCCATCGGTGGTACGCGGTTCGGTGGAGGAAGAGGCAGCGCAGTCGGCAGCATCATCGGCGCCGGTGTCTTGGGAGTGCTGCAGAAGATGCTGTTCGCGTTGGGCGTCTCAACCTTCTACACCGGCATCGTGCAGGGCGCCGTGCTCATCCTCGCCGTCATCCTGGGCCATGTCAGCCAGTTCGCCGCCGAGCGCCTCAAAGAAGAGGAGACCGCTCAACCGAGCGACGAATCAACATCCAGCGAGGCCAAGATTTCGTCCGAAGGAGTGCTCAGTGACCAAGACTAGTGATGCACGCTTCGGAGCAACGAAGCGATTCCCGATTCGAGGTCACACCGGCTATGTGCTCGCGCTCCTTGCTGTGAGCGTCGTGCTCATGCCGGTCTCCAAGCTGATCAGCCCCTCGCTAGGGTCTTGGACCACTGTTTCCGCGATTCTGGTCGTTTCGTCCATGCTTGCGCTCGTCGGATTTGGCCAAGGCCTGGTCATCCTCGTCGGCGAACTCGATCTTTCTCTGCCGTCCACAGTGGCGCTGGCGGGTGTCCTCACTACGGCATGGCTGAGCGTCACGCCGTCGGTCTTGACGTTCCTCCAGATCCTCGGGATCGCCGCAGTGATCGGTTTGGTGAATGGCATCGGGGTGGCTTTCCTTCGAGTTCCGTCGTTCATCATGACCCTTGGCATGCAACTGATCGTGGCGGGTGCCGCGCTCGGCTACACGAAAGGAACTGTGCCCGGGACGACGCCCGATTTCTTAGCGAGCGTGATGCTGGGCAAGTGGTGGGGAATCCCGATCCCGATCTTCTTGCTCGTCGGCATGGCTGTAGTGGGAACTGTGATCCAGCAATACACCCGGTTCGGACGAAAGTTGTACGCGGTGGGAAGTAATCGCGCGACTGCCGAGCTTGTCGGTCTCCGCGTCGGGCTGATCGTGACTGGAGCCTTCGTTGTCAGCGCCATCGCTGCAGCGCTCACCGGCATGATGCTTGTGGGCTATGGCGGCGGCGCGACGCTCGGGATGGGCGACGTGTACTTCTTGTCGTCGATCGCTGTGGTCGTCGTTGGCGGCTCGTCCATCCTGGGCGGCCGAGGCAGCTTCCTCGGGACCGTAGCGGCCGCCATCTTCCTCACGACGATCGCCACCCTCATCCAGGCCGTTGGCATCAGCCAGGGTTGGCAGACGTTTATCTACGGCTTCCTCATCGTTGCGGTCATCGGACTGCTGAACCGAGACCTCTATGCGCGAGCATTCGCCCCCGTGTCCCGGCTGATGCAGCGGGGACGCTCGGCCCCTGCTGCAGCCAACTGAGCGCCAACCGAGACCCCGAAGGTCCCTCGCCATGCCAATAGTCAAAGTCCTTACGACCGGAGGGACGATCGCTACGCGTACCGGCGCGGACGGCGACGCCATAGCGCGAGCATCTGGCGAAGAACTGCTTGACGGAGTAACGGTTCCAGGCGTGAACGTTGAGGTTGAGAACGTCATGCGTATCGGCAGCTTTCGGATGACGCTCGACCGGCTCGGAGAACTAGCCAAGCGTGTGATCGCCACGCTGGTTGAGCCCGAGGTGGCGGGGGTGGTCGTCACCCATGGCACGGACACGCTCGAGGAAACCGCCATGTTCCTCGACCTCTTCGTCGAGCGCGGCCGCCCAGTGGTGTTGACCGGCGCCCAACGGGCAGCCGATTCCCTAAGCAGTGACGGCTCGCGCAACCTGCGAGACGCCATCATCGTTGCTGCGACGACGGCGCTCGCGGGTCGAGGCGTCCTGATCACCTTCGACGGTTCGGTCTTCCCAGCCCGGGGAACGCACAAGTTGGATTCCATCGCCGCGACCGCTTTCGGCTCAGCGTCGACGGGCCAGATCGGATGGGTCCACGCGGACGCATTTAGAGCCGCGCAACCGGCGTCTATGCCGCCTGCATTGCCGATAGAGGCATTCAACCCGAGCAGGGCCCGGGTCGACATTGTGCCGTGCTACCCCGATGCGGACGGTACTGCCCTGGTCGCGCTCGTGGACGCTGGCGCTCGCGGGCTCGTGCTTGAGGGCCTGGGCTCGGGTAACGCGAACCCTGAACTGTGTGACGCCGTCGCCGAGGCCACCAGTCAGGGCATCGTCGTAGTGACCGCTAGCCGCGTTCAAGGCGGCCCTGTCTTCCCGATCTACGCCGACGGCGGCGGGGCCGACCTTGTGAAGGCTGGCGCCGTCCCCATGCGATCCATCCGTCCCTCGCACGCGCGCATCCTGCTCGCGTCGCTTCTCGGCGTCCACGGCGACAGCGCCACAGTTCACCGAACGCTTCCGCGCTACATCGCGTGAGACCTCTCGCTCAAGCTCGCTCGCTTACGCACGAAGGAGATTGATATGCCGAAAGAGATCCTCTGCGCCTTCGGCGTCGACGTCGACGCTGTCGCCGGATGGCTCGGGTCCTATGGAGGGGAGGACTCCCCCGACGACATCTCACGGGGGATGTTCGCCGGTGAGGTTGGCGTGCCACGCCTACTCGAACTTTTCCGGCGCAACGACCTCCCGAGCACCTGGTTCGTTCCCGGTCACTCCATCGAGACGTTCCCGCAGCAGTTCGAGCAGATCGTCGCCGCCGGACACGAGATCGGCGTTCACGGCTACAGCCACGAGAACCCCATCGCGATGAGCCGAGACCAAGAAGCTGACGTCCTAGAACACTGCATCGACCTTATCGAGCGGGGGAGCGGTCGACGCCCAACCGGGTATGTCGCTCCGTGGTGGGAGTTCAGCCCGGTCACGAACGAACTGCTCCTCGAAAGAGGGATCAAGTACGACCACTCCCTCATGCACGACGACTTCACCCCCTACCGCGTAAGAGTCGGTGACTCCTGGACCAAGATCGACTACTCCGCCGCGGCATCTGAATGGATGAAACCGCTCGTTCGGGGCGAGGAGACCGATCTCATCGAGATCCCAGCCAACTGGTACCTCGACGATCTCCCGCCGATGATGTTCATCAAGTCCAGCCCCAACAGCCATGGCTTCGTGAACCCCCGCCACCTCGAGCAGATGTGGAAGGACCAGTTCGACTGGGTTCACCGCGAGATGGACTACGGGGTAGTGACATTCACCATCCACCCCGACGTCTCGGGGAGGCCCCAAGTGCTCCTCATGCTCGAACGGCTCATCGCACACATCAACGACCACGCGGGGGCCCGCTGGGCCACCTTCGACGACATCGCGGACGACTACGCACGACGGTTCCCGCGGCTCTAGGGAACCTTCCACTCAGTAGGCCCGAACGAAGCCAGAGGAACAATCGTGTCCCACATCACCAGTCCAGACGTCGGCAGGGTGGCAGTGATCACCGGAGCTGCGAGCGGGATCGGACGGGCGGTGGCCGCCCGTTGTGCCAGGGAGGGGGTCCGTGCCGTCATCTGCAGCTACCCCGGGGACCCGCACGATCCGCAGGAGACGCTCGACCTGGTGAAAGCGACTGGCGGTGAAGGGATCGTGGTCGAGGTCGACGTCCGGCACACCACCCAAGTCGAAGCGATGGCGCGGAAGGCCCACGAGGCCTTCGGACGTATCGACCACGTCGTCGCCAACGCCGGCATCTTGCGTCGAGCAGCGCTGACAGAGCTGACTGATGAGCGCTGGGACGACATGCTCGCGGTCGACCTCGGCGGTGTGCTGCGCACCTTCCGTGCCTGCGTCCCGTTCATGAGTGAAGGCGGAGCCGGTGTCGCAATCTCATCGATCAGTGGCGGTGTCTACGGTTGGGCGGATCACGCGCATTATGCGGCGGCAAAAGCTGGTGTGATCGGGCTCTGTCGGAGCCTGGCCGTCGAACTAGCCCCACGCGGCATCCGCATCAACACCGTGATTCCCGGGCTGATCGAGACACCGCAGTCCACGGACGCCGTGAACTCATTGGGTCATGAAGGCCTGCGCCGAGCCTCTGCTGACATCCCACTCGGGCGCCCAGGCACCCCCGAGGAGGTCGCCGACGTGATTTGGTTCCTCAACTCACCTGAAGCTAGGTACGTCACGGGGCAGGAACTAATCGTGGACGGTGGACTAGTCGTGAAGATGCGCGCGTGATGGCTGGAACGCTCAAGGGGCAGTCAGCTCTGGTGACCGGAGCGGCCAGCGGTATCGGGCGCGCGATCGCTGAGGCCTTCATCGCTGAACACGCGAACGTGGTGCTTCTCGACCGACACGCTGCGGCCGTGGAGCGCGTCGCGACGGAGATCGGCGCAGCTCACTTCGTGGCGGCGGACGTAACAGACGAAACCGCCGTGATGAAGGCAGTGAGCATGGCCGAAGAAGCGGTCGGACCGATCGATATCCTCGTCAACTCAGCCGGCATCGTGACCGAATCCCCGCTGATTGACATGTCCCTGGCGATGTGGCAGGAGACGATCGACGTTGACTTGACCGGTGTTTTCTTGATGTGCCGTCACGTTGTGCCGGGGATGCTCAGCCGGCGACACGGTCGAGTCATCAATATCGCCTCCCAACTCGGCATCAAGGGTGGCAGGTCGCTGACCCATTACAGTGCGGCCAAGGCAGGGGTCCTCGGATTCACCAAGGCGCTGGCCTTGGAGGTCGCGCAGGACAACGTTCTCGTCAATGCTATTGCGCCGGGGCCGATCGAGACGCCACTAATTGGGGGGCTGAGCGACTCCTGGCGCGACGAGAAGCGTGCGGAGTTGCCCCTCGGCCGGTTCGGACGCCCCGAAGAGATCGCGCCTACAGCGGTGCTGCTAGCTGCCTCGCCTGGCGGGAACCTTTTCGTCGGTCAAACTCTCGGTCCAAACTCAGGCGACGTGATGCCCTAACAGGCGGGGTCGTTGACTTATGTGTGGAGCGTGCGGACGAACAACTGAGACGGACGAGTGGTCCGCTGTGGTTACCGGTCGCCGAGCGCGCTGGGAGGCCGCGCGCGTCCTCAACGAGATACTGGTGGTCTCGTGTCATCCCGCACGCGTACGCGCGACCGCCGGGCCCTGGGTCGTATCCACTATGACGGGCATCACTGTCTTGGCCGACACGCTCACGGCGGTCGCGGACTGCCTCGCCAGTGTCGCGCCGATTTCAATCGATGTGGCCGATGAGGGCTGCGCCAATAAACATACGCCGGTGCGGATCGCCATCCTCAGCGCCATTGCACAGCAATCCGCTGCGGCGGGCCGCCGGCCGACGGATGACGAATGCGGGTAGGCAATGTCTCGCGGTCATCGCGGGACGGTTCACATCGACCCCCCGCGTCGGAGGCAGACGCCTCCAGGCCTAGATCGACATCGACCGACCCCGCAACGCGGAACCCGGTGGGGGCCTTCGTGCAGGTCAGGGACCTGCCTTGCTCGTGGGCAGGGGCGGGTCGAACCGCCGACGTTCCATTTCAGTCGCGGGGTGCAAGCTGGCTGTGAGCTAGTGCGCTGGTCTACCTACGGGTGGGCATACCGGGCCGGCGATCACCAGCGAGAGGCAAGAGATGGGCGACGATGCAATCGGTGGCTTCGGTTCCTCCTCGAGAGACCCCATTCACTGCGCGCTCACGCGGGTGATCGGCGCGCAGACGAATTTCCCAGGCCTGCCCGACCGCTGGGTCCACTTGCCGCCTTTGAGCTGGATGATCATGGTGCACTCCGCGCTCTCTTTGGTGCCGACGTGCTGGGGGGCGTGCAAACCGTTCGCGGTCCAGTCATCGACTTTGCGCAACTTGGTGACGACGTTGGCACGGGTGAGGTCACCACCGAGCTCGTGAGCCTTCTCGGCGAACAGCCGGGCCGCCGACCAGGCGTATAGCCCAAAGAAGGTCGGGGTGGCGCCGGGCTTCACCTGTCGCAGCCACTGCAGATAGAGCGCCATCTCAGCGAGATTGACCCGCTCGAACATCTGGTTGTTCATATAGACGTAGGAGCCATCCCCGGCGCTGCCAGCCTGCTGGACGTACCGGGCGTCGTAGATGGTGGCGTCTTGGAGGTAGACCTCCGGGTCGAGGCCGCCCTGCCGCATGGCTTGCTGGAGCTTGACTGTGTACTGGTACGGGCCGACGTACTGCACCAGTTTGACGCCCCGCTTCTTCATCTCCTGCACGTAGGGCGCGTAGTTGAACTCGAAGGCGTCGATACCGGTTGTGTAAACGTTGTTCCAGCCGTTCTTCTCCGACGCCTTGGCGAAGGCCCGGGCGTTGCCGACGGCGGCGCCGGCGTTGACGTAGAGCATCGCCGCTTTCTGGGTTGCGCCGCGGTGGTTCTCCAAGAACCACTTGTGCACCGCGCTGGGGATGCCCGTCGAGTCCACGGACTGGGCGGCGAAGCACGTGCGGCACGCGCGGCGCTCATCGGTGTTGCTCGTCGAGCGCACGTCGGGGATGCCACAGGACTCTGCGGATCTCGCACCGCCCATGTCGAAGGCCCCCATCGAACCAACCGAGGCGAACGCTTGGTCGCAGGCGCGGGCATAAGCCTGCTGGTCGGCGCCGGAGTCTGCGCGGCTGTCGAGAGCCAGTACCTCGAGTTTGCGACCACAAATGTCACTGCTGGAGTTGAAGTACGCCGCGAACGCTCGGGTGGCTTCCTGGGCCGACTCGAAGATGCCCGGAACCGGACCGGAGATGTCCGCGACATTGGCGATCACGACCTTGTCGTCGGTGATCCCGGTCTGGTTCTTGAATCCGTCGCAGTTCGCCTTGGGCCCACTGACAGGCGGTTCGCCACCGCCACCGCCACCGCCACCGCCACCGCCACCACGGCCGCCACCGCCAACATCGTTATTGGACCCACCGCCGGTGTCATCCGCGGCCCCGGTCGGGTTGTCACCTCCAAAGCCATCACCCGTGCTGGTCGGACCGTCAGGGGCGAGGGGATCGCCGATCCCGCCGGGCACCGTTCCCTCCGCGACGACCCCGCCGCCGAGATTGTCTACAGCCTGCACATCGGTGGGGTTGAGTTGGGACCCACACGCCGCCAGCCCGAGCGCAAGCGCACTGACGCTGGCGGTCAGCATGAGCGATCGGGACCGGCCGTACGGGGCCCGTGGGGGTTTGATCGAGAACAGGGTCCTTCGCGGGGTTCGAGAAAGTGCGGACCCTGGACGGGCGCCCGCGATCAGAGTGATACGCATCCCACACGACTCCTGACTGAGGCGCTATGGCCTCATCCGGTGGCGTAGGTCGCGTCCGAAGACGATCGACCCCCGTTGATATCTGGACGCTTGCGGCCCGGTCGGGGCGCCGGCGCTGTTGCGACTGCATAAGCAGTCAGCACCAGGTCCTCGATCTCCTCGCCGGCCCGGTCCGCCAGCGCAGGCTCGAGGGCGAGCCGGGTCTCGAGCGAGGCGAGCACGCTCACGACATGCAGCGTCACCAGGTAGACCCGGCTCTGGGTGATGCATGCGTCGGCGGCCATCAGCATCTCCTCGAGCTTGGAGAATTGGACGTAGTAGTCGGACGGGAAGGGCAGGTCGGTGTAGACCCCCGAGATGATGAAGCGCGCCATCAGCCGCAAGTACCAGCTCCGTCCTGGCTGCGCGAGGAGGTGCTCGGCCATCGGAACGATGTAGGCGCGCAGCAAGACCTCGATGTCTCGCTCCTCCCCTCGCGCCCAGATCTCCTCCATCATCTCGGCACGTCGAGCGTTGAGGGGCACCATCCGGTAGCGGTACAACGCATCCGCGAGGCCGGCTCGATCACCAAAGTGGTACTGCACCGCGGAGTGGTTGCGCTGCCCGGAGGCGACCGCGATCTCCCGCAGGGATACTCCGAATCCCGCCTCGACGAAGAGCCGCTCGGCCGCGACCAGGATCCGCTCCTGCGGCCGAGTCAAGGATGGGGAGACCGCAGGGTCTCTTGTTCGGGTCATGAACGGACTGTACTCTACGATTTAAGTCAGATCGACTTAAATTGGCGACCCGGCCGCAGGAGGACGCGCATGGCGATGATGGCCTCCACGGTCTACACCGCTGCGCTCGCCGCCGGCAGCGACCTTGACTCCCTCGAGGTCCGGGTCGACGACGCGGCTGCACTTGGGGTCAAGCTGCTGATGGGGGTCTTCCTTTTTGGCATCGCCTTGAGCGTGAAGAGCGAGGACTTCCGCGCACTGCGCCGTCGGCCCCAGCTGTTCGCGCTCGGCCTCACCGCCCAGCTCGTCCTGCTGCCGGGGCTGTGCCTGCTGCTGATCTTGTGGACGGACCCCAAGGCCTCGGTGGCGGTGGGCCTGTTGCTGCTGGCCTGTTGCCCGGCCGGAAACTTGTCCAACATCCTGACCCACCGCGCCCGCGGCGACCTGGCCTTCTCGCTGTCCATGACCTCGGCGAGCAATGCCCTTGCCATCATCGTGACTCCGCTGGCTTTCGGCTTCTGGTCGAGGTGGCAGTCTGATCTCGACCGGGCGGTCGACACCGTCCGGTTCTCCGGCGCCAGTCTGTTGCTGGAGACGGCGCTGGTCATCGTCGCGCCGTTCGTCGCGGGCGTGCTGGTCGCGTGGCGTCGCCCCGGCCTGGCCCGGCGCCTGTCCCGGTATGTCGAGCCCGCGGTGCTGACCCTCCTGGTCGTCCTGATCGTCGGTGCGGTCGCCGCCACCTGGCCGATCCTGACCGCGGCGCTGCCCTCCGTCGGCCCGTACGTCGTCGCGTTCAACGCGGTTGCCCTGGCGGTCGGTTATCTCGTCACCAGGGTTACCCGGCTCGGGGAAGCGGCCGCGCGGGCGATGACCTTCGAGGTCGCCATCCGCAACACCGGGCTCGGGCTGGTGATCGCCCTCGCCGTCTTCCCGACCCTCGGCGGGGTCGCCGTCACGGTCGCGATGTATGGCCTCTGGGACGTCGTCATCGGCCTCCTGCTGGCCTCGTGGTGGCGCCGTCGAGCACCCGCCGAACTCTCCGCTCTCCATCCCGACACGCAACCCATCAGGGAGAAGGCATGACCGACCCGAACGCCTCGTTCCACGGCGCCACCCTCGGCCGCACACCCGAGGAGTCGACCCCGTGGCACCCCGAGCGGCCTCGACCGGCCGGCCGGTCGAACGTCCTCGTGGTGCTGATGGACGACGTCGGGTTCGCGCAGGTCGCGCCCTTCGGCTCCGACATCGAGACCCCCGCCATGGACCGGATGGCTGCGCAGGGCCTGCGGTACAACCGGTACCACGCGACCGCCATGTGCACACCTACTCGGGCTTCACTGCTGACCGGGCGCAACTCCCACGCCGTGGGCAACGGCTTCGTTGCGGACATTCCGACTGGCTACCCGGGGTACACCGGCCGCATCCCGCCGTCGGCAGCCACCGTGGCCCGGGTATTGCGGGACGAGGGCTGGGCCACGATGGCCATCGGCAAGTGGCACCTCACTCCGCGCAACGACCGCTCGGCCGCGGGCCCCTATGACACCTGGCCGCTGGCCCTAGGGTTCGAGCACTTCTACGGCTTCCTTCACGGCGACGCCAACCAATGGACACCAACGCTGTACCGCGACAACTCCCCCGTGCGGCCGCCGACCACCCCGGAGCAGGGCTACCACCTCAGCGCGGACATGGCAGACGAGGCCATCCGGCAGGTGAAGGATCTCAAGCACGCGGCCCCAGACAAACCTTTTTTTCTCTACTTCGCCCCCGGCACCGCCCACGCCCCGCACCAGGTGCCGCAGGAGTGGATCGAGCGGTACGCCGGCCGGTTCGACCGCGGGTGGGAGGAGTGGCGAGCGCGCAACTACCAGCGCCAACTCGACGGCGGCATCATCCCGGCATCGACGAAGCTTGCCGACCGGCCGGCATGGGTGCCGCCCTGGGAGTCGTTCTCTCCCGACGAGCGCCGGGTGCTCGCACGCTTCCAGGAGGCCTTCGCCGGCTTCCTTACCCACTTTGACGCCCAGCTGGGCCGGCTGCTCGAAGCACTGGACCTGATGGGCGAACTCGACAACACCTTGGTCCTGATCACCTCCGACAACGGAGCCTCGGCCGAAGGCGGCAGCATCGGCTCGCTCAACGAGCACCGGTACGGCTTCCGCGTGCGCGACTCCATGGACGAGAACCTCGCGGGGCTGGACAAGATCGGCGGCTTCGAGACCTACAACCAATACCCATGGGGTTGGGCCTGGGCCGGCAACGCGCCGTTCAAGCTCTGGAAGCGCTACTCCTGGCTCGGCGGCACCCGAGTGCCCTTCATCCTGCGCCCGCCTGGCGGCGTCCCCGACCCAGGCGGCATCCGGTCGCAACTGACTCACGTCATCGACCTCTACCCCACGATCCTCGACGTTTGCGGGGTCGAGCCTCCCGACGTGGTGGACGGGGTCGCCCAACAGCGCGTCGACGGCTCCTCGATGAAGGCGTCCTTCTCGGACCCGGAAGCGCCTGACACCGTGACCACGCAGTACTTCGAGGTGGTCGGCTCGCGCTCGCTCATCCACGACGGCTGGAAGGCCACCACCAACCACGTCTCCGAGGGGGTCTTGGACGAGGAGGAGCTGATGGAGGGCAGCCGCTCGCTCGACGACGACGAGTGGAGCCTCTACCGCCTCGAGGACGACTTCTCCGAGCACGACGACCTCGCTGACCGGCACCCCGAGATGGTCGCCCAGCTGGAGGCCGAGTGGTGGCGGCAGGCGGAGGAGAACCGGGTGCTGCCACTCCAGGACGGCCTGATCAGCCGGGCCGTGGCGATGGAACCGCCCCTGTGGCCGGTCCCGGACCCGCTGGTGATCTACCCGGGCGGCAACCCAGTCACCGACGAGGTCCTGCCCGGCCTAGGCCTCGGGCTGACCGTGGAGGCGCTGGTCGACGTCCCCGAGAGTGGCGGAGCAGGCGTACTGGCCGCCTTCGGCGACTGGATCAACGGCTGGGCGATGGTGGTCAACGCGGGTGTTCTGCACTTCTACGCCAACGTCACCAGCACGCCGTACGTTGTGCGGGCGGATCGCCCGCTCCCCGAGGGCCGCCACACGCTCGCCTTCCAGTTCCGTCCCGCCGACCTGGTCGGCGTGCTGTCGTGCGACGGCGAGCCGATTGGGTCGGGCAGGCTCCCTGACGACCTGGGGCTGAGCGGTATCCAGATCGGGGGCGGTGGCCTGAGGCTGGGGGCGGACGAGGGCTTCCCGGTCTCGGCGGAGTACCTCCCCCCGCATCCGTGGACCGGGACTCTGCACGTGGTGCGCTTCCGCGGGATGGCGGACGCACCCCCACTCGACGAGGCGGCGTTCCGCCGCGAGGTGCTGCGTCTGGAGTGATCTGGTGTCGCGGCGGTGGCCTCACCCCGGCGCGGTGATCGCGCCGAGGACCCCGAGCACGATGGTCACGGTCTCCGCCTCCGCTGCCTCCGCTCGTCGTCGTCGGGAAGGGAGCGCGTCTCCGGCCCCAGCACAGGGTCGAGGGCTTCTTCGAGCTCGCCTGACCGCACGCCGGGTGCACACTGGGTGGTGCCCCGACAGGCCGGTGCAGGGAGGAAGCCATGGAGACTTGGCAGCCGATCCTGATCGCCGTCGGAGCGATGTCCGCCTTCGCCCTCGTCCTTGTCGGTGGGGCCCTCCTGACGGTCCTAGTCGATGAGCGAAGTGCGAGGCACACTCCGTGCCCGCATGTCAGGCTGACCCCATGAATGCGGCGGTACGCCGCCCCTGCCGCCGCCGCGCCGGGGTGGTCGTCTCTCTCGTGGCCCTGATGGTGCCGCTCGCGGCCTGCTCATCGGCCGGCGGTAGGTCCGACAAGACCCCACAGGCGGTGCTGGCAGCGGCAAAGGAGGCCCTCGACGAGACCAGCGGAGTGACCCTGTCGCTGACCACCGAGAAGCTCCCCGACAAGGTCGACGGCGTCCTCGAGGCGACGGGCGTCGCCACGCACGCACCGGCCTTCGCCGGCGACCTGACCGTGCTGGTCAACGGGCTGAACGTGGATGTGCCTGTGGTCTCGGTCGACGGCAAGGTCTACGCCAAGCTGCCCTTCACGCTCGCCTTCGCCGAGGTGAACCCCGCGGACTACGGCGCCCCGGACCCGGCCCAGCTCATGGTCCCGGACACCGGCCTGTCGACCTGGCTCGCCGACGCGACCGGCATCGAGGAGGGGGGCCGGGCCCGCGACGGCGAGCTCGTGCTGAGCTCCTACACCGGCTCGTTGCCCGGAGAGGTGGTCGACGCGTCGATCCCGAGCGCCGACGCGGACGCCGACTTCCCGGTCACGTTCCAGATCGACGAGGACGGTCGGCTCCGGTCCGTAAAGATCTCCGGCCCGTTCTACGGCTCGAAGGGCACGGTCGACTACACCGTCAGCGTGGACGACTACGGGACCGACACGGACATCAAGAAGCCGTGACCGGTCCCGATGCCCCGCGCCAGGCGGTCGACCGGCGCGGCAGGCTGCTGCTCGGCTTGGCCGCCGTCGCGGTGGGGTTCACGGCGGCGGACAACTACGTCGTCGTGCTCGCGCTGCCCGACATGATGGGGTCGGCCGGCCTGTCGGCGGAAGACCTGCAGAAGGCCGCGCCGATCATCTCCGGTTTCCTGCTCGGCTACATCGCGATACTGCCGATCATCGGGCGCATCGCCGACATCCGCGGCCGACTGCCGGTGCTCGTCGGCGCGCTCGTCGTGTTCGGGCTTGGCTCGCTGGTGACGGCGGCGGCGTACGACCTCCCCAGCATGGTGGTCGGGCGCCTCCTCCAGGGTGTGGGGGCCGGCGGGCTGCTGCCCCCGACGCTCGCCCTGGTCGCCGATCTGTACCCGCCCCGCCGCCGTGGCGTGCCGCTCGGTGTGGTCGGCGCCGTGCAGGAGTTCGGGAACGTCGTGGGGCCGGTGTACGGCGCCGTGGTGCTCGCGTTCGGGAGCTGGCGCACGATCTTCTGGATCAACCTGGCCGTCGGCCTCGTCCTGGCCGCGGTCATCCGCCGGCAGCGGGCGGTCGGCTCCGACGTCGAGCTCGCTCCGCCCCGGCGGGTCGACTGGCCGGGCGTGGCCCTGGCTGCTGCGGCGCTCGGCTGCCTGATGCTGGTGATGAACCAGCCCAGGAGGCTGTTGGCGGACGTCACGATAGGGCTCGCCTTCCTCCCAGTGGCCGGTAGCAGCCGCTGGCTGTCACCGCTGGCGCTGGCCTGCGTCGCGCTGATGTTGCTGCTCGTGCTCCGGTGCCTGACGGCACGCCAGCCGTTGCTCGACATCCGGTCCTGGCGAGGCATCCTCGCGAAGGTCGACGTGCTGAGTGCCCTCCTGCTCTCGGTGGGGCTCGCCGGGGTGATCCTCGCCTTCGCGACCGCCGACCCCGAGGTGCAGGTGCTCTCGCGCGCAGGCCCGTGGCTACTGGTGCTGAGCGCGGTCGCCGCCGCGCTCTTCTGGCTCCGCAACCGGTCGGTCGCTAACCCACTGGTGCCGTCGCGCGCGGTGACCGCGACGCCGGCGTGGGGAGCCCTGGTCGTCAGCTTCTTCGTCGGCGCGGCGGTGATCGCTGCCCTGGTGGACATCCCGATCTTCGCGCGGCTCACGGTCCACAACGACTCCCAGCTGATGGCCGCGCTGGTGCTGGTGCGGTTCCTCGTCGGGCTCCCTGTCGGGGCGTTCCTCGGTGGGTGGCTGACCCACCGCATGAACGCCGGGGTGGTGACCGCCCTCGGGATGGCGGTCTCCGCGGTCGGCTTCGGGTGGATGTCGCAGTGGCCGTTCGAGGCACTGGAGAGCCCGGTGGCCGCGGTGCCGCTGGTCGCCGCAGGGTTGGGGATCGGCCTGGCGATGGCTCCGGTGAACGCCGCACTGCTGTCGGCCACCGAACCTGCGGTCCACGGCCTGGCGAGCGCCCTGCTCATCGTGGCGCGCACGGTCGGCAAGCTGGTCGGCATCAGCGTGCTGACCGCCCTCGGACTGCGGCGCTACTTCGCCGAGCAGGCCGACCTTCCCGAGCCGATGGAGGTGTGCGGAGAGGGGGTCAGCCGGTGCGCGGAGTTCAGCCGGATCCTCCAGGACGCTGGGCTCGTCCAGCTGCACACGATCTTCCTTGGTGCGGCCGCCTGTTGCGTCGTCGCCGGACTGGTCGCGCTGGCCACGTTCCGCCACGCCGACACCCGCGAGGTGCGCACCTCCCCCCTCGAGTCGGGGATCGGTTGACCGGCTCGCATGGGCTCTGTTGAGTGTTCGATCGGAAGGCCGTGCCCCCCGAGACTGGAGGAACCCGTCGTGGCTCCCGACCCCGACCGCTCGTACTCGACGTCCGAGGAGACCTTCGACTCCCAGGGGACGACGTGCGCAGCCCGCGTCTACCGCAGCACGTCGGCTGCCTCGTCGCGACCGGTCGTGGTGATGGCGCACGGCTTCGGCGGCGTGCGCGGCCTGCGCCTGTACGCCTACGCGGAACGGTTCGCCGCGGCCGGTTACGCCGTCGTGGTGTTCGACTACCGCGGGTTCGGCGACAGCGCTGGCGAGCCTCGCCAGCTGCTCGCCGTCCGCATGCAGCACCAGGACTGGCGCGCCGCCCTCGCATTCGCGCGGCAGCTCCCCGACGTCGACCCCGCTCGCGTCATCGCCTGGGGGACCTCCTTCTCGGGCGGCCACGTCATCACGCTCGCCGGACAGGGCGAGCCGCTGGCCGCGATCATCGCGCAGGTCCCGCACGTGTCCGGGCCCGCGGCCGTGCGGGCCACCGGACTTCGTCGAGGGCTCAGGGTGGGGCCCCACGGCGTACGGGACCTGCTCGGGTCGTGCCTGGGCCGCGCCCCCGTGTACGTCCCGAGTGTTGCTCACCCCGGCGCCACCGGGGTCATGACCAGCCCCGACGCCATGCCCGGCATGGACAGGTTGCTTGCGGAGTCCGGGCTTACCCGCGACGACGTCCCTGTCGAAGTCGCCGCCCGGATCGCTGTTCTCATCGGCCTCTACTCGCCCTCGCGGTGGGCCGGCGGGGTCACGTGTCCTGCCCTCGTCCAGATCGCGGCGGAGGACTCCATCACGCCCCCGCGCGTCGCCGAGGCCGCCGCCGCCAAGATGCGGCAGGCGACCGTGTGCACCTACCCGGGCGGCCACTTCGACCCCTACGTCGAGCCGCTGTTCCCCACGGTCGTCGGGGACCAGCTCGGCTTCCTGCAGCGCAACGTCCCGGTGGGCCCTGCCTGAGGCGCCCGCTCGGTTCGTACGCCCCGTCGGTCGGGGGTGCACGGAAGGGCGGGGGGAAGCGCACAATGAGCTATGCGAGCGACTCGGAGCACCCCACCTCAGCCGGCTGGGTCCATGGCGCCGCTGAACGGGTTCCTCGCTGAGAGCGACTCCATCGCGGCCGCGCTGGTCGAGAGCGACGGCACGATCGTGGAAGCGAACGAGGCGCTTGGGCGCCTGGCGGGGTCGACGCTGTCGATCCACGAGGTCGTCGTGCCTGCCCAGGGTGCGATCGTGACCGACCTGCTGGCCAAAGCAGGGCCGAGCTGGCACTCCGTCCAGGCGGGGCTGGTGCGCCAGAGCGGGGACATCGTGGACTGCAAGATCTGGGCAGTCGTCCACCGAGAGCGGATCCTCGTGCTGGCGGAGCCGCTACGCACTCCGGGAGAGAAGCTGAACGCACTCCTGCTCGAGCTCAACGACGACTTGCTCAAGGCGCGGCGCGAGCTCGGCGCCACCAACCGTCGCCTGCGTGAGCTCGACGAGTTGAAGAACATGTTCCTCGCCTCGGCGACCCACGACCTCAAGACACCCTTGACCTCGATCCTCGGCTACGCCGAGATGCTCGGGGAGGAGGAGCTCTCGGACGAGGCCCGACGGATGGCACTGACGATCGAGAACAGTGCGCACCGGGTGCTGATGATGATCAACGACCTGCTCGGTGCCGCCTCGATCATGACCGGTGAGCTGACCCTCGATCGCCGGCCCACCGACCTGGTGGCCGTGGTCAAGGACGCGGTAGAGGGGATCCAGCCCGCAGCGCGGGCGGGCCAGGTGACGATCACGCGGAGCGGCGCTGAGTCCGCAAAGGCGCGGGTCGATGAGCGTCGTGTGCTGCAGATCCTGGACAACCTGCTCTCGAACGCCGTCAAGTACTGCCCCCACGGGGGGCTGGTCACCGTCACTTGCCAGGACCAGGGACACGCCGTCGCCATCACCGTCACGGACACGGGCATCGGGATCCCCGCTGCAGAGCAGCAGCAGCTGTTCGGCAGGTACTTCCGTGCCTCCACGGCCGTCGGCGTCGGCATCGAGGGCACCGGACTCGGACTCGCCAACGCGCGCGCCTTCGCCGAGGCGCACGGAGGCAGCCTCACGTGCACCAGCGAGCCGGGCGTCGGCTCCACGTTCACCCTGGTGCTCCCCCATGGGTGATGCCGAATGAGCCTGGCGTGAGAACAGAGCTCGCCGCAGAGATCGGTCGCGTCCGCGACGCGGTGGCCGACAGCGTCACCGCCACCTTTCTTGCACGCCACCCTGACTGGATCGAGCGGTACGGCGATGGGGCGACGAAGCATGGTGTCCAGGACGCCCGACACCACATCGACTTCCTGCAAGCAGCGGTCGAGCTGGGTGACCCCGCCAGCTTCCGTGACTACGCACTGTGGTGTCGCGATCTCCTCAGCGCACGCGGGATCGGTGTCGTGTTCCTCGTCGAGAACCTCGAGGCGATCCGCGACGAGATGGCGAGTCGGCTGTCGCCAGCGGCTGCAGGGGCGGTGAGTCTCGCGGCCCGCGAAGGCCTCGAGGCGCTTGCCGCTGGGCAAGAATCGCCCCGGGCGAAGGAAGGCCCGCTCTCACCCGCGTGCCGGCTCTATGTCGCGGCCTCGGTCAGCGGCCGCCGTGAGGACGCGCTCGCCATCGTCCGGGAATTCGTCCGTGCCGGAGCGTCGCCCGTCGACGTCTACATCGACATCTTCCAGAGCGCGCTCCACGAGGTGGGCCGCCGCTGGCAGACCACCGGGCTCACCATCGCCGAGGAGCACATGGCGACGGCCACGACCCAGTTCATCCTGAGCGTCCTGCAAGAAGAGCACCCCCGCGCCACGAGCAACAAGAGAACGGCCGTGGTCACCGGCGTGCTCGATGAGCGGCACGTCGTCGGGGCCAGCATCGTGGCGAACGTGCTGGACGCGGAAGGATGGGACGTGCGTTTCCTGGGCTCGGACCTTCCGCACGACGCGATCGTCTCAGCGATCGACCAGTACGGGGCGGACCTCGTGGCCATCTCCGTCACCATGAGCGGACGCGTGGGAGATGCTCGCGACCTGATCGCCCAGGTCCGCCGGAGCAGCGCCCACCCTCCCCGCATCATCGTCGGCGGCGCTGCCTTCCTCAGCGATCCCCAGCTGTGGCGGACCATCGGTGCCGACGGATTCGCCGCGGACGCTCGCAGTGTCGCTGAGCTCGCGCGCGGCTGACCCCGCCCCGCTGCTCGGGGATCGTCTCTGTTGACGAACCTTTGACGAATCCTGTGACGGACCTGTGATGAACCCGTGACGCCGGCTCTTCCCTGTGGGCAGGTCGCGAACCTAGTCTGATGCCATGCTGCAGGAGGCGAGCACGACCGACCAGGTCATCACGGTCTTCCTCCTCGACGACCACGAGCTCGTCCGTCGGGGGATCCGTGGGGTCTTCCAGAGCGAGCCCGACATCAAGGTCGTCGGCGAGTCGGGCCTGGCGTCGGAGGCAGCGAGCCGGATCCCGGCGCTGAGGCCAGACGTGATGGTCCTGGACGGGCGGCTGCCGGACGGCTCGGGGATCGAGGTGTGCCGCGAGGTGCGGTCGCGGGACCCGGGGATCAACGCGCTCATCCTCACGTCGTACGACGACGACGAGGCGCTGTTCGCCGCCATCATGGCCGGCGCGGCTGGATACGTCCTCAAGCAGGTGCACGGGCACGAGCTCGTCGAGACCGTGCGGCGGATCGCCGCGGGGCAGTCGATGCTCGACCCGGCCGTCACCGCGCAGGTGCTCGAACGGGTGCGTAGGGGCCCGCCGCAGGACTCGACGCTCGAGCAGCTGACCGAGCGTGAGGCAGAGATGCTGCGGCTGATCGCGGAGGGGCTGACGAACCGGCAGATCGCTGCGCGGCTCTACCTCGCCGAGAAGACGGTCAAGAACTACGTCTCCTCCCTGCTCGCCAAGCTCGGCGTCGAGAGCAGGACCCAGGCAGCGATCCTCGCGACCAAGCGCCAGCGCGCCTGACCTCCCGCGTCCCTCACCGTGTCGGTGTCACCCGGGTCCGAGCCGGGTCCAGGGCCGCCACGGCTCGTAGGTGCCCGACGGGGTGACGATGGTCCCGGCGTCACCGGCGAGGATGTCGGCGGCGTCGTCAAGAGCCCCGATGGCCGCCGTGGCACCGGTGATCTCCACGAAGCGGCAGACCGCCTCCACCTTGGGTCCCATGGAGCCGGCGGGGAGGTCCAGCGCCCGGAGCCCGGAGGGCGTCTCGCGTCGGATCGGCGTCTGGGTGGGCAGGCCGTAGTCGCGCATCACGTTCGGCACGTCGGTGACGACCAGGAGGAAGTCGGCGTCCAACGCCTCGGCGAGCACCGCGCTGGTGAGGTCCTTGTCGACGACCGCCTCGACGCCTCGCAGCTGGCCCAGCGGGTCGCGGACCACCGGTACGCCGCCACCACCGGCGCACACCACCACTGCGCCACTGTCGAGCAGCAGCCGGATCAGCCGGGTCTCGACCACTCGTTGCGGCCGCGGGGAACCGATCACCCGGCGCCAGCCCTCGCCGTCCGGCTTGACCACCCAGCCGCGCTCGGTGGCGAGCTGCTCGGCCTCCTCGCGGGTGTACACCTCGCCGACGAACTTCGTCGGGTCGCCGAAGGCCGGGTCCGCGGCTTCCACGAGGGTCTGGTTGATGATCGAGGCGACCTGGTGGCCGGGCAGTGCGTTCTGCATCGCCTGGAGCAGCCAGTAGCCGATCATCCCCTGGGTCTGCGCCCCGAGGACGTCGAACGGGTACGGCGTCGTCAGGCGCGGGTCCGAGGCCGACTGCAGGGCAAGGACGCCCACCTGGGGGCCGTTGCCGTGGGTGACGACGAGCTCGTGCTCCCCGACGAGCGGGGCCAGGGCGGCGACGGCTCGGCGCACGTTCGCCTCCTGGACGGACGCATCCGGCTTCTGTCCCCGCCTGAGCAGGGCGTTGCCGCCGAGGGCCGCCACGATGCGCACGTCAGCCGCCGAGCGTCGCGACGAGGACCGCCTTGATGGTGTGCATGCGGTTCTCGGCCTGGTCGAAGACGATGGAGTGCCGGGACTCGAAGACCTCGTCGGTGACCTCGAGCTCGTCCATGCCGGTCTTCTGGAACAGCTGCTCGCCCACCTTCGTGTGCCGGTCGTGGAACCCGGGGAGACAGTGCATGAACTTCACCTTGGGATTGCCGGTCGCCTGCACGACGCCCATGCCGACCTGGAAGGGCCTGAGCAGCTCGATGCGCTCCTCCCACACCTCTGCCGGCTCGCCCATCGAGACCCAGACGTCGGTGTAAAGAAAATCGACCGCGCCCACGCCGTACCCGACGTCGTCGGTGTGGTGGATGCGTGCCCCGGTCTGCTCGGCGATCTGCTGGGCCTGAGCGATGACGGCGGGGTCGTTCCACAGCTCTGGTGGCGCGACGATCCGGACGTCCATGCCCATCATCGCCCCGGCGACCATGAGGGAGTTGCCGACGTTGTTGCGGGCATCGCCGAGGTAGGCGAAGGAGATGTCCTCGTCGTGCTTGCCGCAGTGCTCGCGCATGGTGAGCATGTCGCAGAGCGCCTGCGTGGGGTGCCACTCGTTGGTCAGGCCGTTCCAGACCGGCACCCCGGCATACCTGACGAGGGTCTCGACGTTCTCCTGGGCCGAGCCGCGGTACTCGATGCCGTCGTACATCCGGCCGAGGACGCGGGCGGTGTCCTCCATCGACTCCTTGTGGCCGATCTGCGAGCCGCCGGGGTCGAGGTAGGTGACGCAGGCGCCCTGGTCGAAGGCGGCGACCTCGAAGGCACAGCGGGTGCGCGTCGAGGTCTTCTCGAAGATCAGGGCGATGTTCTTGCGGGTCAGGCGCGGTTGCTCCGAACCGGCGTACTTGGCGAGCTTGAGCTCGCGCGCCAGGTCGAGCAGGAACTTCCACTCCTGGGGGGTGAAGTCGATCTCCTTGACGAAGCTGCGGTTGCGCAGGTTAAAGGCCACGTCCTCAGATCCCTTCCCGCTCGACCGGGCACGTCATGCAGCGGGGACCGCCACGGCCCCGGCCGAGCTCGCTGCCCTGGATGGTGACCACCTCGACGCCGTGCTTTCGCAGGTAGGTGTTGGTGGTGACGTTGCGCTCGTAGGCGACGACGACACCGGGGGAGACGGCGAGGACGTTGCACCCGTCGTCCCACTGCTCGCGCTCGGCGGACTGCAGGTCCTGGGTCGCGGTGAGCACCCGGATGGAGTCCAGGCCGAGCGCCGCCGCGATCGCGGTGTGCATCTCCTCCGGTGCGTGGGCGGTGACCCGGAGGTCGCGCCCGTCGTCGCCCGGCTCGATCGTGTACGACGGCAGCGGTCCCAACCCGACGTACTGGGTGAAGGTGTGGTCGTCGACCATCGTCATGACGGTGTCGAGGTGCATGAAGGCACGGGTCTTGGGCATCACGAGCGCCACGATCCTGGTGGCGCTGCCGGCCTGGAAGAGGCGCAGTGCGAGGCGTTCGACGCCCTGGGGGGTTGTCCGCTCGCTCATCCCGACGAGCAGCGCGCCGCGACCGAGCACCAGGATGTCGCCCCCCTCGGTCGTGGCCGCGCCGGCGGCGGTCCCCTCGGCCCAGATGCGCCGCGCGGGGTCTACGAAGGCGGGGTGCCACTGGTAGACGGCCTCGTAGTGGATGGTCTCCCGCACCCGGGCGCGCTTGCGCATGGAGTTGATGGAGACCCCGTCGTAGACCCAGGCCGAGGTGTCGCGGGTGAACATGTGGTTCGGCAGCGGTGGCAGGACCAGGTCGTCCATGGCCAGGACCTGCACGGCGAGCGAGGCAGGCTCCGCGACGTGCTGGAGGAGCTCGCGCTTGGTCATCCCGCCGATGAGGTGCTCCACCAGGGTGGCGTCGTCCAGATCGTCGAAGACCCGGTGGAGTGCGGCAGCCACCAACGGGCCGTAGGTCCGCTCGTCGAACGTCTTCTCCAGGAGGAACTTCTTCGCCTCGGGGATCGCCACCGTCTCCCGCAGCAGCCGGTCCAGGAGGTGCACCTCGACGCCGAGGTCACGGAGGGCCTCCGCGAAACCGTCGTGCTCCTGCTTGGCGCGCTTGACCCACAGGACGTCGTCGAACAGGTAGTCGTCGTGGTTGGCGGGCGTGAGCCTCTTCAGCTCGAGGTCGGGCCTGTGCAGGATCGCCTGGCGCAGTCGACCGACCTCCGAGTCCACGTGCAATCCCATGGCCTCTCCTCGTCTCGGTGCATCCAGCCTCCTGGCGCGGCCCCACGGCGATGAGGGTCGAAGGTCCCCGGAGCGAGGGGACTTCGCCTCCTCCGCCATCGCCACCGGCACGCTTCTCTGACGGGAGGTGCATTTGTGGCATGAGGGAAGGGCAGCGCATGAGCATCTCGCATGAGGCCGAGGAGTCCACGCAGGGGAGCTCGCGTGGTGGCGGGAGGACCAAGGGCGCGGCGACACGGAACGGTGGGAAGCAGAAGTCGTTCCGTTTCCCCAGCGCCTTCACGGTGCTGTTCGGTGTCACGATCGCCGTCTGGGGGCTGGCCTTCGCCATCCCCACCGGGAGCTACGAGACCGACGCGGAGACCGGCCGTCCGATCCCGGGCAGCTACGAGCGCACCGACACCGCCTTGTCGTTCGGTGACCGGCTGATGGACCTCTTCCTCGCCCCCATCAATGGTCTCTACGGCGTCATGGGTGCCGAGGGGAAGATCGGGCCGTACGAGTCAGGTGAGCTCTTTGGGGCCGCCGGGGTGTTCATGTTCGTGCTCGCCATCGGAGTGTTCATCACCATGGCCATGCAGACGGGCGCCATCGACAACGGCGTGGCCAGGGTCGCGCAGCGCCTCAGCGGTCGTGGCACGGTCCTGATCGCGGCGCTGATGGTGCTCTTCTCCATCGGGGGGACCACCGAGGGCATGGCCGAGGAGACGCTCGGCTTCTACGCGCTGCTCATCCCGCTCATGCTCGCCCTCGGGTACGACCGCATGGTCGCCGCGGCCACGATCCTCGTCGGTGCGGGCATCGGTGTGCTGGCCTCCACGGTCAACCCCTTCGCCACGGGAGTGGCGTCGGACGCGGCCGACATCTCGCTGGGCGACGGCATCGTGCTCCGCTTCGTGATGTACCTGGTGCTCGTCCCGATCGGCGTGTGGTGGGTGGTGCGCTACGCGCGGAAGGTGAAGGCGGACCCGGCGAGGTCGTTGGTCGGTGCGGTCGAGGGCGATGACGAGCTGCGCTCCCACGGTCTGCGCGAGGTCCCGCGCCTGACGGGGCGGGAGAAGTCGGTGCTGACCATCGTCGCGCTGACGTTCGCGTTCATGATCTTCGCGATCGTGCCGTGGGCTCAGGTGTTCGAGGGGTCGGACGCCGCGAGCTACGGCTGGCAGCTCGACTGGTACTTCCCCGAGCTGGCGGCGCTCTTCATCGTGATGGCGCTCGTGGTCGGGCTCGTCGGCGGTCTCGGGGAGAAGGGACTGACGGACACGATCGCGAAGGGCGCCGGCGACTTCGTCGCGGTCGGCCTGATCATCGTCCTGGCCCGCGGGGTGACGGTCATCATGAACAACTCCGAGATCACCGGGACGATCCTGAACTCGATGGAGAGCGCGGTCGAGAACACCTCCTCGGGCGTCTTCGGTGCCCTGATGTTCGTGGTCAACATCCCCCTCGCGTTCCTCGTCCCGTCCACGTCCGGGCACGCGGCCCTCGCGATGCCGATCCTGGCGCCTCTCGCGGACTTCGCCGGCGTGGAGCGGCACATGGTGGTGACGGCGTTCCAGTCCGCGTCGGGAGTGGTCAACCTGATCACGCCGACCTCGGCGGTGGTCATGGGCGGCTTGGCGCTGGCCAAGGTCCGCTACGACCAGTACCTGCGCTTCGTGCTCCCGCTGGTCGGCGTCCTCGCGGTGCTGAGCGCGGCCACCATCGCCATCGGGTCAGCCTTGTGAGAGGTGCACGGGATGGCCGATGCGCCCATGCCAGCCGGACCTGACGGAGACGTCGTCGTCGGTGTCGACGGGTCGGCGGCCAGCGTCGGCGCGGTGCGGTACGCCCTCGACGAGGCGAGGCGCTCGGGCGCGGTGGTGCGCGTGGTGCACGTCGTGCCGAGCTACATCCCCGTGGCGCCGGCCTACGCCCTGCCCCCCGACGACCTCGAGGCGGTGGGGCGGTCCGTGCTTCGCCAGGTGCTCCACGCCGCGGGCCCGGTCGGGCCCAAGGTCCGGCTCGCGACCCTGCTGCGGAGAGGCTCACCGGTGGCCTCCCTCGTCGACGAGGCGCGCACCGCACGCCTGCTGGTCGTGGGGGCCGACCGTCGTCGGACCGTCGTGCGCGTGCTGACTGGCGACACCTCCACCGGGGTCGCCGCGAGCGCGACCTCGCCGGTCGTCGTGGTGCCGGAGACCTGGCAGCCAGGCACACGGCGCGGGGTGGTGCTCGCCGGCCTGAGGAATCCGGCCCACGCGACCGACCTGCTCCGCGCGGGCTTTGCGCTCGCCGAGGAGCGCCACTGCCGGCTCCTGGTGCTCCATGCCTGGAAGATGCCCCCGTGGTACGACGACATCGTCTTCGACCGCGTGGAGAGGGAACGGTGGGACGCCCAAGCCCACGACGAGCTCGAGAGTCTCCTCACTGCCTGGCGTGCACGCCATCCTGGGGTCAGGGCCGAGTTGCGGACCGTCCACGACCAGCCGGCTCATGCCCTGGTCCGCGCCTCGGTCTCGATCGACGAGCTGGTGCTGCTCCGCCGAGCCCGCCGCGTACCGGCCGCTCTCCACCTCGGCGCGACCGCGCGGAGCGCCCTGCGCGAGGCGCACTGCCCGGTGCGGATCGTCCCGCCCGGAGCGCAGGACTCGGATCGCGGGGACGCGCTCCAGGAAACCGGGTCCGTGCGCGAGTGACGGCGTCGGCGGTGTTCCTCAACCACCCTGCCCGCGCTGTGCGCGCGTCTTGTGGAGGCCGTCCACCACCACCAGGAGGGCCGCCCCGGATGCCGCGAGTGACCAGCCGAGCGCGGACGGCCAGCCGCCCCCGAGCAGGTCGGAGAGCGCAGGGACACCGAGGAAGAGACCCAGCAGCGTCAGCTCGGCGGCCACGGCGGCGAGCACGAGCGGGTTCTCGCGGAGGCGCAACCGCCAGACGGGGGTGGTCGTGCTGCGGCACGCGAACGAGTTCACGACCTGGCACAACGCGATCGTGGCGAACGCCGTGCCGGAAGCGGTCAGGAGCAGGTCGCCCGCGACCGGATCGCCCCACCGCCACCCGCCGTGCAGCAGTACGACGGTGAACGCCATGAGCGACGTCGTGGCCTCGGTCGCGCCCAGCACGGCGATGGCGCGCAGGGCGAGCGCTCGATCGACGACCACCTGGCGTCGGCGCCCCCGCATGATCCCCCGACGTGGCGGCTCGGTCCCGAGGGCCAATGCCGGCAGCATGTCGGACCCGATGTCGAGCGCCAGCACCTGGAGTACGCCGATGGCCAAGGGGAAGTGACCGGCCGTCAGCGCCCACAGCGCGAAGGGGGCGAGCTCCGCGACGTTGTCGGTGAGGTGGAAGGTGAGGAAGCGGCGGATGTTCTCGAAGGTCGCCCGCCCGAGCTCGACCGCCCCGACGATCGTGGCGAAGTGGTCGTCGAGGAGGACCAAGTCCGCGGCCTCCCGCGCGACGTCGCTGCCGCTGGCGCCCATCGCCACTCCCACGTCGGCTGCTCGGAGCGCGGGAGCGTCGTTGACCCCATCACCGGTCATCGCCACGACGTGGCCGTGCCCTTGGAGTGCGCGCGCGATCCGCAGCTTCGCGGCAGGCGTGGCTCGGGCGACGACCGCGCCCTCGGGCCGGTCGAGCAGTCGCGCCAGGTGTGCGTCGTCCGACGGGAGTGATGCGCCGTCCAGGACGGCTCCGCCGGGCAGGAAGAGCCCGACCTCCACCGCGATCGTACGAGCGGTCTCCGGGTGGTCCCCGGTGATCATCGCGAGTCCGATCCCGGCTCTGCGACAGGCCGCCACGGACTCGATGACGTCCGGCCGCGGCGGGTCTTCGAGGGCCAGCAGCCCGAGGATCTCCAGTCCTGTCTCCATCTCCGGGCGCGCCGGTCCCGGCCAGTGCCGATAGGCGACCGCGAGCACCCGGCGACCGGCCGAGGTCAAGCGGGCCAGCTCCGGGGCGATGGCGGGGGGTCGTCCGACGCACCGGGCGAGCACATGCTCGGGTGCCCCGAGCACGTAGGCCGTCTGGTCGACCAGGCACGAGCTCAGCATCCGATCGGGGGTGAACGGCCGGCGCACGCCTTCCGTGGTCCGTGCGGCGACGGGGCGCGGGCTGATGCGCAGCGTGAGGCAGTCGAGCGCAGCCTCCATCGGGTCACCTTCCGCCTGCCATCCGTCGCGGTCCACGACGCGGCCGGTGATGCAGGTCGCCGCCGCGTGCGCCACCCGGACGGCCGCCTGGACCGCGGCGGGCTCCCCGGTCACCTCGGCGCGTGGTTCGTACCCCGACCCCGAGACGAGCACTAGGCCGGCTGGTGTCGACACCTCCACGACCGACATCCGGTTCTGGGTGAGCGTGCCGGTCTTGTCGGTGCAGATGAAGGTCGTCGAGCCGAGGGTCTCCACCGCGTCGAGGTGGCGCACCAAGGCGTTTCGCCCGGCCATCACCTGGGCGCACCGCGCCAGTGAGAGCGTGACGGTGGGCAGCAGACCTTCGGGGACGAGCGCCACGGCCACTCCCACCCCGAACAAGAACGCCTCGGTAGCCCCGAGTCCCAGCCACAGGGACGTGCCACCAAGGAGGACCCCGGTCGCGCTCGCGATGACGGCAACCAGCCGGACGACATGGTCGAGCTGCCGGGTCAAAGGACTCGTGGGCCGCTCCGCGGTCGCCGTGAGAGCGGAGATCTCCGCGAGGGTCGTGGACGCCCCGGTGGCTCGCACGCGCGCCGTCGCCTCACCCTCGACCACGAAGGTGCCGGCGAGCAACAGGTCACCGATCTCGTGCCGCACCGCCCCGGTCTCGCCCGTCGTCATCGACTCGTCGAGGCCCAGTCCCTCGGCGAGCACCACCTCCATGTCTGCCCCGACGCGGTCACCAGCGACCAGGAGCACGATGTCGTCGACGACCAGGTCCTCCACCTCGACGGACTGGGGGACCCCGTCGCGGATCACCCGGGTCTCGGTCGGCAGAAGCTGCCGCAGCTCATGGGTGGACCGGTCCGCCCGGCTCTCCTGCCAGAAGGCGAAGACGGCATTGAGGACGACGATCACCACGATGGCGACGGCGAGCGCCGGGGTGCCGGCGAGCAGGGCGAGGGCCGCCGCCACCCACAGCAGGATCGCGAGCAGGTGCGTCAGCTGACGGGCGAGGCGACGCCATGCCTTCGGTGCCTTCGGTGTCGGCAGCACGTTGCGGCCGTGCCGGGCGCGCCGCGCCTCGACCTCGGCTGCAGCGAGCCCCGCCGGTGCGGTGCTCAGCGCCATGCCCCCACCTCAGGCGCTTCTCATGTCGAGGGGCAGGGACCACGGGCACGCCGGGCCGGGACCTTGGGCCCGTCGACGACGCTCGAGAGGCCCTGGCTCGAGACAGGCGTTCGCGGTTTGCTGGTCGGGTCGAGAAAACCGCCAGGGAAGGAAGAGACAGATGAACACCCTCATCCACCGAGACAGCTCGTCGTTGATCAGTGACCTCATGGCACGCATGGGGGCCTTCGTCCCCGAGCCCGACGTGAGGTTGGAGGAGTTCATGGAGGACGGCCGTTACGTCGTCCGTGCCGACCTCCCGGGCATCGACCCCGAGAAGGACATCGAGGTGTCGGTCGACCGCGGCATGTTGCGTCTGCACGGCGAGCGGCGGACCGAGAAGCACGACGCCCACCGCAGCGAGATCCGCTACGGCTCCATCGAGCGGGTGCTGCGGCTCCCCGAGGGTGTTGGTCCCGACGACGTGGAGGCGACGTACCAGCGCGGGGTGCTGACCATCACGCTCCCGGCGGCCCCTGCCGGAGAGCCGCGGAAGATCCCCGTGGCCCAGGTGGACCCGGGCTGATCGTGGCGTTGCTGCGAGGGCCTGCGTCCGTGTGCGCGGTCGACGTGGTCATCCTAGACGCGGCCGACACCCCAGGGCGGACCGCGCCGCTCGGAGATGTGCAGCGAGATCGAGGGCGTCTTCCGTGTCCGTGGCCCACCGCTGGACGGCGTCCTGCCAGAGGGTGATTGCGACCGCCCCGGCAATCTCCGCCTGGAGATCGGTGTCCTGCGATTCCCGTCGCTCAGCAAGTGCAGCGGTCAGGGCCAGCTGCCAGGAGTGGAGCACGTCCTGCAGCCGACCCCGGAGCGTGACGGAGCTCGCCGCAGCGCGCCGGCGCAACTTCATCGCCTCACGCTCGGGCTCGAAGATCGCCGCGATGCTCGCCAGCGCCTCCACGGCGACGTCCAGGTCCGGCAGACCGCGGTCCGCGGCAGCCAGAACGGCTTCGCGCAGGAGCGCCTGCCTCAGCTCCCGCTCCGGGCTGAGGACCTGCTCCTTGCTCGCGAAGTAGCGGAAGAAGGTGCGCGGCGAGACCCCGGCCTCCTCCGTGATCGCCTCCACCGTGGTGGCGTCGAATCCGTCACGGGCGAACAGGCGCAGCGCGGCGTCCTCGAGCCCACGTCGGGTGGTCTGCTTGCGCTGCTCGCGTGCGCCGGCCACGGCGTCGTTGCCCGGCTCGGCCGGGCCCTGGGGGCTCGGCACGGCCGTCAGTCGGACGCCATCGCGCTGCGCAGCGTGACGTCGTCGTCGGGCCGGGCCGACGGGGCGCCGCTGCGCATCTCGACCCCCAGGAGCTCGCCGGTGAACGGGAACGGGGGCCGGTAGTCGTCGCCGACGGCGAACCCGCGGTCCCTACCCACCAGCATGCCGATGGCGGCGGTGGAGAGGTTCGGGAAGAAGAACAGCCCGGGCAGCGGTGCCGAGGCGACCTCGGTGCCGTCCACCGCCAGGCTCGCTCGCGGCTCGCGGCCGGGGTGGTAGCGCACGGCGAGCTCGTGGCTCCCCGGCTCCAGCGGGTCGGGTGCCTCCACCCGCACGGCCCCGTCGAGCAGGGCGAACGTCGCCACCGGCCGCCCGTCGACGACGTACCAGGCCCATCCGCCGTGGCGGTCGCCCAGCGCGGTGATGACGCCCTCCACGCCCGCCTGCGGGACGATCACGTCTGCCCGCACCTCGAAGCCGCCGATCGAGGCCGGCAGCTGGCTCTCGTGGACCGGGCCACCGCCCGGGGTCAGTAGGACCCGCTCCGGGGGCGGGAAGGCGCCGGGGTGCATGTGCGCCATCGACTCGGGGAACGCGAAGAGCGGCAGCACCTGGTTCCGGCCCGCCTCGGCCCACCACAGCTCCTCGAGCCGGCGTACGACGTCGGGGTGCTGCTCGGCGACGTCGACCGCCTCGGAGAAGTCGTCGACGAGGCGGAACAGCGACCAGCGGTCGGTGCGGAAGTCGTGGCTGCCGGGGATCACGTCTCGCTCGCCGAACTGGTTCGGCACGAAGTCGGTGACCGCCTTCCAGCCGTCGTGGTAGAGCGCGCGGGACCCCATCATCTCGAAGTACTGCAGGGTCCGGGGGTCCGTCGCGGAAGCGTCGTCGATCGAGGCCAGGAGGGACGTCCCGTCGACGGGCTGCTGGGTCACGCCGTCCACGGACTGCGGCACCTCGATCCCCGCGGCGTCGAGCACGGTGCTGAAGATGTCGACCGCGTGGCAGAACTGCGGGCGCACGGCGCCGGGCGTCGCGACCCGGGCGCCCCAGTCCAGGACCAGCGGCGTGCGGACGCCCCCGAGCCAGGCGTGCCGCTTCCACAGCCGCAACGGGGTGTTCCCCGCCCAGGCCCAGCCGAACGGGTAGTGGTTGTACGCGTCGTGGCCCCCGATGTCGTCGATGCGCGCGGCCGACTCGGCGACGTCCTCCTGCTGCCCGAGCCAGCCGGCGGCCTCGTTGAGGGTCCCCGAGACACCACCCTCCGCGCTCGCGCCGTTGTCGGAGAGGACCATCACGAGGGTGTCGTCGGCGATGCCGCGCTCCTCGAGATGGGTGAACAACCGACCCAGGTGGTGGTCGGTGTGGGCCATGAAGCCGGCGAACACCTCCATGTACCGGGCGAAGAGCCGTCGCTCCGTCTCCGAGAGCGACGCCCAGTCGGGGACCCACGAGGGACGCTCGGTGAGGACGGTCCCGGCCGGTACGACGCCGAGCTCGACCTGACGCGCGAACACCCGCTCGCGCCAGGCCTCCCACCCGTCGTCGAACTGCCCGACGTACGGCTCCACCCACTCGTCCGGCACCTGGTGCGGGGCGTGGGCCGCCCCGGTCGCGAGGTGGAGGAAGAACGGCTTGCGGGCCTCGGCCTGCTGCTGGTCCTGGATCATCCGGATCGACTCGTCGACCAGGTCCTCGGTGAGGTGGTAGCCCTCCTCGGGCGTCCGCGGCGGGTCCACGTGGCTGTTGTCGCGGACCAGCTCCGGGGCCCACTGGCTCGTCTCGGCGCCCAGGAACCCGTAGAAGCGCTCGAAGCCCATGGCCAGCGGCCAGTGCCGGTAGGGGCCGGCCGCCGAGTAGTCGGTCTTCGGCGTCATGTGCCACTTCCCGACCGACATCGTGTTGTAGCCGCCGTCGCGCAGGACCCGCGCGAGCATCGCGGCCGAGGGCGGGATCCGGCCGGTGTAGCCCGGGAAGCCGAGCGCCGCCTCCTCGGTGACGCCCATCCCCACGGCGTGGTGATTGCGGCCCGTGTGCAGCGCCGCGCGCGTCGACGAGCACACCGACGTCACGTGGAAGCGGTTGTACCGCAGCCCGCGCGCGGCGAGGCGGTCGATGTTCGGGGTCTCGAACGTGGCGCCGAAGCAGCCGAGCTGGGCGAAGCCGACGTCGTCGAGGACGACCATCACGACGTTCGGGGCTCCCTCGGGAGCGAGGGGGTAGTCCACGAAACGGGGCTCGGAGGCGGTGACGTCGGGGAGGAGCTGGTGTCGGTCCATGATCCGGGAGGGTAGAGCACGCAGAATGATTCGTGACAGTGGACTGCCACTTTTTCTTGCACGGGGCGGCTCGGAGACGCGCGCGGCAGCCGCCCTAGGATCGCGGGGTGAGCGCGCAGCGGACCGACTTCGGCGTGGCGCTCGCCATCGCGCACGTGACGTTCCAGGACGACCTCGTCCGACACATGGCCGCCGAGGGGTTCGAGGGCTTCACCGCACGTCAGGGGGCCGTGCTCAGGCTCCTGGGCGAGGCTCCGATGAGCCTGCGCGGCCTCGCCACGCGGCTGCAGATGACCAGCCCCGGCGCGCTGAAGCTCGTGGCGACGATGACGGCCGCGGGGCTGGTCGAGCGGGTCGCCGAGCCGGCCGACCGAAGGTTGCGCCTGGTGCGGGTGACCGACCGGGGTCACGACGCGGTGAGCGTCGCCCGTCGCTTCCACGCCGCCTTCGAGCGCGACCTCGCCGAGCGCCTGGGCGCCGACGTCGTCCGTGGCGCCCGGACGGTGCTCGAGGACGTCGCGGCCCGGGCGCCGGCGGCCGTGCCCGCGTCCCTGCGGGGGGACGACCGGCCGTGAGTCGCGCGGCGACGCCGCTCAGGCGGGGTCGGCGCTGCGGGCCGCCGGGGCGGACGGGTCGCCGTGTGCGTCCGGTGCGTCCTCGGCCGGCGTACGGCGCCGCCACCACGACGACAGCACGCCACCCGTGATCAGGTCCCACAGGCCCCAGAGGGCGACCGTCACCGCCACCCCGCCCAGGGTCGGGAAGAAGGTGATGGCCAGGACGAGCCCCAGTGCCGTGTTGCGGATGCCCATCTCCAGGGTCATCGCCCGGCGTCCGCCGGTCGACAGTCGGCACGCGGTCGCGACGGCGTAGCCGGCGCCCAGCGAGACCAGGTTCTGCAGCACGACCGCCGGGCCGATGAGCAGGACGTGCTCGACCACCGTGCCGGCGTTGCTGACGAGACCGCCCAGGACGAGGACGGCGAGCAGCGTGACCACCGCGGGCTCGACGAAGCGGCGGGCTCCCGCGGCCACCCCGGGCCGGCGGTGCGCCACGAGGATGCCCGCGGCGAAAGGCAGCATGATGAGCAGGCCGACGTCGCGCAGGACGTCGACGGGGGAGAGCTCGACCGCTGCGAGCGTGTCGGTCACCCGCGGCGACAGGGAGCCCCAGAAGGCGAGCGCGACCGGCGTGACGACGACCGCCGTCCCGTTGGACACCGTCGTCATCGAGATCGACAGCGGCAGGTCGCCGCGGGCGCGGTAGGTCAGCAGGTTGGAGAGGTTGCCCGCCGGGCAGCAGGCCACGAGCAGCAGCCCCAGGCCGACCGAGGGTGGGACGTCGAGCGCGGCGATCAGCAGGAGGGTCAGCGCGGGGATGACCACGAACTGGGTGACGAGCCCTGCGGCGAAGACCCAGGGTTGGCGCGCTGCCTCCCGCATGTCACCCCACCGGACCTCCAGGGCGACGGCGAAGAGGAAGGCGGCGATCAGGACCTTGGTGCCGATCGCGAGCCCCTCGGGGATGGCGA
The DNA here is from genome assembly GCA_030698375.1 of Nocardioides sp. Taxonomy (GTDB): domain Bacteria; phylum Actinomycetota; class Actinomycetes; order Propionibacteriales; family Nocardioidaceae; genus Nocardioides_A. The sequence continues at coordinate 63,239 of JAUYLL010000060.1, read as the reverse complement.
CCTCGATGTCGTCCACGGACGAGCCGACTAGGGCGAGGTGAACGAGCACGGTCACTCCTCGAACTTGGGGTGAGACAGATCATAAACCAAGGTTTATGATCTGTTTGACGCGTCATCGACAGGTCGACCGCTGGAGGTCCCGTGCCGAGTTCACCACCCATCCGGAGCAGGTCGTCGGCAGTGGTGGCGGTGCTCGCTGCTGCGATGGCACTTGCGCTTGCTGCGTGCGGATCACAGTTGGCCCCGAGCGAGGTCGTCGGCGCCGGGGGAGGACTCGCCGGCGCCGAGGAGGTAGGCGGTGCGGTCGGCACCGCACCCGACGTCGCCTCCGACCCGGCGGCTGGCGGTGTGGTCGACGGCAGTGCGGGCGCGAGCGGCACCGGCGACGCCGGCGACACGGTGGGTACGAGCGGCGGTGGGAGCCCAGCCGACGACCCGGTCGGTGGCGGGACCCCGCAAGGCGGGGGTGAGAACGCCGCGACCGGGGGCAGGAAGGCCGCCTCGTGCGACGGATTCAAGAACACCACCGGAGTCACCGACTCGACGATCACCATCGGCAATGCCTCGGACATCTCCGGGCCCGTCCCCGGCATCTTCGAGTCGGCGCAGGTCGCGGTCCGGGCGTACGTCGCGTACTTCAACGCCACCAGCGACCTCTGCGGCCGCAAGCTCGTGCTCAAGACCTACGACACTCGCACCGACGCAGGCGGGGACCAGCAGGCCCACACCGACGCCTGTGACAACGTCTTCGCAATGGTCGGCTCGATGTCGGCCTTCGACTCCGGGGGTGCGTCGCAGACGGAGTCCTGCGGGCTGCCCGACATCCGGTCGGCGATGGTCACCGGTTCCCGCCAGTCGTGCCGGACCTGCATCGGCGCGCAGTCCACGATCGCGGGCGAGATGAACAACGCGGTCCCCGACTACGTCCTGAAGAACTTCCCCGCCGCCGCGAAGAACGCGGCAATGCTCTTCATCAACGCGGGCGCGGCGGCGGAGAACGGCAGGCTGCAGGCGGCGGCCATGACCAAGCGGGGGATGAAGTTCAGCATGGTCCGCCCCGTGGACATCTCCGAGTTCAACTACGCCCCCTTCGTCCAGCAGATGAAGGAGGAGGGCGTGCGGTACGTCCAGATGATCGCCCAGCCGCCGCAGTTCGTCCGGCTGGCCGAGGCCATGAGGCAGCAGGGCTTCAAGCCCGACGTCTTCATGATCGACCCGTCGGCGTACGACCCCGACTACGTCGAGCGCGGCGGAGCCGCGGCCGAGGGCACCACGGTCTTCACCAACTTCACGCCGTTCGAGGAGGCGCGGGGCAACGAGGAGATGACGCTGTACCTCAACTGGCTGCAGCAGGTGAAGCCGGGCGCGGAGCCGTCGTTCTTCAGCGTCTTCTCCTGGTCGGCGGCCCGCCTGTTCGTCGAGCGCGCGACCGCTCTCGGCGGCAAGCTGTCGCGCCAGACGCTCGTCCGCGAGATGGACAAGGTCGACAAGTGGACCGCCAACGGTATGCACTCCCCGCAACGGCCGGGGCCGCGCCGTACCGGGGAGTGCTTCCGCTTCATCCAGCTCAAGGGTGGCAAGTGGGTGCCGATCGGCGGCACCAACTACCGGTGCTCGGGGACGACCACCGTCTCCAACTGACCAGCGGGTGTGCGTGCCGGGTGATCAGTAGCGGCGGATCGACTTGTGGGAGCCGAACGCCATCACGAGGGCGACGATCCACAGGACCACCGTCCAACCGCCCAGCAGGTTGATCCAGAAGATCGTCCAGTGGTTCGACTTGCCGCGCAGGGCAGCGACCGCCCACGGCAGCATGTAGCCGCCGGTGAGGAGTGCCACGAGGACGGCGACGAACGCACTGACCGGGCGGTCGCGCTGGTCGGTCAGGTAGCTGTTCATCTCCCCAGCGTACGAGCGGTGCACCCTTGCCGGGAGGCGCGCCGTGCCCCGGGATGAAGGGCTGGAGCACGCGCTACCCCATGCAAGACTCACCGGCATGGAGGTCTACCGAACCCCGGACGCCGCTTTCGACCACTGTCCGGACTTCCCCTGGAAGCCGGCATACGCCCAGGTCGTCGACCCGGACGGCGGCACCCTGCGGATGGCCTACGTCGACGCGGGGCCGGCCGACGGGCCGGTAGCGCTGCTGCTGCACGGCGAGCCTTCCTGGTCGTTCCTCTACCGTCACGTGATCGGGGTGCTCGCCGAACGCGGGATCCGATGCGTGGTGCCCGACCTGATCGGCTTCGGCCGTTCCGACAAGCCGCTCAAGCAGGTCGACTACTCCTTCACCCGAATGGTCGAGTGGACCCGCGAGCTGGTCTTCGACCACCTCGACCTGCGCGAGGTCACGCTGGTCTGCCAGGACTGGGGCGGTCTGATCGGGCTGCGACTCGTTGCGGAGAACCAGGACCGCTTCGCCCGGGTGGTCGCGGCCAACACGGGTCTGCCGACCGGCGACTTCGACATGCCGGAGCTCTGGTGGATGTTCCGCCGCGCGGTCGAAGCGGCTGACGTTCTCGACGTCGGTCGTCTGGTCGCCGCGGGTTGCGTGCGACCGATGGCCGACGACGTCCGGGCCGCCTATGACGCGCCGTTCCCCGAGGAGCGCGCCAAGGCCGGTGCCCGAGTCATGCCCACCCTCGTTCCCACCCGGCCCGACGATCCCGCCGCCGACGCCAACCGCGCCGCCTGGGAGGTGCTCTCGGCCAGTGAGCTGCCGTTCCTGCTGTCCTTCAGCGACAGCGATCCGATCACCGGTGCGATGGCTCCGATCATGCGCAAGCTGATCCCCGGTGCTCGCGGCCTCGATCACCCGACCATCGAGAACGCCGGCCACTTCCTCCAGGAGGACGCCGGCGCCGAGCTCGGCCGGGTGGTCGCGGACTTCATGCTCGAGTGACTGCCTCTGACGGATCCGGAACTCGACGGAACCCGGGCGCCTCTACGCGTCGCCGTACATCGACCAGGCGCCCACCGGCCCCGGCTTCATCTTCTCCGAGACCGAGACCGAGACCGAGGTCGACGCGATCCGCGAGACCCTGCGCGAGATGCGGGCGCGGGCCCTGCCGCAGGGAGCAGCGTGACCGCTGACCTCGTCCCCTTCCGCGTGAGTGAATCTCGTCCTCCTGTGCTCCGTCCTGACCGGCATTCAAGCCAGAGAGGTGGCTGAAGGGTGAGGCCAGCCCGAGGGGGACGACGAGGCGCGTGTGCGGATGGTGGCGAGAACGCTGGCTCACCTGCGCCACCTCTACACAGGCAACGCTGACGGCGACCCTCCCGTCCAGTATTGGAGCACCCACCCGCTGTTCCCCTACCTCTACGAACCGATCGATGTTGAGCAGGTCCCCACCGCACACATCGCAGACCCATCACCACCCGCCGAGGTCCTGTCGCATGTTCGCCATCGGGGCGACCCGCATGCGGGCCTGTCCACGTGGCACGGGCATGACTCCACTGCTCCACTCCTCGACCCGCCGGTGGACAGGCCGTAGGCACGATGACGCAGCGTTGCCCGCAATAGATACGCACGGCACTCTGAGACGCGCTTTCGGGGCGTCGTACGTATCAAATGCAAGATGCGGGCTCGTGAGCGCCGGGCCTTTACGCTCGTGGGGTGAACGCAGACTCAAGCAGCCGGGTCCGGTGGTCCGACCACGCTGCCGTCCTCTTCGACCTCGACGGCGTGGTCACCCCGACCGCCGAGGTGCACATGCGCGCCTGGGCGGACATGTTCAACGCCTTCCTCGCCGAGGCCGGTGCACCCGGCGGTGGGGACCGTGCGCCGTACACCGACGCGGACTACTTCGCCCACGTCGACGGCAAGCCGCGCTTCGACGGGGTGCGCGCCTTCCTCGCCTCCCGCGGCATCGACCTGCCCGAGGGCGACCCCGACGACGACCCCGCGGCCACCACCGTGGGTGGGCTCGGGAACCGGAAGAACGCGGCATTCAACGCCGTCCTCGCCCGCGACGGCGTCGTTGCCTACCCCGGCTCCGTGCTTCTGCTGGACCACCTGCGCGACCTGGGGATCCCGCTCGCGGTGGTCTCGTCCTCGGCCAACGCGCCGGCGGTCCTCGAGGCCGCGGGACTCGCGGACCGCTTCGTCACCGTCGTCTCGGGTGCGGTCGCCACCGAGCTGGGCCTCCCGGGCAAGCCGGCGGCGGACACCTTTGTGCACGCCGCCGAGATCTGTGGCGCGTCGGTGGCCGGATCGGCGGTGCTCGAGGACGCCGTGTCCGGGGTGCAGGCCGGCGCGGCCGGCGGCTTCGGCCTGGTGGTCGGCGTCGACCGGGGTGCCGGCGAGCAGGTCCTGCGCGACGCCGGCGCGGACGTCGTCGTCGCCGACCTGGCCGAGCTCGTCCCGGCCGGTGCGGCGTGAACCGCCGCGAGAAGGTCCGCAACCCCCTCGACCGCGGACGCTTCCCGATCGACCCGTGGCGGCTGGTCGAGACGTCGTACGCCGCCGCTGACCTTGGCACCACCGAGACGCTCTTCAGCGTGGCCAACGGCTATCTCGGGATGCGCGGGAACCCCGAGGAGGGGCGCGACGCCTACGCGCACGGCACCTTCGTCAACGGCTTCCACGAGACCTGGCTGATCCGGCACGCCGAGGCGGCCTTCGGCTTCGCCCGCACCGGCCAGACGATCGTCAACGTCCCCGACGCCAAGGTGATGAAGCTCTACGTCGACGACGAGCCGCTGATCATCGGGACCGCCGAGCTCGAGCACTACGAGCGGACGCTGGACTTCCGCGACGGCCTGCTGCGCCGCAGCGTCGTGTGGCGTACACCGGCCGGCAAGCGGGTGCGGGTCGACTCCACCCGCATGGTGTCGATGACGGAGCGGCACCTCGCGGTGCTCACCCTCGAGGTGACCGTCCTCGACGGTGACGCGCCCCTGGTGATCTCCTCCCAGCTGCTCAACCGGCAGGACGGCCAGGACGAGTACTACGTCCCCGAGAAGGCGATGGGGGAGGGGGCCGATCCTCGCAAGGCCGCAGCGTTCGACGAGCGGGTGCTGCTGCCGCGGGCGAACTACGCCCGCGAGGACCGGTTGATGCTCGGCTACCAGTGCGCCCGCTCAGGGATGACGCTCGCCGTCGCCGCCGACCACCGGCTCACGACCACCGATGCCCACGAGGTCGTCGCGCACTGCGGCGACGACCTCGCCAAGGCTGTCTTCCGGGTCGAGGCGACTGAGGGGACGACGGTGCGGCTGGAGAAGGTCGTCACCTACCACACCTCGACAGGGGTCCCGGTGCGCGAACTCTCCGACCGCTGCGACCGGACGCTCGACCGCGCGGCCCGCCACTCGCCGGGCCACTACCTCGCCGAGCAGCGCACCTGGTTCGACCGGTTCTGGGAGAACAGCGACGTCGAGGTCGGCGCCGGGAAGGCCCTGCAGCAGGCGGTGCGCTTCAACCTGTTCACCCTCGCGCAGGCCAGCGCCCGCGCCGACCGCCAGGGCGTGGCGGCCAAGGGCGTCACCGGGTCCGGCTACGAGGGCCACTACTTCTGGGACACCGAGATCTACGTCCTGCCGTTCGTGACCTACACCCAGCCGCACGTGGCGCGGAACCTGCTGCACTTCCGGCGCCGGATGCTCCCCGCGGCCCGGACCCGGGCCCAGGAGATGGCGCACAGCGGCGTGCTGTTCCCCTGGCGCACGATCAACGGCGAGGAGGCCTCGGCGTACTACGCCGCGGGCAGCGCCCAGATGCACATCAACTCCGACATCGTCTACGCGCTCATGCAGTACGTCGGTGCCACCGACGACAAGGGGTTCCTCGTCCGCGACGGGGCGGACCTGCTCGTGGAGACCGCCCGGATGTGGGTAGAGCTCGGGTTCTGGCGGCACAACGGCGGTGCGTCCACGTTCCACATCCACGGCGTCACCGGCCCCGACGAGTACACGACTGTCGTCAACAACAATCTCTTCACGAACGTGATGGCCCGCTTCAACCTCGAGCGTGCCGCGGTCGTCGTGGACAAGATCCGCGAGCTGGACCCGATCTCCTACGAGCGTCTGGTCCACCGGCTCGGCCTGCGCGAGGGCGAGCTGGAGGAGTGGCAGCGCTGCGCCGACGGCATGACGATCCCCTTCGACGAGGGCCTCGGCATCCACCCCCAGGACGACTTCTTCCTCGACCGCGAGGTCTGGGACCTCTCCCGCACGCCGGACGAGCTGCGGCCGCTGCTGCTGAACTACCACCCGCTGGTGATCTACCGCTTCCAGGTCCTCAAGCAGGCCGACGTGGTGCTCGCGATGTTCCTCCACGGCGACCGCTTCACCGCCGAGGAGAAGAAGGCGAACTTCGAGTACTACGACCCGATCACCACCGGGGACTCCACGCTGTCGGCGGTCGTGCAGTCGATCGTCGCGTCCGAGGTCGGCTACCACGACGCAGCGCTCGACTACTTCCGCCAGGCGCTGTACGTCGACCTGGCCAACCTGCACGGCAACACCGTCGACGGCATGCACGTCGCGTCGGCCGGCGGGGTCTGGAGTGCGCTGGCCTTCGGGTTCGGCGGCATGCGCGACCGCAACGGCCGCCTCTCCTTCGACCCGCGGCTGCCGGTCGGATGGACCTCGCTGCGCTTCCGGATCGCGTGGCGCGGTTCGCGCCTGCTCGTGGAGGTGACCGAGGACGAGCTGTGCCTGACCGTGGTCGAGGCCGGCGAGGCCGAGGTGCGGGTGCGGGTGCGCGGGGCCGCGTACACGGTCACCGAGGGGGAGCCGCTCGTCGTCGACCTCGACGGCCATGGACCGCGGATCGACGGCCTGCTGGGTCCCGGTCCCCAGGTGGGCGGCACCCGCGCTGACGGCACCCGCATCACCGCGGGTGTCCCCGAGCCGATGGCCCTTCACGCGGGTGCGCCCCTGAAGGACCTCGGCCTCCACGATTGGCCGGTCGACGGCGCCGCGGGGCCCGAGGGCTGAGCGGGAGGACTCAGGTCGCGTCGCGGCCGCGGGTCTCCTCGCGCAGCAGCGGCGGGGTGAACTCCTCGGGCCGGAAGCCGCGCTTGTCGGCGTAGAAGGCGCGGACCCGGTCCATGTCGGCGGTGACGTCGCCGGTGGGGGTGAAGGTCGGCCCCCAGCCGACGGTGCGGGTGGGGGCGTCGAGGTAGGCGAGCGTGATCGGCAGGCCGCTGGCCGTCGCGATCCGGTAGAAGCCGGACTTCCAGAACTCGCCGCGGGTGCGGGTCCCCTCGGCGGCGATGCCGAGCAGGAACGGGTGCTCGCCCTCGGCCTGTGCGAGCAGGTCGCGAACCGTGGCTCCGGGGTTCGACCGGTCCAGCGGGATCGCGCCGGTCGCGCGGAGGATCGGCGCGAGGGGCCCCTTGAACAGCTCGGCCTTCACCAGCAGCCCGATGCGGACGCCGTACGACCAGCCGAGCAGGAGGGTGAGGACCCAGTCCCAGTTCGAGGTGTGCGGAGCGCCGACGAGCACCCCGCGCTTGGGCACCGTCCCCACCGCCTTCCAGCGCACGGCGCGCAGCACGAGACGGGCGAGCGTACGGCGGACGAGGAAGGGTCTCTTCACGCGCTGACAGTAGCGGGCGTCCGTGATGGAGTCCTGGCACTGACGGTGGCCGGACGTGGGTGATCTGGTGCTACCAGGTGGCACCAGATCTCCCACGTCTCGCCTGACGGTTCACTAGGGTGACGCGCGTGACGAAGACGGCGTCCCTGGCGCGCATCGGTCTGGCCTACGTGCTCGCGATCGCCGTGGGGGCGGCGTGGCTGCTGCTCGGTCCGGACACCGACCACCTCTGGCTCGACACGCTGATCGCCGACGTGCTGGCGACCTGCGTCATCTTCGCGTTCAGCCGGGCCTACGGGAACTCCAGCTTCTACGACGCCTACTGGAGCGTCATCCCGCCGCTGCTCGTACTGGCGTGGTGGCTCGGGTCCGACCTCGGGACCGGCGACGTCCGGGCCTGGCTCGCGGCGGTCGTCGTGGCCCTCTGGGCGGTGCGGCTGACCGCCAACTGGGTCTACGGCTTTCCCGGATTGCACCACGAGGACTGGCGCTACCCGATGCTCCGCGAGAACGCCGGCCGCTTCGCCGTGATCGTCGACTTCGTCGCGATCCACCTGATCCCGACGCTGCAGGTCTTCCTCGCCACCGTGCCCGTCTACGTCGTGGTGACCCGCGGCGGGGAGCCGGTCGGGTGGCTCGACGTGGTCGCGTTCGTCGTCGGGGTCGGTGCGGTGGCGCTCCAGCTCGTCTCGGATGGGCAGATGCACCGCTTCGTCCGCGTCCGCCAGCCCGGCCAGGCGATGGACCGTGGACTGTGGGCCTGGTCGCGGCACCCGAACTACTTCGGCGAGATCAGCTTCTGGGTCTCTCTGGCGCTCTTCGGCATCGCGGCCTCGCCGGGGGACTGGTGGTGGGTCCCGCTCGGTGCCGTGGCGATGATCGCAATGTTCCACTTCGTCTCGATCCCGTGGATGGAGGAGCGCAGCCTCGCCCGCCGGCCGGCGTACCAGGACGTCGTCGAGCGGGTTCCGCGCCTCGTGCCGCGCCCGCCGCGCAGCCGCACCCCCGCGTGAGCCGACCCCGCGTCGTCGTCGCCGGGCTCGGCGACACCGGCCTGCTCACCGCGACCCACCTCGCCCGCCGGGCCGACGTCGTCGGCATCTCCACCAAGCCGATGCTCGTCAGCGGCCAGGAGCTCGGGGTCCGGCTGACCCGCCCGGACGACTGGAGCCGGGACTACCGCATCGCCTTCGACCGCTACCGCCGACTCGACCGCGTCCGCACGGCGCACGGCACCCTCACCGGCCTCGACCTCGCCGGGCGCTCCGTCGCCGTACGCACCGCCGACGGCACCGAGTCCCACGAGCCCTTCGACGTCCTGGTCATCTCCACCGGGGTCACCAACGGCTTCTGGCGTACGCCGACACTCCAGACCGCGACCGAGGTCGAGGCCGACCTGCGCTCCGTCCACGAACGGCTGGCCGCCGCGTCCTCGGTCGCGGTCGTCGGGGGCGGGGCGGCGGCCGTGAGCGCCGCGGCCAACCTCGCCACCACGTGGCCGGACAAGGCCGTCGACCTCTACTTCCCCGGCGAGCGCCCGCTCCCGCACCACCACCCGAGGGTCTGGGGCCACGTCGAGCGGCGCCTCACCCGCCTCGGCGTCGGGCTCCACCCCGGCCACCGCGCGGACATCCCCGACGGGTTCACCTGCGACGCGATCACCGTCGACCCGGTCACCTGGTCGACGGGCCAGCCGACCGCGGTCGCCGACGCGGTGCTCTGGGCGATCGGCCGGGTCCGGCCGAACACCGACTGGCTGCCGCCCGAGCTCCTCGACGAGCGCGGCTTCGTCGTCGTCGAGTCGGACCTGCGACTGCCCGGCCACCCCCGTACCTACGCCGTCGGCGACGTCGCCGCGACCGACCCGCTGCGCACCTCCGCGCGCAACCGGGCCGACCGCCTGGTCGCGCGCAACGTCCTCGCCGAGCTGGCCGGCAAGTCGCTGCAGGACTACCGCCCGCCGCGCGGCCGGTGGGGCTCCGTGCTCGGGGTGCAGCCCGACGGGCTCGAGGTCTTCGCACCCACCGGCCGGCCCTTCCGGTTCCCTGCGTGGACGATCGACACCGTCCTGCAGCCGCTCATCGTGCGCCGCGGGATATACGGCGGCGTCCGGCGGGGCTGAGGCAGCCCGATAGCGTGGGGCTGCTCTGCTCGTCCCGCCCGTCTCGCTGACCGCTGGAGGTCGTCGTGCCCGCGTCCCGCACCCTGCCCACGCCCGAGGCCGCCGACCTGCTCTCGCTCGTGCGGCAGATCGTGGCGGAGCGGCTCGCGCCGCGCGCGGCCGAGGCCGAGGAGCACGCGGCGTTCCCCCGCGACGTGTTCGCGCTGCTCGGCGAGGCCGACCTGCTCGGGCTGCCCTACCCCGAGGAGCACGGCGGTGGTGGGCAGCCCTACGAGGTCTACCTCCAGGTGCTGGAGGAGATCGGTGCCGCCTGGGCGAGCGTGGGGGTGGGGACGTCGGTGCACGCGCTGTCGTGCTTCGCGCTGATGTACCACGGCAGCGACGAGCAGCGCGCGCAGTGGCTGCCGGGGATGCTCGGCGGGAAGCTGCTCGGCGCCTACTGCCTCTCCGAGGCGCATGCCGGGTCCGACCCCGCGGCGATGCGCACCAAGGCGGTGCGCGACGGCGACGACTACGTCCTCACCGGCGCGAAGGCGTGGACCACCCACGGCGGCGAGGCCGACTTCTACACCGTCATGGCCCGGACCTCCGACGACAGGAACGGCATCTCCTGCTTCCTGGTCCCCGCCGACGCCGAGGGCCTCTCCGCGGACGTGCCGGAGCGGAAGATGGGCCTGATGGGCTCGACGACGGCCACGATGCGGCTCGACGGCGTACGCCTTCCCGCGGAGCGGCGGATCGGCGCCGAAGGCGAGGGGCTGCGGATCGCGCTGGCCGCGCTGGACTCGGGTCGGCTCGGCATCGCCGCGGTGGCCACCGGTCTCGCCCAGGGGGCGCTGGACGCGGCGCTCGCCTACGCCCAGGAGCGCGAGGCCTTCGGCAAGCGGATCATCGACCACCAGGGCCTGGCGTTCGTGCTCGCCGACGCCGAGGCGGCTGTGCAGTCGGCCCGGGCGATGATGCTGCACGCCGCGCGTCTGAAGGACCGCGGGCTGCCGTTCTCGCGGGAGGCCTCGGTCGCCAAGCTGGTGGCCACCGACAACGCCATGAAGGTCACCACCGACGCCGTGCAGGTCCTCGGCGGCTACGGCTACACCCGCGACTTCCCCGTCGAGCGCTACATGCGCGAGGCCAAGGTGATGCAGATCTTCGAGGGCACCAACCAGATCCAGCGGATGATCATCGCCCGCCACCTCGACAAGGGCGCCGACGCCAGCATCCGCACCCTCGACTGATCAACCCCCGCAACCACACCCCCTTCAAGGAGAACTCCAGATGCAGCTCGCCGACACCTCCGCGATCGTCACCGGAGGGGCCTCGGGCCTCGGTGCCGCCACCGCCGCCGCCCTCGTCGCCCACGGCGCGCGGGTCTTCGCCTTCGACCTCCCCGCCGCGATCGAGAAGGCCGGCCAGGCGCCGGACGGCGTGACCTACCTGCCGGTCGACGTCACCGAGGCAACCCAGGTCGGCGACGCGGTCGCGACCGCCGCCGAGCACGGTCCCCTGCGGGCGGTGGTCAACTGCGCCGGCATCGGCCCCTCGGCGCGGATCCTCTCCCGCAAGGGCGTCCACGACCTCGAGCTCTACGCCACGATCATCAAGGTCAACCTGATCGGCTCCTTCAACGTTCTCGCGCTGGCCGCGGAGAAGATGGCCGAGACCGAGCCGCTCGAGCACGGCATGCGCGGCGCCGTCGTCAACACCGCGTCGGTGGCGGCCTACGAGGGCCAGGTCGGCCAGGCGGCGTACGCCTCGTCCAAGGGCGGCATCGTCGGACTCAACCTGCCCGCCGCCCGCGACCTCGCGCAGTACGGCATCCGCGTGAACACCATCGCGCCCGGCATCGTCGAGACCCCGATGCTGGCCACGGTCTCCGAGGAGTTCCGCGCGGCGCTGGCCGCCGGCATCCCGTTCCCCCAGCGCCTCGGCCGCCCCGAGGAGTACGCCGACCTCGCGCTCTTCCTCCTCACCCACGACTACCTCAACGGCGAGGTCGTGCGGATGGACGGCGCGCTGCGGATGGCGCCCCGCTGACGGCGGGGGTCCCGACCTACGCTGGGGAGGTGCTGCCCCACCTCTCCGCCCACTTCGCCACCGACCTGCCCGAGCTGGCGCTCGACTGGAAGGCCGAGGTGCCGCCCGCGCCCCGGCTGGTGGCGTTCAACGAGACACTCGCGGAGGAGCTGGGGCTCGACGTCGAGACGCTGCGTGGACCCGAGGGCCTCGGCCTGCTGACGGGGGCCTCGCCGCCGGAGGGCGCACGACCGGTGGCACAGGCCTACGCGGGTCACCAGTTCGGCGGCTACTCGCCCCGGCTCGGTGACGGCCGGGCGCTGCTCCTGGGCGAGCTGAGGCTGCCGGACGGCACCCTGCGCGACCTGCACCTCAAGGGCTCGGGCCGCACCCCGTTCTCCCGTGGGGGTGACGGGTTCGCCGCGCTCGGCCCGATGCTGCGCGAGCACGTGATCAGCGAGGCGATGCACGCTCTCGGGATCCCGACCACCCGGTCCCTCGGCGTGGTCGCCACCGGTGCTTCGGTGCGTCGCGAGACCCCCCTGCCCGGTGCCGTGATGGCGCGGGTCGCCAGCAGCCACCTGCGCGTCGGCACCTTCCAGTACGTCGCCGCGAGCGGTGACCTGGCCCTGCTGCGCCGCCTCGTCGACCACGCGATCGCCCGCCACCACCCGCAGGCCGCCGAGGCCGACAACCCGGCGCTGGCGCTGTTCGAGTCGGTGGTCACCGTCCAGGCCGACCTCGTCGCCCGCTGGATGCTCGTGGGCTTCATCCACGGCGTGATGAACACCGACAACACCACGATCTCCGGGGAGTCGATCGACTACGGCCCCTGTGCGTTCATGGAGGCCTTCGACCCCCGCACGGTCTTCAGCTCCATCGACCACGGCGGCCGCTACGCATACGGCAACCAGGCGCCGGTGCTGGAGTGGAACCTCGCCCGCCTCGCCGAGACGCTGGTCCCGCTGCTCGACGAGGACGAGGAGACCGCCGTCGCGCTGGCGGTCGAGGCGCTCGGCGCGTTCCGCACCCGCTACGCCGAGTCCTGGCTCGGTGGCATGCGGGCCAAGCTCGGCCTCGCCACGGACGTACCGCAGGAGCTGGCGCACCCGCTCGTCGACGATCTGCTGCCGCTGCTGGCGGCCAGCCACGTGGACTTCACGTCGTTCTTCCGGAACCTCGCCGACGCCGCCCGCGGCGATGCGGAGCCCGTGCGCGAGGTCTTCCTGGACCTGCCGGGCATCGACGCGTGGCTGGAGCGCTGGCGCGCACTCGGCCCGGACCCGGCGGCCATGGACGCGGTCAACCCGGTCTATGTCGCGCGCAACCACCGCGTCGAGGAGGCGCTCGCCGCCGCCACCGCCGGGGACCTGGAGCCGTTCCACCGGCTCGTCGAGGTCGTGCGCCATCCGTACGTCGCCCGGCCGGAGTGGGCGTGGTACGCCGAGCCGGCGCCAGACGACTTCACCGGCTACCAGACCTTCTGCGGCACCTGAGGCTCCCGGCTCCGCCGGTCCCCGGCCACCCCTGGGCTAGGTTCGCCGCATGTCGTCGGTGATGTCGCGTCGTGACCTGGACTTCCTGCTCCACGAGTGGCTCGGGGTGGAGTCGCTGCTGACGCGGGACCGTTTCGCCGAGCACTCCCGGGAGACCTTTGACGCGGTCCTCGACCTCGCCGAGACGGTGGCGACGCGGCACTTCGCCACGCACAACAAGCGCAACGACGCCGAGGAGCCGACCTTCGACGGCGAGCGTGTGCACCTGCACCCCGAGGTCGAGGAGGCGCTGGCCGTCTACGCCGCCAGCGGCTTCACCGGCGCGACCTTCGACGAGGAGCTCGGCGGCATGCAGCTTCCCCAGGTCGTGGCCTCGGCCGTCGCTGCCTGGTTCCAGGCTGCCAACTGCGGCACGGCCGGCTACCCGTTCCTCACCCAGGCGAACGCAAACCTGCTCGCCACTCACGGTGCGCCCGAGCTGGTCGACCGCTTCGTGCGGCCGATGCTCGAGGGCCGGTTCTTCGGCACGATGTGCCTCTCCGAGCCGCAGGCGGGGTCGTCGCTCGCCGACGTCACCACCACCGCCACGCCCCAGGCGGACGGCACCTTCCGGCTCCGCGGCAACAAGATGTGGATCTCCGGCGGTGACCACGAGATGGGCGAGAACATCGTCCACCTCGTCCTCGCCCGCACCGCCGGCGCACCGGCCGGCACGAAGGGCATCTCGCTGTTCCTCGTTCCCAAGCGCCTCGTCGGAGAGGACGGCTCGGTGGGGGAGCGCAACGACGTCGTGCTCGCCGGCCTCAACCACAAGATGGGCTGGCGCGGCACCACGAACACCCTGCTCAACTTCGGTGAGGGCGTGCACAGGCCCGGCGGCGAGCCCGGGGCGGTGGGCTACCTCGTCGGTGAGCAGCACCGTGGCCTGGCCCTGATGTTCCACATGATGAACGAGGCGCGGGTCGGGGTCGGGCTGGGCGCGGCCGCGCTCGGCTACACCGGGTACCTCAAGGCGCTGGCCTATGCCCGGGAGCGCGCCCAGGGCCGGCCCGTCGGGGCGAAGGACCCGTCCGCGTCCCCGGTCCCGATCATCGAGCACGCCGACGTGCGCCGGATGCTGCTGACGATGAAGTCGTACGTCGAGGGCGGGCTCGCACTGGTCCTCTACGCCGCCCGCCTGGTCGACGAGGAGCAGACCGCGACCGACCCGGCGACGGCGGCGGAGGCGCACGCCCTGCTCGAGGTGCTCACCCCGATCGCGAAGTCCTGGCCCTCCCAGTGGTGCCTGGCCGCCAACGACCTCGCCATCCAGGTGCACGGCGGCTACGGCTACACCCGTGAGTACGACGTCGAGCAGCACTACCGCGACAACCGGCTCAACCCGATCCACGAGGGCACGCACGGCATCCAGGGCCTCGACCTGCTCGGGCGCAAGGTCGTCATCGACGGCGGCGAGGCGTTCCGCGGGCTGGTGGCCCGGATCCACGCCACCGTCGACGAGGCCACCGGTCGTGGTGGCGCGCTGGCCGAGGACGCGGCAGCAGTGGGACGCGCGGCCGACCGGTTGCTCGCCGTCACGCAGGTCGTCTGGTCCGCCGGCGACCCGACGGTGAGCACGGCCAACTCCTCGGCGTACCTCGAGGCGGCCGGGCACGTGGTGGTGGCGTGGCTCTGGGTGCAGCAGGCGCTCGTCGCCACCGACCCCGACGACGCGTTCCACGCCGGCAAGCGGCAGGCAGCGCGGTGGTTCGTGCGCTGTGAACTGCCCCGTGTCGAGCCACTCCTGGACCTGCTCGAGCGGCTCGAGCGCACCCACCTCGACACCGATCCCGCCTGGTTCTGACGCGAGGAGGCGGACCCGAGGAGCCAAGTTCGGGCGGTTGGTGCCCGCCGGCGTGACGCCCTGCGTGAGTGCGTCGCAGCGGTGGCTCCTCGACGGTCCGTCTCAGGAGGCGGGTACCAACCTCCGCCGGTCCCAAACGTGGGTTGAGGAGTGAGTCTCGTCCCGCTCGGCCATCACCGCACGGAGCTTGGCGAGCATCTTCGTGAGGATCCGCGAAACCTGCATCTGGCTCACGCCGAGGCGGCGACCGATCTCGCCCTGGCTCAGCTCATCGTGGTAGCGCAGCCGCACCACCAGTCGCTCCCTGGCATCGAGCACATGCAGCGCTCGCTCGAGGTCGACCATGCTCTCGCAGAGGGCGAACATCGGGTCCGGCCCCCCGACGAGCTCGTAGGGCGACCCGCCCATCTCGCCGACGCCGGTCGGAGCGTCCAGGGAGTCGAGGGTGAACAGCCCGTCGCTGGTCAGCACCTCCACCACGTCGGCGATCGACAGCCCGGTCGCGAAGGCGATCTCCGAGGGGCGTGGCTCCCGTTCGTGCACGTCGCGGAGGTCCTCGACGGCACGGTTGACTGTCGGCAGCAGGTCGGTGACGCGCCGCGGGGGGCGCACCGCCCAGCCGTGGTCGCGGAAGTGCCTCTTGAGCTCCCCGGTGATCGTCGGCACCGCATAGGTGAGCAGGTCCCGGGACGCAGCCGGGTCGAATCTCCGCACCGCCTTGACCAGCGCTAGCGACGCGACCTGGTCCAGGTCGTCGGCGCTGATGCCGCGGCCGTAGTAGCGGCCCGCGATGCTCCGCGCCACGCCCAGGTTCAAGGTGACCGCCTCGTCCTGCAGGTTGCGGTGCTGCTTCGGATCCGCAGTGTGCGCGGCGCGGTCGAGGAGGACCGCGGTGCGTCGCGCACGGTCGGTGCGGACCGGGTCGCGGTGGGCACCCGCGTCGCGGCCCCAAGCGGCGGCGGTCGGTGTGGAGGAAGGGACGAACGCTGTCATCGCGAACACCAGATTCCCGAATGTGGAGCTGTCCGTGCGGCGTGTTGCACACGGGCTGGCGAGGCGACCCGACCGGTCTGGGGTCTGACCCCGAGAACAAAGGGGCTCCTTGGCAGGATTGCCCGGCCCGCGCGACCTGTCAAGGGTCCCTTGACCTCAACCATCGCTCCATCCGGTGCTGAGGGGCGTCTGCTGGGCCGACCGGCGGGGCCGGCGGACCCGTCCGTGCGGTGCACCCCCGCCATCCGCCATGACGCCAGCCCACGCAGGGGAATACCGGGGCGAGCCGAGGCGCTGAATCCCCATGTGACCTCCTCCGAGCCTGTCGTCCTGCCGCTCTCGGTGCTCGACTTCGTCGGCATCGAGCACGGCGAGCCCGCTCACGACGCGATCGCCGGTGCGGTCGAGGTGGCGCAGGCCGTCGAGTCGGCGGGCTACCACCGCTACTGGGTCTCCGAGCACCACAACATGGAGTCCCTGGCCTGCAGCGCCCCGGAGATCCTGCTCGCCCACCTGGGCGCACGCACCGAGCGGATCCGGATCGGGGCCGCCGGGATCATGCTGCCCAACCATGCTCCGTTCAAGGTCGCCGAGGTGTTCCGCACCCTCCTGGCGATGTACCCCGGCCGTGTCGACCTCGGCCTGGGGCGCGCGCCGGGTACCGACCCGCTCACCGCGCACGTGCTGCGCCGCGGCGCAGCCGGGGACGCAGCGCGGGAGTTCCCCGGCCAGGTGGCCGAGCTGCTGGCCTTCCTCGAGGCCGGCGAGCCGTTCCCCGAGAGCCACCCCTACGCCCAGCTCGTCGCCGCGCCGCGGGTGCCCGACGTCCCCGAGGTCTTCCTCCTCGGCTCCAGCGGCTACGGACCCAGCTTCGCGGCGGTGAACGGACTCAACGCGGTCTTCGCCCACCACCAGAGCCCCGACCTGGCCGTCGACGTGCTGCGCGGCTACCGCAGCAGCTTCGCCCCGCGGCGCGAGGGCGACCAGCCCTGGTCGGCCGTCTCGGTCCTGGCCTTCGCCTCCGACGACGAGGAGGCGGTGCTGGAGTTCGAGGCCGCGTGGGCGCTGACGATGCGCAACCTCGCCCGCAACCGGCGTACGCCGCTGCGGCCCGAGGAGGTCACGGAGTTCGCTCGGTCCGCGGAGTTCCGCGACCACCGCAAGCCTCGCGACCCCCGGATGGCCACCGGTGAGGCGACCGACGTCGTCGCCCGCCTCCAGGACCTGCGGGAGCAGACCCAGGCCGACGAGGTCGTCGTGGTGACACCCAGCCTGGACCGCCCCCGGCGGATCGCCAGCTACCGCACGATCGCGGACACCTGGCGCGCCTCGGACTGAGCCTGCGTGACGGGCTCAGACACCGAGCCCCCGACGGACCTCGTCGACGATCAGCCCGCGCGCCACCCTGCCCTCGGGCACCGGCAGCAACGGGTGGACGTGCACCGCGCCCGGTACCTCGTGGACGGTGAGACCGCCCGAAGGTGCGCGGTCGCGCAGCTCCCGGCAGTCGGCGAGGGTGATGTCGCGTGTGCCGACGTGCAGTGCGATCGGCGGCAGGCCGTCGAGCCTGCCGAAGAGCGGGCTCACCCGGGGGTCGTCGTAGGAGAGCCCGTCTGCCCATGCCGCCGCGAGGGGGCGGAGCCCGGGCAGGGAGAGCCACGGGTCGTGCGGCTGGATGGCGGGGATCTCCGGGTTGCGCAGACCGAGGTCCAACCAGGGCGCGACGAGCGTCAGGCCGGCCGGAGCCGTGCCGCCGTCCTCGACCACCCGCTGCGTCGTCGCGAGCGCCAACCCGCCGCCGGCCGAGTCCCCCAGCAGGTACGTCGGCCCCCGCGCGCCGTCGAGGACCGCCCGGACGAGCGCGATCGCCTCGGGCGCGTGGTGGTCGGGGGCCAGGCCGTAGAGCGGGACGCGCACCTCGCAGCCGACCTCGCGCACGACCTCGGCGACGAGGGCCCAGTGCTGGCGGACGATCGTGGACACGTAGGCGCCACCGTGCAGGTAGACCACCGTGCCGCGGGTGCGCGGACCACCGGCCGGACTCAGGACGTGGACGGGGCGGCCGTGCACCTGCTCGCGCCGCACGTCCAGCCCGCGCAGGACCCGAGCCGGCGGCTCGGAGGAGCGCTTCGGCCGCTCCAGCAGCGCGCGACCACCGTCCTCGGTGCGGAAGCGCCGACCGCGGGTCAGCCCGAGGAAGGTCGCGACGGCGCGCATCTGCCAGCTCACCGGCTCACCACACCACGCCTCGGTCGACGACCAGGTTGGCGCCGGTGATGGAGGCGGCGGCGTCGGAGGCGAGGAAGGCGATGGCCTCAGCGACGTCGACCGGCGGCATGAAGCCCGGGATGACGCTCTGGCTCTTGGCGATGAGGTTCCAGTCGACGTCGGGGGGCAGCTGCTGGGCGGCCTGCTGCGGCATCGCGGTGTCGATGCCCCCGGGCGAGACGCAGTTGACCCGGATGCCCTTGGCGGCGAGCTCGACGGCCAGCGCGCGCATCATCAGCAGCAGGCCGGCCTTGCTGGCGCAGTAGGCGGCGTTGTACGGCTGGCCCATCACTGCCGATATCGAGGTCACCGAGACCACGTTGCCGCGGCTCTCGGTGAGCGCCGGCAGGAACCCCTGGGTGAGCAGCATCGGGGCCTGGACGTTGACCGTCAGGTGCCGTTGGAGGACCTCGACGCTGAGGTCCTCCAGCTTCGCGAACGCGTGCACGCCGGCGACGTTGCACAGCACGTCCAGTCCGCCCAGCTCGCCCAGCGCGTCCTCGACGAAGCCGGCCACCGCGGTCGGATCGGCGAGGTCGGCGGGCACGACGCCGTCGGCAGGGGTGACGTCCGTGCCGAGCACGCGGGCTCCCTCGGCGCGGAGCAGGTCGCACAGCGACTTGCCGACACCGCCGGCGGCGCCGGTCACGACGATCCGGCGGTCGGTGAAGCGCTGGGCACGGTCGGTCTGGGTCGTCATGGGTTCTCCTCGGGGAGGGGTGAGGGGTTGTGCGTGCGAGGGCAGTAGACCACCGGACAGCGACCGGCGCGGTCTACCTGCTGAAAACTACTGAGGCCCGGCGTCGACCCCGATACGTTGAACCAGGCCCGGTCCACGACCCCGCCGAGGAGGCCCCCGCGGAGGCCGGCACCCCGGCCTTCGTCGACGCTGTCGCCCGAACCAGCTCGTGGTCTACGTCGGAGAGGGCGACTTCACGGCCCGCTG
The DNA here is from genome assembly GCA_030698375.1 of Nocardioides sp. Lineage (GTDB taxonomy): Bacteria > Actinomycetota > Actinomycetes > Propionibacteriales > Nocardioidaceae > Nocardioides_A. The sequence goes on along the minus strand of JAUYLL010000060.1, from coordinate 44,012 downwards.
CGGCTGAGCAGGCTCAACCGTCGAGCAGCGACTGCATGCGACGGGCGACGAGGTCGGTGGCGCGGCGAGGCATCAACCGGGAGAGCCGGTCGAGCATCGTCGCGTCGCGCCCGATGCGGACGCGGTACGCGCCCTCCTCGATGCCGTCGACCACCTGGCGGCCGGCGTCCCGGGGCGAGGTGGTCTTGATCTCGGGGCCCTCCCCGTCGGGGGCCCCGACACCGGAGTTCGCGGCGATGTCCGTCCCGATGGCGCCGGGATAGACCGCAGTGACCGTGACCGCGGTGCCGCGGAGCTCGGCGTACAGCGCCTCGGTGAGCAGCTTCACCGCAGCCTTGCTGGCGCCGTAGACGGCCTGGCCCGGGACCGGCACGAAGGCGCCCATGCTCGCGACGTTGACCAGGCTGGCCTCCGTGCGCTCGACCAGGTGGGGGAGGAACTCCCGCGTCAGGTGCACGACGCCCCAGAAGTTCACCGCGAGGACCTTCTCGATCTCGGCGGTCTCGAGGTCGAGGAAGGGGGCGAAGCGCTGGATGATCCCGGCGACGTTCACCAGCCCGTCGACCTGCCCGTGCAGGCTGCGCACCTCCGGACCCAGCGCGGCGACGGCGCCGGGGTCCGTGACGTCCACGGTGTGGGTGCTCAGCTGGTCGGGCTCGGCAGCAGCGAGTCGGGCGGTCTCCTCCAGGGACGTGGCGCGGAGGTCCACCGCGGCCACCCGCGCTCCCCGTGCGAGGAGCTCGAGCACGACCTCCCGTCCGATCCCGTTGCCACCTCCGGTGACGACGAAGACCTTGTCGGCGACCTGCATCGTGTGTCCTCCTCGTGGGGGCCGCGGCCTGGAGCTCAGTCCTTCGGGTCGTACTCGGCGAGCAAGAGTGCCAGGTCGTCGTCGAGCGACCCGGAGGTCTGGCCCTCCAGCGACTCGAGAGCGGTGTCGAGGGCCAGCTCGAACGGCGCGGCGGCCAGGGCGGAGAGCACCGTCGCGGCGTCGACGAACGCCCGGTTCGGGGTGCGCGCCTCGATGAGCCCGTCGGTGAACATCACCAGACGGTCCCCGTGCTGCAGCCGGCCGTGCGCCGGCACGGGGCTGGCGCCGAGGCCCAGCGGCGGGGCGTGGTCGACCGGAACCTCCGTCAAGCGGCCCGCGGAGAGGTGCACGGGCGCGGGATGGCCGCAGGAGACCGCGCTAAAGCGGCCGTCTGCGGTGATCTCCAGGAGGCAGGCGGTGACGAAGTCCTCGGGGTTGGCCAGGTAGGGCCGCATCCCCCGGTCGATCGAGCGGGCGATGCGGGCGAGGTCCCCGGTCTCCGCCGCGGCGGCGCGGAACTCCCCGAGCACGATGGTGGCCGTCCGCACCGCGGTCAGCCCCTTGCCGCGGACGTCGCCGATGAGCAGACGGACGGCGCCGTCGACGGGAACCACCTCGAAGAGGTCCCCGCCGATCTGGGCCTCGGACGCCGCGCCGCGGTAGCGCGCCGCGAGACGCACCGGACCGACGCGCTCCGGGGGTGGGGCGAGGATGGCCTGCTGGGCGGCCTCGGCCACCTTCGTCATGTCGGCCAGCCGCTCGGTCTGGTCCGCGAACGTCACCGCGGTCTCCAGGGCGTGTGCCGCATGTCCGGCCAACTGCTCGAGGAAGGTGACGTCCTCCTCGGCGTACTGGCGACCGGACTCTGCCTGGACCAAGGTGATGGCGCCGAGGGGACCCGAGCGACCGAGGAGGGGGACCACCATGGCGCTGCGCATGCCGAGCTGGCGCAGCAGCGCGAGGTGCTCGGGGCTGCTGGCCGCGGTCTCCAGCAGCTCGGAGGGGATGAAGGGGTAGTGCTCACTGCGGCCCGAGCGCATCACCGCCCGGGCGCCGGTCGGGGCGTCCTCGGCAGGCGTGGGGAAACCTTCCATCATGCCCAGCGCCCATCGGGTGCGCACGGGGTCGACGTGCTGCAGCGCTACCGTGTCGAGCGTCCCGTCGCGCTCGAGGTGCACGGCACACCAGTCCGCGAACCGCGGCACCAGCAGTCGGCAGACCTCGGTCACGGTGGTGTCGACGTCCAGGCTCCCGGCCAGCGTGGCGGCCGACTCGTGCAGGAGCTGCAACCGCTGGGCCGCGAGGTCCTCGCGGGCGAGGTCGGCGGCGCGGTGGAGCGCCTCACCCAGCGCGCCACTGATGGAGACGAGGAAGTCCTCCTGCGTGCGAGGGAGTGGGTGGGACGGGGGGAAGGAGATCGTCAGCACGCCCTCGACCACGCCGTCCTTGGCCAACGGCAGCACGTGGACGGACCGCGCGGCGCGGGCGTGGGCGTCCCGCCGGGTGACCAGGTCCGGGAAGTGGGCGGCGATCTCTGCGCGGTCCCGGAGGTGGAGCGGCTGGCCGGTCTCGGCCACCCGCGCCTTGGGATGGTCGGAACCGTGCGTGACCTCGCGGGCGGGCTCCTTGCCGTGCCAGGCGAGGGGACGCAGCGCCTTGTCCGCGTCGAGCACGTGGACGCGGACCTGGTCGGCGCCGAGGGCCACCGGAGCCTTCGTCACGAAGGCCTCGCTGACGGCGCTGATGGTCCGCGCGCCGATGAGCTCGCCGGCGAGGGAGTCGACGAGCTCCTGCATCATCATGGTGGCACCGATGATCCGCGCGCGCAGGTGGTGACCGATCGAGGCCACCGCGACCGCCGTACCCGAGATCAGGACGTTGGCGAGCAGGCGCAGGCCCCAGTCGTAGGTCCCGAGCGTGTCGTGCCAGGTTGTCGACGCTGCCCCGAGCGCCACGGCGAGCACGGCCACGACTGTGGTGCGGCGGGCGGACGCCGCCGTCGCGGTGATGACCGCCCCGGCCGCGTAGGCACCGCTGAGGTGGACCGATGCGGCGGCGTCGACGACGACCAGCAGCGCGAGGACGCCGAGGCCCAGGGTGAGCGACACGTCCTCCGGACGGGGGCTTCGCCCCCCGAGGATCCCGCGCAGCGTCACCAACGACCTCCGTGCCTGTCCGCGCCGCGGACGGACCCGAGGCATCAGCGGAACACTAGGACAGGACGACCGGCCGCGGGGTGGAAGGTCGGATCAGGCGAGGTCGGGGTGGGCCCGCCCGGCCACGAGAGGCAGGTCGACGTACGTCGCGATCCCCGGCGGGGCAGCCACGACGTACGGCACCGAGCTGACGCAGTGCACGGCGGTCGCCACGACGCCGGGGTTGCGGGCCAGGCCCTCGGCGACCGTCTCCGGCTGCCACCCGCGGATGGTCACGAAGGCGGGCGGGTCCCCCTGGACCTCGACCTCGAACCGCTCACCTTCCGGACCGAACGCCCACGGCGGGTCGAGGTGTTCCTCGCCCATCAGCCAGTTCACGGCCACCCGTGCCACGACGCGCTCGCGGACGACGGCCTCCCACGCGAACCGCTGCCCGGCCACCTTTCCGGGCTCGATCACGCCGATCGGCGAGTCGATCGGGGCGGTGGCGACGGCGACCTCGTGCTGGGTGCGGACCTCGGCATCGGGGGAGAAGCCGAGCACGTCGACCATCATTCGCAGCGACTGCAGGAACCCTGCCGAGAGCAGGTCGAGCATCGGGCCGCTGCGCGCCTCCTCCGGGGTGCCGCCGAAGAGCATGATGTCGCGGACGACGTCAGGGGCGTCGTAGGTGCGGATGTCGGAGAACTCCTCGCCGCGCACGAAGGTCACTGCCGAGGACAGCGCGGAGAAGACCAGCGGGTGCAGCTCCGTGATGCCGCCCGGGTTGAGGCCGGTCCCGTGCAGGGTCGTCCCGCCCTCACGGGCGGCCGCCTCGACCCGCGAGCCCTGGTCCGCGTCGGGGTAGAACCAGCCGACCGGCGTGACCACGTTGGCCCCCGATCGCAGGATCGCGCACACGTCCCGGGTGCTCGGCAGCAGCGGGGCGTAGACCACGCAGTCGGCCCCGATGGCCAGCAGCGCGTCCTTATCGGTGGTGGCGAGCACGCCGATCGGGTCGTCTCCGAGGATCACGCCGACGTCGACGCCGTCCTTCGCCTCGTCGTGCACCCAACAGCCGACGAGCTCGAGCTCGGGGTGCCGGTCGATGGCCTCGATCGCGGCGCGGCCCACGCCGCCGGTCGCCCACTGGATCACGCGCAACGTCATGGCAGCACCCTGGCAGAGGACGCTCAGCGCTGCAGTGTCTTCGCCGCTTCCACCAACGACGGGCCGTACCACGTGAGCAGCCGCCCGCTCACCAGCCGCGTCGGCGTCGCGAACGCCTCCGGACCGTCCTCGGCGGTGAAGACGTAGGGCTCGTCCGGGAGGAGGACCACGTCGGGCCGGCGGGCGTCGATGTCGGCCGGCTCGACGGTCGGGTAGCGGTCCGTGTCGGCGTACGCGTTCTCCCAGCCCAGGCGGCGGAGCAGGTCGGAGGTGAAGGTGTCGCCGCCGACGACCATCCACGGGTCCCGCCAGATGGGTACGACGGCTCGTCCGGTCACCGGGGGGAGGTCACCGCACCAGAGGGTCCTCGCCTGCGACAGCCAGCTCGGGGGGGCCCAGCGGAGGGCGTCGACGAACAACGTCTCCATCGACGCGACGGCACCCGGCACGGTGGCGATGTCGGTGACCCAGACCGGGATGCCGGCCTCGCGGAGCCGGCGGACGTCGAGCTCGCGGTTCTCCTCCTTGTTGGCCACCACAAGGTCCGGCGCCAGGGCGCGGATCGCGGCCAGGTCGGGGTTCTTGGTGCCGCGGACCCGCGGGACGTCGAGGTCGGCGGGGTGGGTGCACCACACGGTGGCACCGACGAGCGCCTCGGGACGCACCGAGGCGAGCGCCTCGGTGAGGGAGGGGACGAGCGAGACGACCCGGCGGACCACGCCGGCGACGTCGACGGGAGCGCCGAGGTCGTCGTGGAGGGTCCGGGTCACCGCAGGGCGAGCATGCCGGACAGCCCGGGCTCCCAGGGCAGCGCGGCCTGCTCGGCGATACGGGCGTCCATGGCCGTGGCGACGACGTCGGGCCACGGGGCAGTCCGCCGCTCCTCGACGAGGACGTGCAGGAAGATCTCCTCGAAGACGCACGCCAGCCGCTCATGAGTGTCGTCGAGGACGTAGACCACGGCGTGGGCGGCCCGCTCGGAGCGGCCCACGAGGCGGACCCGGACCGACATCCGGTCGCCGCTGCGCAGGCCGTCGAGGTAGCGGATGTAGTGCTCGGCGGAGAGGCAGGCACGACCCTCCTTGGTCGGCCAGTTCCACTCGATCCCGAGCTCGGTAAGCGAGTCGTCCAGCCCCTCGCTGCCGATGCCGAGGTAGTGGCGCACGTTGAGGTAGCCGTTGGCGTCCTCGAACGGGGTCGGGACCGGCTGCTGGGCGTACGCGGGGAGGGGAGCGAGCTCCTCGTAGGACGGCTGGTTGCTCATGGACGCCGACCCTAGCCTGACGTGCGGCGGCGGTGCCGCGGGTCCCCGCGGCCCGGGCTACTCCTCGCCGCCGGCCGTCGGGTCGGGTGCGTCGTCGTCCTCGAGGAACCGACCGCCGATCGGCTCGTGCTGCCAGTCGACGAGCTCCCAGCCCGTGTCGGGGTGTCCCTCGACGGGGTTGCAGGCGGTGTTGTGCAGCGACTGCATCGCGGCGGGGTGCTGCTCGGCGTCGCGGACCCGCCGGGAGACCCACGTTCGGATGGCGGCGCCGTGGCTGACGACCACGGCGCTGCGGTGGGCCTGCGCGGCGATCTGTGCCAGAGCGGCGTCGTAGCGCGCGAGGAACTCGCGGCCGGACTCGGCGCCGGGCATCCGCACGTCGAGGTTCCCGCCGATCCACTCCGCGACGGTGGTGAGGTAGCCGAGCACGGCCTCGTCGTCGCTGCGCATCTCGAACGCCCCGGCGCGGACCTCCTCCAGGCCCGCCCGCACGGCGGGTGCCATCGTGCGGATCCGGGCCAGCGGGTCGGCGGTCTGCTGGGTGCGCACCAGTCGCGAGACGTAGAGCCCGTCGAGGTCGTGCTCGGCCAGTGCCTGCGCTGCCGCCTCGGCCTGGGCGCGACCGAGGTCGGTCAGGTCCTTGCCGGGCTCGCCGGTGTCGAGCGCGCCGGAGACGTTGCCGTGGGTCTGCCCGTGACGGACGAGGAGGAGTCGGAAGGAAGATGCCACACCGTCATCGTCCCACGCGGGTCGTGTGCCCCACGGCGCGCTATGGCGCGTGCTGGGGCACACGAACCGCGTGGGACCTCAGACGTTGCGCCGGTACTGCCCGCCGACCTCGAAGAACGCCTCGGTGACCTGGCCGAGCGAGCAGACCCGGGCGGCGTCCATCAGCTCGGCGAAGACGTTCTCGCCGGAGACGGCCGCCTCCTTCAGTCGGGCCAGTGCCTCGGTGGCCTCGGACCGGTGCGCCTCCTGATAGGCGTGCACCCGCGTCAGCTGGGACTCCTTCTCCTCCTCCGTGGCCCGGGCCAGCTCCACGGTGGCCGGGGTGGCGTCGTCACCGCCGGGCTTGAGGAAGGTGTTGACGCCGACGATCGGCAGCGAGCCGTCGTGCTTTCGGTGCTCATAGAGCATCGACTCGTCCTGGATGCGGCCGCGCTGGTAGCCGGTCTCCATCGCGCCGAGGACGCCTCCGCGCTCGTTGATGCGGTCGAACTCCTCGAGCACGGCGGTCTCGACGAGGTCGGTGAGCTCGTCGATGATGAACGAGCCCTGCTGGGGGTTCTCGTTCATCGACAGGCCCCACTCGCGGTTGATGATGAGCTGGATCGCCAGCGCCCGGCGGACCGACTCGGTGGTCGGGGTGGTCACCGCCTCGTCGTAGGCGTTGGTGTGCAGGCTGTTGGCGTTGTCGTAGAGCGCGATGAGCGCCTGCAGGGTGGTGCGGATGTCGTTGAAGTCCATCTCTTGGGCGTGCAGCGACCGGCCGGAGGTCTGCACGTGGTACTTCAGCTTCTGGCTGCGCTCTCCCGCGCCGTACTTCTCCTTCATCGCCACCGCCCAGATCCGGCGGGCGACGCGGCCGATGACGGAGTACTCGGGGTCCATGCCGTTGGAGAAGAAGAACGACAGGTTCGGCGCGAAGTCGTCGATGTCCATGCCGCGGGCGAGGTAGGCCTCGACGTAGGTGAACCCGTTGGCGAGGGTGAACGCGAGCTGGCTGATGGGGTTCGCCCCGGCCTCGGCGATGTGGTAGCCGGAGATCGAGACCGAGTAGAAGTTCCGCACGCCGTTGGCGATGAACCATTCCTGGATGTCGGCCATCATCCGCAAGCTGAACTCGGTGGAGAACAGGCAGGTGTTCTGCCCCTGGTCCTCCTTGAGGATGTCGGCCTGGACCGTGCCCCGCACCTGCGAGACCGCGTGCGCGGCGAGCATCGCGCGCTCGTCCTCGCTGGGCTCGCGGCCCTCGCGGTCGGTGAAGACGTCGACCTGCTGGTCGATGACGGTGTTGAGGAAGAACGCCAGGACTGTCGGGGCCGGGCCGTTGATCGTCATCGACACCGACGTCGTCGGGGCGACCAGGTCGAACCCGTCGTAGAGCGCCTTCATGTCGTCGAGCGTGGCGACGGAGACCCCGGAGGTGCCGACCTTGCCGTAGATGTCGGGGCGCGGGTCGGGGTCGCGGCCGTAGAGCGTGACCGAGTCGAACGCGGTCGAGAGCCGGGTGGCCTCGTTGCCCTCGCTGAGCAACTTGAAGCGCCGGTTGGTGCGGAACGGGTCACCCTCGCCGGCGAACATCCGGGCGGGGTCCTCGCCGTCGCGCTTGAACAGGAAGACGCCGGCGGTGAACGGGTAGCGGCCGGGCAGGTTCTCGCGCCGGAACCAGCGCACGAGCTCGCCGTGGTCCTCGTAGCGGGGGAGCGCGACGCGGGGGATCTTGTTGCCGCTGAGCGACTCGCGGGTGAGCTTGGTGACGATCTCCTTGTCGCGGACCTTCACCACCTGCTCGTCACCGGAGTAGGACTCCACCGTCGTCGGCCACGCGGCCAGCTCGGCGGCCATGTCGGCGTCCAGGCCGAGCTCGGCATCCTCCAGCAGGGCCGGGACGACCCCGGCGTCCCCGTCGCCGATCTCCTCGGCGACCGCGCGCAGCCGCTGGACGCGCCGCGCCTGGTCGACCAGCGCCTCGGTGCGTGCGTGGTAGCCGCGCACGGTCTCGGTGATCTCGGCGAGGTAGCGCACCCGGTCGCTGGTCACGACCTGGCGGATCCCCGAGGAGTGGCGTACGTCGACCGGTGCCAGTGTGCCCTCGGCGAGGGCCAGGCCCGCGCCCGCGAGCACGTCGCGCAGGTGCTGGTAGAGCGCGGTGACGCCGTCGTCGTTGAAGGTCGCGGCGGAGGTGCCGAAGACCGGCATCTCGTCGGGCTGCTTGCCGAACGCCTCACGGTTGCGCACCAGCTGACGTCCCACGTCGCGCAGCGCGTCGCGGGCGCCGCGGCGCTCGAACTTGTTGATCGCGACGACGTCGGCGAAGTCGAGCATGTCGATCTTCTCCAGCTGCGAGGCCGCGCCGAACGCCGGTGTCATCACGTAGAGCGAGCTGTCGCCGAACGGCACGATCGCGGCGTCGCCCTGGCCGATGCCCGGGGTCTCCACCACGACGAGGTCGAACCCACCGGCCTTGAGCACCGTGATCACGTCGGAGAGCGACTCCGGGATCTCGTGGGCTCCACGGGTGGCGAGGCTGCGGAAGTACACCCGGTCGCCGTCGAGCGAGTTCATCCGGATCCGGTCACCGAGGAGCGCGCCACCACCCTTGCGGCGGGTCGGGTCAACAGCCACGACGGCGACGCGGAGCTTGTCCTGCTGGTCGACCCGGAGCCGGCGCACCAGCTCGTCGGTCAGCGAGGACTTCCCGGAGCCGCCCGTGCCGGTGATCCCGAGGACCGGGACGGTGCGACGCTCGGCGGCCTCGAGCAGCGCCGTACGCGTGGCGTCGTCGAGGCGGCCCTGCTCCGCCGCGGTGATCGCGCGCGCGATCGCGGTGCGCTCCCCGGCCAGCACGCGCTCGGCGGAGGCTTCACCCCGGGCGAGCACGTCGAAGTCGAGGTCGCGGACCACCGAGTTGATCATCCCGGGCAGCCCCATCCGCTGGCCGTCCTCGGGGGAGAAGATCGTCACACCGGCGTCGCGCAGGCGCTGGATCTCCTCACGCACGATGACACCCCCACCGCCACCCACCACGCGCACGTGGTCGGCACCCTGGGCCCGCAGCGCCTCCACGAGGTACTCGAAGTACTCGATGTGCCCGCCCTGGTACGACGACACCGCCACGCCCTGCACGTCCTCGTCGAGCGCGGCGTCCACGACCTCGGCCACCGACCGGTTGTGGCCGAGGTGGACGACCTCGCAGCCCTGGCTCTGGAAGATCCGCCGCATGATGTTGATCGACGCGTCGTGGCCGTCGAAGAGCGCGGACGCGGTGACCAGGCGGACCGGGTGCGTGGGGACGTGGAGTTCGGTCATGACAGGCCCTTCGAGAAATGATTGGACGTCTAACTATCTCCAGGGTACGCCGCAGCGAGGGCGACGTCGACGGCTGCGGCCGGCAGGCTCAGTCGACGGGGTCGCCGGCCGCGGCGCGGAAGCCGTCGAACAGGCGGGTGAGGGTGGCGACGTCGGCGTCCGGCAGTCCGGGGTCGGTGAAGACCGCGTCGTTGAGGCCGTCCGTCGCGCGTTCGACGATGACGCGGCCTGCCGGCGTGATCGCGGCGAGCACGACCCGGCGGTCGGTCTCGCCGCGGGTCCGGGCGACGTACCCCTGGGCCTCGAGTCGGCCGACCGCGCTGGTCACGCTCGCCGGGTGCACCTGCAGCAGCGACCCGACCCGGGCCATCGGCATCTCCCCGCGGGCGGAGAAGGCCAGCAGGCGGAGCACCTCGTAGCGGGCGAAGGTGAGGTCCAGCGGTCGGAGGACGGCGTCGATGCGGGCCTGGAGGAGCTGGTGCACCCGCACGAGCGAGGTCACCATCGCCATGCCGTCGGCGGCGTCGGCCCACCCATGGGCCACCCACTGGCGACGGGCCTCGCGGATCGGGTCGAGCGGCACGTCCCCACCGTAGGCCCACGGTAGGGCAAAGTGAGACGAGGACTAGAAAGTCCCGATCCGGGGCAATGAGGTCCCAGCGCCGCTCGGACGGAACACCGCACCGGGCGTCACCCACACGACAGGAGCACACATGAACACCCGCACTATCGCGATCGCCGCCTTCGTCATCGCCATCATCATCCTTCTCTTCATCTTGCTCTGACCCCGCTCTCCACCTGAACGTCCGCAGGGGCGCGACCACCACGGTCGCGCCCCTGCGTGCGTCGTCACGACGCCTCGGGTGCAGCAGACTGCGTGCCCTGACGCAGACCGGCCGCCCCGAGGTCCCCCGACCAACGCCTGGACCGGTCTCTGGCATCCCTTCTGGGCCCTGCCCGCCGTGATCGCCGCGAGCTCGACGTCGTCGTGGAGCTGCTCCAGCGCCCGGGGACGTTCGTCGCCGCCCCCGCCTTCGGGATCCGCCAGCTCGGCTGAGGGGCCGGACGCACGCAGGGGCGCAGCCGGTCGGCTGCGCCCCTGCGTCCTGCTACGGGTGGTGCGTCACTTCTGGAGGTAGCACGCCTCCTGGAAGTCGTAGCCCTCCGCGGTAGGACCGGTGTAGTCCTGCGTGTCGACCGAGGCGCCGGTGGAGGCGTTCTCGTCGGGGGCCAGGAACGAGGTCGAGCGGATCGCTGCCTCGTTCGCGTCACCGGAGTAGTTGCCGGAGCCCTCGGGCAGCGAGCCCTCGCTGTCGACCTCGGAGAGCGAGGTCGCGGCCTCGAGGAGGCCGCCACGGGAGAGCTCGTCGTTGTCGATCGCGCTCTCCAGCACCGCCTTCATGAGGTAGGCACCGCTCCAGCCGAGCGCGAAGTAGTCGTTCGGCTCCGCGCCGGACTCCTCGGCGGCTGCCCGCATCGCCTCACGGCCCGGGCTGTCCGCGTCGAACGAGGGGAACGAGTTCGACCACAGGTACGACGCCTGCAGCGCCGGGCCTGCGGGCGACTGCATGAGCGCGGCGTTCCAGGTCGGGATGGCCCCGAGGAACTTGCCCTGGAAGCCCTGCGAGACCGCGCCACCGACGATGGCAGCGAGCTCGCGCGGGCCGGTGCCGACGACGACGGCGTCCGCACCCGAGCGGAGGATGGCCGCGACCGCGGCACCCTGCTGGTCCGCGCCGGGGCCGGTCGGGACGTCGGTGAAGTCGATGCCCCGCTCCTCCGCGGCGATGCGGGCGCCGACCATGTTGTCGTCGCCGTAGTCGCCGGGGAAGTGGACCGCGGCGACGCTCTCGGCGCCGAGCTCGTCGACGGCGTAGTCGACGGAGTTCATGCCCTCGGTGCAGTACGACGCTCCGAGCTCGAGGACGCGGTCCTCGAAGAGCCAGTTCGACCCGAGGGTCGCGGGGATCACGACGAGCTCCTCGGCGTCGGAGTCACGCAGCATCGCCTCGGTGGCGGCGGTGCCGAGCGAGCCGGACATCGCGAGGATGTCGCCCTTGATCTCGGAGTAGACCTGGGCGTGCCGCTCGGGGTTGTACTCGTTGTCACGGACGTAGGTGGTCACGTCGATCTCGTAGTCACCGATCCCGCCGTCCTCGTTGACCTGCTTCCAGAAGGCGGCCGAGCCCTCCTGGAGCGGGACGCCGATGGCGGAGAAGTCGGCGGTGAGGTCGGTGATGACACCGAGGTAGATGCAGCCCTTCTCCTCGTCGACGGCCTCGGGGCACGGCTCGCTCGTGACACCGGGAGCGTTGGCGGCGTCGTCGCCACCGTCGCCGCTGTCGCGACCGCAGCCGGCCAGCACCAGCGTGCTGGCGACTGCCAGCACGCTCAGCTTGCGCACGGTTGAATTCACTGTGGGTGTTTCCTTTCTATGTGCCCCGGCCTCAGTAGGAGAACGGGAAGCTCTTCCAGTAGGTGCGGATACGTAGCCAGATCCCGAAGAGCCCGCGTGGCTCGAAGAGCAGGAAGGCGACGATGAGGGCGCCGTAGGCGATCAGCTCGAACTCGAAAATGTTCGGGCTGTCGATGGGCGAGCGCGAGAGGAACGGCAGGTAGTGCGGCAGCTCGCTGGCGATGCGCGGCAGCATCGCGATGAGCATGGCGCCCATGATGGCGCCGGAGATCGTCGCGACGCCACCGATCAGCACCATCGCGATGAACTGCACCGACAGCAGCAGACCGAACTGCTCCGGACCGAGCGTGCCGGACGCCACGAACATCAGCGACCCGGCGACACCGGCGTAGAACGAGGACAGGCCGAACGCGATCAGCTTGTAGCGGGACAGCTCCACGCCCATCACCCCGGCCGCGATGTCGCGGTCGCGGATGGCGGCGAAGGCCCGGCCGATCTTCGAGCGGGCGATGTTGCGGGCCAGCACGGCGAAGATCACGAGTAGCACCAGGAAGAACCAGAAGAGCTTCTGCTCCTCGGAGAAGGCCCCCGCACGGGTCAGGTCGGCACCGAAGAGGATCGGTGTGGCTGCCTCGCGGCCGACCTGGGCGCCGCCGGACAGCGAGCGCCACTCGATGAAGAAGTACTGGCCGATGAAGACCAGGCCCAGGGTGACGATCGCCAGGTAGAGCCCGCGCAGCCGGGTGGCCAACGGGGCGATGAGCAGGCCGCACGCCGCGGCGACCAGCCCCGCCGCCGGGACCCAGATCAGCGGGTTGGTGATGCCGAAGCCGATGTAGCGACCGTCCGGGTCCCCCGAGAGGGCCGCAGCGGTGTAGGCGCCGACGCCGATGAAGAAGGCGTGCCCGAGCGAGACCTGGCCGGCGTACCCGGTGAGCAGGTTGAGACCGATGGCGCCGATGGCGAAGACCAGCCCGGTGTTGAGCACCCGCAGTAGGTCGTCCTCCATTCCCATCGGGAGGTAGACGGCGACGGCGAGGATCGCCAGCACCCCCAGCGCCTTGGCGCGGGTGTTGAGCAGCGACATCTCCTGCCCGTAGCTGGTGTACAGCTCGGGACGGCCGCGCAGACGCGTGCTCATACGCGCTCCACCTCCTTCGTGCCGAAGAGACCGTGCGGTCGCACGAGCAGCACCAGCAGCATCACGATGTAGGGGGCGATCCCCCCGGTGTTGGTGTCGAGGAAGGGGAACCAGGTCGAGTGGTACGTGCGCACCACCGACTCGACGATCCCGATGATCAGGCCGCCGAGGACGGCCCCCCCGAGCGAGTCCAGACCGCCGAGGATGATCACCGGCAGGGCCACGAGGGCCACCATCCACAGGCTCTGGTCGAAGGCGTTGCCGCTGGCGGCGAAGACGCCCGCGAGCGCTGCCAGTCCGCCGGCCAGCGCCCACGACACGGCGAAGACCGTGCCGATGCTGACGCCCTGCGCCATCGCTGCCTCTTGGTCCAGCGAGGCGGCCCGCATGGCCAGGCCGATGCGGGTGTAGCGGAAGAAGAGGAAGAGCACGGTGACGACCACGGCGGCGGCGAGGATGGCGGCGATGTGGCGCTCCTGCAGCTGCACCCCGCCGACGGTCACCACCTTGAGGCCCCACGGGTCGCCCAGGAGGAGCTGGTTGACGCCGACGAAGGCGCCGGCGACGGTGCGGACGACGATGTCGATGCCGATGGTGATGATGGCGATGACGAAGACCGCCTTGCCGACCATCGGGCGGATGGCGACCCGCTCGACCACGAGCGCCACGAGAGCGATGGCGATGGTGCCGACCACGACCGCGGCGACGAAGCCGATGCGGCCGGTGAGGTGGCTGACGAGCACGGCGCCGGACATCATGAACGCCGGCTGCGCGAAGCTGATGACCGACATGGACTTGTAGATGATGACGAAGCCGAGGGCGAGCAGCGCGTAGACCGCGCCGTTGCCCATGCCCTGACCGGTGGCAGTGAGGAACTCGTTCATCGGGCCCCCTCCCCACGGCCGGCGCCGGAGTACATCTGCTCGACGAGCTCTCCGAAGGACTTGTCGATCGCGGACCGCTTGACCTTCTGGGTGGCGGTCAGCTCGCCGTCCTCGTGGTCGAGCTCCTTGGGCAGCATGCGGAAGTCCTTGATCTGTTCGACCGGGTTGTGGCGGCTGTTGACCTCCTTGACGATGCCGTCGACGAGGGCGCGCACCTCGGGCTTGTCGGTGAGGTCGCGGTACGTCGTGAAGCCCAGGCCCTGGCGCTGCGCCCACTCACCGACCGTGTCGAGCTCGATGCCGATGAGGGCGGTGAGGTACTTGCGGCGGTCGCCGATGACGATGGCCTCCTTGATGAAGGGGGAGGCCTTGAGGCCGTTCTCGATCTCCGAGGGCGCCACGTTCTTTCCGCCGGCGGTGATGATGATGTCCTTCATCCGGTCGGTGACCCGCAGGTGCGTGCCGTCCCACTCGCCCACGTCGCCGGTGTGCAGCCAGCCGTCGGCGTCGATGGCCTTCGCGGTCGCCTCCTCGTCGCGCCAGTAGCCGAGGAAGACCCCGGGGTGGCGGGTGAGGATCTCGTGGGTGTCCTCGTCGAGGGTGATCTCCGCACCCTCGACCGCCTCACCGACGCTGCCGAGCATGACCCGGCCCGGCCGGTTGGCGGTCGCCATGGCGGTGTTCTCGGTCATCCCGTAGACCTCGTGCATCGGGACGCCGACACCCATGAAGAAGCGCAGCACGTCCGGCGCGATGGGGGCAGCGCCGCAGGCGGCGTGCCGGACCCGGCGCAGTCCGAGGCGCGTGAGGAACGCCCGGTAGAACAGCACCCACCCGATCGCGTAGCGGATCCGGGTCGAGGTGGTGTGGTTGCCGCCGCTCTCGGCGAGCACGGTGCCGATCGCGTCGGCCTGCCGCAGCCAGAAGCGTCCGTAGGCCCGCTTGACCCGGGACGCGGAGTCGACCTTGATCCGCGCTGTGGCCAGGAGCTTCTCCCAGATGCGCGGCACCGCGAACAGCAGCGTGGGCTGGATCTCGCGGAGGTTCACCGCGACGGTGTCGATCGACTCGGCGAAGTTCACCTGGGTGCCGGCAGCGGCGTTGTACCAGGTGGTGAAGAAGCGCTCAGCGACGTGGCACAGCGGCAGGTAGGAGAGCGTGAGGTCCTTGTCGTTGGCCGAGGGGTCGACGAACGAGCCCTGGCCGATGACGGTCTCGATGCCAAACTCCACGTTGCGGTGGGTGAGCATCGCCCCCTTCGGGGGGCCGGTCGTGCCGGAGGTGTAGACGAGCGTGACGACGTCGTCGGGCTCGGCAGCCGTCATCCGCTGCTCCACCGCGTCCGGGTGTGCCGCGCGGTGCTTGGCGCCCAGCTCCTGCAGCTCCTGCCAGGACGTCAGGCCCGGTACGTCGTACCGACTCTCGATGCCGCGCGGCTCGGTGTAGACCAGGGTGGTCGCCTCGGGGCACTCGTCACGGACCTCGAGGATCTTGTCGAGCTGCTCCTGGTCCTCGGCGAAGTGCACCTTCGAGCCGCTGTGCGAGACCAGGTAGGCCACCTCGGCCGAGGGGTTGGTCGGGTAGAGGCCCACGGTCACACCGCGGACCGCCACCGTGGCGAGGTCGAG
Source organism: Nocardioides sp. (assembly GCA_030698375.1). Lineage (GTDB taxonomy): Bacteria > Actinomycetota > Actinomycetes > Propionibacteriales > Nocardioidaceae > Nocardioides_A. Next base: position 28,531 of record JAUYLL010000060.1, on the reverse strand, counting down.
GATCACCCACTCGGGACGGTTCTCGCTCTGGATGGAGACCCGGTCGCCGGGCTCGATACCGAGGGCGATCAGGCCGTGGGCGGTCAGCTGGATGGTCTCCCAGTACGCCGCCCAGGTGGTCTCCTGCCACACGCCGAGGTCCTTCTTGCGCAGGGCGATCCCGTCGGGGTTGGAGGCGGCGCGGTCGCGCACGCGGGTCACGAGCGTCGTGATCATGAGGTCTCCTCCTCGGATTCCCCGCCCAGGTAGGCGCGGATCACCTCGGGGTTGCGCTGGACCTCGTCAGGGGTCCCGGTGGCGATGGGCGTGCCGAAGTCGACGACCAGCACGCGGTCGGCGAGGTCCATCACCAGGCCCATGTCGTGCTCGACCATGATCATCGGCACGTGCAGGTCCTCGCGGATGTCGATGATGAAGCGCGCCATGTCCTCGGTCTCCTCGAGGTTCATGCCGGCCACCGGCTCGTCGAGGAGCAGGAGCTTGGGGTCCATCGCGAGCGCGCGTCCCAGCTCGACGCGCTTCTGGACGCCGTACGGGAGCATCCCGACGGGCAGCTTGCGCCACTGCTCGAGCTCGAGGAAGTCGACGATCTCCTCGACCACCCGGCGGTGCCGCAGCTCCTCGGCGCGGGCGCGGCCGAGCCACGCCATCGCCGCGAAGGTGCCGTAGCCGATGTGCTGGTGACGACCGAGCATCAGGTTGTCGAGCACCGTCAGGTTCGAGAAGAGCTCGATGTTCTGGAAGGTGCGGGCCACGCCGAGCTTGGCGATCGCCGGCGGCTTCTTCCCGAGCAGGTCGGTGCCGTGGAGGTGGACGGAGCCCCGCTGGGGGCGGTAGACCCCGGAGAGCACGTTGAAGATGCTGGTCTTGCCGGCGCCGTTGGGGCCGATGATCGCGAAGAGCTCGTCGGCGCGGACCTCGAGGCTCACGCCGTTGATGGCGCGGACCTGTCCGAAGGAGAGGTGCACGTCCTCGAAGGTGAGGACGGGAGCGGAGCTGGCGGCGTGGTCGGCGCCGGGGCCGATGTCGGGGAGGCTTGTCTCGGTCACGAGGCCCACCGCTTCCGGCGCCGGTAGTGCTTGACCTCGCGGAAGGACTGCTTCTCGTCGCCCTCGGTGTGCAGGCCGAGGTAGAACTCGCGGACGTCGTCGTCGGCGAGGAGATCGGCGGCCGGGCGGTCCATGACCACGCGGCCGGTCTCCATCACGTAGCCGTGGTGGGCGATCGACAGCGCCATCGTGGCGTTCTGCTCGACCAGCAGCACGCCGGTGCCCTGCCGGTTGATCTCCACGACGATGTCGCGGATCTGGGCGACGATCTTCGGCGCCAGGCCGAGGCTCGGCTCGTCGAGGAGCAGGAAGCGCGGGCCGCTCATGAGTGCGCGTCCGATCGCGACCATCTGCTGCTCGCCACCCGAGAGGTAGCCGGCTGTGCCGTCTTTGCGCTCCACCAGGCGCGGGAAGAGGTCGTAGACCCGGCCCAGGTTCTCCTTCACGTCCCGGGGCGCGGAGTGCGCGCCGACGCGGAGGTTCTCCTCGACCGTCATCTCCTTGAAGATCCGGCGTCCCTCGAGCACGTGCTTGATGCCGCGCTTGGCCAGGGCCGCGGGGCGGAGCTGGCCGATGGGCTCACCGTCGAGGGTGACCCCGCCCTTGCGGATCTTGCCGTTGTGCACGTCGAGCAGTCCGGACAGCGACCGGAGCACCGTGGACTTGCCGGCTCCGTTCGCTCCCAGCAGCGCGACGATCGCTCCGTCGGGAATCTCGAGCGAGACCCCTCTCAGGGCGAGCACGACGTCGTCGTACACCACCTCGAGGTTCGTGACTCCGAGCACCCAGCACCTCTTCCACCGTGTCGTTGCATACGTCCATCGGTGCAGGTGTCGTCCCCCTCGACGACCGGCCCCGCGAGTGTGATGGAGGTTACACAGACGGCTCCAACTGTGGGCAGACTGACTGGGGCGCATGTCAACTGGTGGGATGTTTGGGGCCTGCAAGCGGGGTCCCGCTCGGGGCGGCGAGCGAGGTGGTCGGGGCTGCTCCCCACGGCGGCGGCTACCAGTTCCTCGCCGCCTTCGAGCTGCTGCGCACCCGAGGCAAGCCGGTGCTCGACGCGATCGCCCCGGAGATCACCTGGAACGACTTGAACGAGAACCTCGCTCCCCAAGGGGTGCCGCGGACCCTGTGGGCCTCCGCCCTCGGCGCCGCCGCCCTGCCCCCGCAGGGGGTCGAGGTCACCTCCGACCCGTGCAGCCGGAAGCTCGGCGGTGGTGACTTCCAGCAGCTCGCCCTGCGGTTCTTCACCGGGTGCTCAAGGGGGAGGGGAAGCCGTTGAAGGGCCGCGCGAAGGTGCATGTCGGCACCCCCGACGGCCGCTGCCTGACCACCCGACGGGGCGGGCCAACACCGCCATCGGTGTGGGCCAGGTGGCCACGACCACCGCGGCCGGCCCGCCGGTCGCCGTCCCGATCGCCGAGGGCCCGCTGCGCATCGCCGGGACCTCGCACGTCTCCGCGACGATGACCGCGCTCGGCGTATGCTCGCCGCTGCGCTCCACGACCCCGGGGGTCGTCGTCCTCGACGACGTCACGGCCCACCTCCCGGTCGTGCGCTGAGCTCTCCCTCGGCGAGACTGGGGCCGTGACCGGACCCTGCTGCGTGCCCCCCTCCTCGGGAGCCGAGCCAGCACCGCCATCGGAGCGGGGCCGGCGCACGACGCGGGGGCAGGTTCCGGTGCCGGCCGGGACCTTCGCCATGGGCGACGCCTTCGGCGAGGGGTACGCCGGAGACGGCGAGCGGCCGGTCCACGACGTCACGCTGCCGGCGTACCTGGTCGACGCGACGACGGTCACCAACGCCGCGTTCTCCGCGTTCGTCAAGGCCACCGGCTACCGGACGACCGCGGAGCAGGCGGGCAGCTCGGCCGTGCTGCACCTGGCCGTCGAGCGGGCCGGGACGCGGCAGCACGTTGTCCGCGAGGTCCCCGGCACGCCCTGGTGGTGGGAGGTGCGCGGGGCCAGCTGGCGGGCACCGGAGGGCCCCGGGTCGACGTCCGCGACGCGGGCCAACCATCCGGTCGTGCACGTCTCCCACCACGACGCCGAGGCCTACTGCTCGTGGGCCGGCAAGCGGCTGCCCAGCGAGGCCGAGTGGGAGCGGGCCGCACGCGGGGGGCTGACGGGCGCACGGTTCCCGTGGGGTGACGAGCGCGAGCCGGGCGGGCGGTGGGCCATGAACATCTGGCAGGGCACCTTCCCCACCCGCAACACCGAGGACGACGGTCACCTCACCACCGCGCCGGTTAAGAGCTACCGGCCCAACGGGTTCGGGCTGTGGCAGGTGGCCGGCAACGTCTGGGAGTGGTGCGCCGACCGGTTCGACCCGACGTACTACGAGCGGTCGCCCGCCCTCGACCCGCGCGGCCCAGCGACCGGTGACCTGCGGGTGATGCGCGGGGGCTCCTACCTGTGTGACGACTCCTACTGCGACCGCTACCGCCTGGCCGCCCGGTCGGCCACCACCCCCGACTCCAGCGCCGCGAACCTCGGCTTCCGCTGCGCCAACGACGCCTGAGGAGCCCCCGGGCCGAGTGGCCCTACCCGACCTGTGCGTTGGCCCAGCGGTAGTCGGCCTTGCCCGAGGGTGAGCGCTGGATGAGCGGCCGCCGCATGACCGCCTTCGGCACCTTGTACGGCGCCACGTGCCGCGCGCACTCGGCGAGCAGGTCCTCGTCGGTGGCCTCGCTGCCCTCGCGGAGCGCGACGACCGCGACCACCTCGCTGCCCCAGCGCTCGCTCGGGCGTCCGACCACGATGACGTCGGCGATGTCGGGGTGGCCGGCCATGGCCCGCTCGACCTCCTCCGCGAAGATCTTCTCCCCGCCGGAGTTGATCGTCGTCGCGGAGCGACCGAGCAGCTGGATCCGGCCGCCCTCGAGGACCCGGGCCCGGTCGCCCGGGACGGCGTACCGCACGCCGTCGACGACGGGGAACGTGCGCGCGGTCTTCGCCGCGTCGCCCAGGTAGCCCAGCGGGACCCGCCCACGCTGGGCCAGCCACCCGGTCTCCTCGGTGCCGGGCTCGAGGACGTGCTCGAGCAGGTCGTCGAGGACCACGGTGTTCGGCACGGGGTCGAAGGTGCCGACCTCCGGGGCCCCGCCGGCAGCTGAGTAGGAGCTCATCTGCAGGCCGGTCTCGGAGGAGCCGACCGCGTCGAGGAGGAGGATGTGGGGCAGGGCCTCGAGGAGTCGCGCCCGGATCGCGGGCGAGAGTGGCGCGCCACCGTTGTTCACCGCGGCCAGGCCACTGAGGTCGTAGTCACCCCGCTCGAGCTCCTCCACCAGCGGCCGCGCGACGGCGTCGCCGACGACGGGGATGCTCACCGCGCGCTCACGGATCGCCATCTCCAGCACGGACGGCGGGTCGAGGTGGACCACGTCGTCGGTCAGCAGGATGCAGCCGCCGTTGGTGATGGTGTGGAACGTCGACCACTGCGCCGCCCCGTGCATGAACGGCGGGATCATCACCAGCCGCATGCCGCCGGCACCGTTGCGGGCGCACTCGGCGATCTCCTCGTAGGAGCCGAACGGCTCGGTCGAGCCGAACGGCGTGCCGCCCATCGCGTTGACGTAGATGTCGTCCTGGCGCCACAGCACGCCCTTGGGCATCCCGGTGGTGCCGCCGGTGTAGAGCACGAACAGGTCGTCGGGGTCCGGCTCCGGCAGGTCGCCGCCGGTCGTCGCGACGGCGTCCTCGTAGGCGACCGCTCCCGGCAGCAGGGGGGTCCCCGAGCCGTCGTCGACCTGGATGAGCAGCTCGAGGTGGGAGAGCTCCTCGCGAATCTCCGCGACACGCGGCGCGAACTCGCCGCCGTACACCAGGACGCGGGTGCCGGCGTCGGCGAAGAGGTAGCGCAGTTCCTCGGCGACGTAGCGGAAGTTCACGTTGTACGGCGCGAGCCGGGCGCGGTACGACGCCACCATGGCCTCGAGGTACTGGTTGCCGTTGCGCAGGTAGAGCCCGACCGTGTCCTGGCCCAGCTCGTGCCCGGCCAGCTCCGCACGCGGCGTGCGGCACCCGAGCCCCCGCCCGGCGAGGAAGCGGGCGAGGCCGGTGATCCGCGCGTCCAGCTGGGCGTAGGTGAAACGCTGGTCACGCCAGACGAGCACCTCCTGGTCGGGCACCGCCTCGGCGACGGTGCTGAAGACGCGGGACAGGTTGAAGCCGGACGCGGACATCTGCTCTCCTGGACTGGAACGTGTTCTCGTGACGCGCGTCACGCTAGCGCAGTGCGATGGGTCACCTGCACGGATTGGTCGCGCCGAACAGGCATGGGGGTGCCGCAGGCGGGCACGCTCGAAGGGTGACCCGACTCATTGGCATCGAAGAAGAATTCCTCATCGCGGACCCGGCGACGGGTGAGCCCGCCAACCTCGCCGGCGCGGCGCTCGACCTGCTCGGCGCCACGGGGCGAGGTGAGCCCGCCCAGACCGACGAGCAGGTGGAGCCGGAGTTCTTCCGCCCCCAGATCGAGATCGCCACTCCGCCGTCGGTGTCGCTGGAGGAGCTCGGGGCCGAGCTGCGCAAGGCGCGGGCGGTCGCCGGCTCGGCCGTGGCCAGCGCTGGCGGCACGATGGTCGCTGTCGGGGTGCCTCCGGTGGGCAGCCCCGTCACGGCGGTGACGCCGAACGAGCGCTACCGCCGCATCGTCGAGCAGCTGGGCCTGCCGGCGCGCGAGGCGCTGTCGTGCGCGATGCACGTCCACCTCGACATCGCCGACCGGGACGCCGGGATCCAGGTGGCCGACGGGATCCGCCCCTGGCTGCCGCTGATCCTCGCGCTGAGTGCGAACTCGCCCTTCTGGCGCGAGCAGGACACCTCGTACGCCAGCTGGCGCTCGGAGATCTGGCGCCGCTTCCCCAGCACCGGGACCAGCGAGCCCTTCGGTGACGCCGCGGGGTACGACGAGGTGTCGCGCCGGATGCTGCAGTGGGGCGCGGCCCTCGACCCGGCGATGCTCTACTTCGACGTCCGGCTCTCGGAGAAGGCTCCGACGGTCGAGGTGCGCGTCGCCGACGTGTGCACCGATCCGCAGGACGCCCTGCTGGTGGCGGCGCTGCTGCGCGCCGTCGCGACCACGGCCGAGAACAAGCCCCTGCCGATGCCCGGGCCGTGGCGCTCAGACCTGCACCGCGTCGCCCTCTGGCGCGGCGCGCGACACGGCGTGGGCGGCACCCTCGTGCACCCGACCACCTGGGAGCTCGCCCCGGCGAGGACGGTGTTCGAGGCGCTCCTGGAGCACTGCGCCGAGGCCCTGGACGAGGCCGGCGACACCGAGTTCGTCCGCTCCGCCTTCCAGGACCTCGCGGGTGGGGGCGGCGGTGCGACCCGGCAGCGGGCGCGGTACGCCGCCACCGGGTCCCTGAACGCGGTCGTGGCCGACCTCGCCGAGCGGACGACCGCCTCCTGGTCGTGACGCGCGGTCAGCCCTCGTCGCGTGCCCAGCTCCAGGCGTACTCGGGGTCCTCGCAGGCGTGGGCGGCCTCGCCGAGCTCGAGGGGCCGGAAGGTGTCGACCATGACCGCGGACTCCTCGAAGGCCTCTGCGCCGAAGGATGCCTCGATCGCCGAGGGCTGGGGGCCGTGGGCGATCCCGCCGGGGTGCAGCGAGATCGACCCCAGGTCGATGCCGGAGCCCTTGCGCGCCTCGTAGTCCCCGCCGACGTAGAACATGACCTCGTCGCTGTCGACGTTGGAGTGGAAGTAGGGCACCGGCACGGCGAGCGGGTGGTAGTCGACCTTGCGGGGCAGGAAGTTGCAGATGACGAAGTTGTGGGCCTCGAAGACCTGGTGGACCGGCGGCGGCTGGTGCACCTTGCCGGTGATCGGCATGAAGTCATCGGTGTGGAAGGTGAACGGGTAGAGGCAGCCGTCCCAGCCGACCACGTCGAACGGGTGCGTGGTGTAGGTGAGCCGGGTGCCGACGACACCGGACGGGCCCGGGCCGCGGTGCTTGACCAACACCTCGACCTCCTCACCCTCGACCAGCAGGGGACCGTCCGGTCCGTGCAGGTCGCGTTCGCAGTACGGCGCGTGCTCGAGCAGCTGACCGTTCTTCGACAGGTAGCGGCGCGGCGGGCCGACGTGCGACATCGCCTCGATCGCGTAGAGCAGCGAGGGCTCGGCCGGTACCCAGCGATGCGTGGTCGCGCGGGGGACCACGACGTACTCCCCGGCGCGGTAGGCCAGCGTGCCGAAGACGGTCTCCACCGTGCCGGAGCCCGCCTCGACGTAGACGCACTCGTCGCCCAGGGCGTTGCGGTAGTACGGCGACGGAGCGGTTGCGGCGCCGTACGAGATCCGGACGTCGGCGTTGCCGAGCACCAGCCGACGGTGCTGCACCGCGTCGAGGTCCGCCTCCGGGACGGAGGCGACGAGCTCGTGCAGCCGCAGGTGCCGCGGCTTGAGGGGATGGTTGGCGGTGGTCGTCAGGTCGGGCAGCTCCCAGACCTCGCTGGCGAGGATCGCCGACGGCACGCCGCGGTGGTAGAGCAGCGAGGAGTCCGAGGAGAAGCCCTCCTCGCCCATGAGCTCCTCGCGGAGCAACGCTCCCGCGTCCGTGCGGGCTTGCGTGTGGCGGTGGCGGGGGACGTCGCCGACCTGGCGGTAGTAAGGCACCTCGCGAGCATCCGTCCGGGCCGCGGGGGCTGTCAATGCTGGCGCAGGTCGTCCTCGGTCCACGTCGTCGGGTCGAGCTCGACCGGCGGCAGGACCCCGGTGCGCCAGGCCTCGAGCTGGTCTCGCTGGTGCGGGTCGCCGCGCACGCCGGAGGCGCCGAGCGGCACGACCCACCGGCTGGCCTCGGGGTCGCCGAGGTCCCAGACGTAGCGGGCGACGGGGCCCCGCGAGCAGCGGTGGGAGATGCCGTGCACGCTCGTGGTCGCGAGCACGCAGTCGTTGTCGCCGCCGAGCCCCAGCAGCGGAGCGGGGTCGTCGCCGTGCAACCAGGTGCCGTCGTCGGGATCGGCGTCGAGGGCGTGCAGCGGTGCGGCGCGGTGGTGCTCGCCCCAGGGTGCGGCGTCGTCGGGGGCGCCGGCTGCGGCGAGGTCCGCGAGTGCGGCGCGGAGGTGCGCGTCGAGGTCGACACCGCGGAGCCCGTCGCCCAGCACTCGTTCGAGGGCGTAGGCGAGGCGCGGCGCCGGCGTAGTCCACGGCGCGAAGAGGCCGGGGTGGTCCGCGCCGGGGTGCAGGGCGGCGAGGCACGGGTCGTCGCCCAGCCGGCGGACGAGCGCGGCCCGCAGGTCGGCGTACGTCGTGGCGCGGCGACTGTCGGCCTCCATCCGGCGGTCCCAGGCCAGCAGCGCGTCGCGGTGCGCGCGTGCCCCGGGGGCGAGCGTCGTGGGCTCGAGCGCGGTGAGCCTGTCGAGCAGCGCGGACGTGGAGCCGGTACGGGTGTCGGTGTGGACGTCGGCCATCGACGTGGCGTCCCAGCCGTCGTGGGCACCGAGCAGGTCGCGGATCCGCTCGGCACGGTGCGGTGGCGCGAAGACGATGCCGAGTGGCGCGGAGGCGCCGGCCTCGTTGGCCATCACCGCGATGCCGTCGGAGGGCACCTCGCGGCGGGGCATCGGGTCGTGCCACCCCGCCCAGGCGTGCGCCGGCTCCCAGGCGGGCACGGGGCGAAGGCCGGCGGTGTGGCTGCGGTGCGGCACCCGTCCGGTCGTGCGGTGCAGGGTGCCGCCGTCGCGGTCCGCGGCCAGGAGCACGTTGACCGGCTCGACCCAGCCCTCGACGGCGGCGTCGACGTCGGCGACCGTGCGGGCGCGCAGCAGCGGGAGGAGGGAGCCGAGGCCCGATGCGGCCAGCACCCGCGGCGGCTGGCGGAGGCTGAGCGCGTCGCCGTCGGGGAGGTGGTGCACGACGGGGCCCCGGAGGGTCTCCACGACCTCGACGTCGACCGGGCTCGCGCCCCGCACCGCCACCTGCTCGACGTGCCGGGAAGCTGCCTCCCAGCCGGCCGGGCCGCGCGCCTGGACGGTGCCGTCGGGGCCGGCGCGCAGCCGCTCGCGGTAGAGGTCCTGGGTGTCGGCCGCGGCGTTCGTGATCGCCCACGCCACCGACCCGGCGTGGCCGAAGTGCGGAAGCCCGGGCACCCCCGGGACGGCCAGCCCGAAGACGTCGATTCCCGGGCAGGCCAGGTGCACCTGCTGGTAGACGCCGGGGTTCTCGAGGAGCCGGTGCGGGTCGCCCGCCACGACCGCGTGCCCGCTGCGTGTGCGGGCGCCGGTGACGAGCCATCCGTTGCTGCCGGGGAGCAGCGGCTCCTCCAGCTGGAGCAGGGGTTCGCCCTCCTCGCCGAGGGCGGTCAGCACCCGGTCCCGCCACAGCTTGGTGGGGAAGCCGGCGAAGAGCAGATGGATGCCCAGCCAGACCGCGACCGGCGTCCACGGCTGCCACTCCCCGGGCGCCAGGTCGAGGTGTGCGAGCTCAGGAGCCCGCGCGGCGCCGGCGCCGAGGCCGTCGGTGACCCCGTCGGCGTACGCCGTGAGGAAGGCCTGGGACTCGTCGTCGAGCGCGGCGAAGGCCCGCTGGGCGGTGTCGACGAGGCGCGCGCGGCGGGCGAGGACGTCCCACTCGACGCCGTCGGCGCCGAGGTAGGAGGCGGTGCCGCCCTCCGCGCGGTGTCGCGCGTGCTCGAGCTGCCAGGCCCGGTCGTACGCCGTTACCCGCCCCTGGAGCCGGGCGAGCGCGAGCACGTCGGGGGCCCGCAGGTGCGGGATCCCCCAGCGGTCGCGGTGGACGGTCGCGCGATCGCTCACTAGGCCTCCCGGGTGGTCGAGGTCCGCCCGACCGTACCGGGCTGCATCGTCGGTGGCAGGGCCGATGCGCGTACAGGAAACTGGGGTTTCGAGGCCGTGGAATGTGTCCGAACCTGGGAAGTCACTACACGTGTAGTGACTCCCGACCCCCCAGAACAAGAACGCGTTACAGTTTTCGGGTGACCCCTGACGTGTTCTCCCCGGCCCGGCTGGGCCCGCTGACGCTGCGCAACCGCACGATCAAGGCGGCGACGTTCGAGGCGCGGTCGCCGGGTGGGCTGGTGTCGCAGGATCTCGTGGACTACCACGTGGCGGTGGCCGAGGGTGGGGTCGGCATGACGACGGTGGCCTACCTGGCGGTCTCGCCCGAGGGACGCACCGACGCGGCGGCGATCCACCTGCGCGCGGAGGTGCTGCCGGGCCTCCAGCGCCTGACCGACGCCGTCCACGAGCGGGGCGCGCTGGTCGCCGGCCAGCTGGGCCACTCCGGCCCGGTCGGCAACGGTCGCTCCAACGGCAAGCACGCGCTGGCGGCGTCGGCGATGCCGAGCCCGCTGTCGATGCAGATGGTCCGCAAGGCGAGCGAGCGCGACCTCACCCGGGTCACCGACGACTTCGTCGCGGCCGCGCGGCTCGGGGTCCGCGGCGGACTGGACTGTCTCGAGCTGCACTTCGGCCACAACTACTTGGTCTCCAGCTTCCTCTCCCCGAACCTCAACCGCCGCAAGGACCGGTGGGGCGGCAGCCTCGAGAACCGCGCCCGCCTGGCCCGCCAGGTCGCCCGCGCGGTCCGCGACGAGGTCGGCCAGGAGGTCGCCGTCATCGCGAAGATGAGCATGAAGGACGGCGCGCCTGGCGGGTTCAACCTCCCCGAGAGCGTCGAGCTCGCCCAGATGCTCGAGGCGGACGGCACCCTCGACGCGATCGAGCTCAGCGCCGGCAGCTCGCTGATGAACCCGATGTACCTGTTCCGCGGCGACGCGCCGCGCGAGGAGTTCCGCCAGGTGATGCCGCCCCTGGTCAGCTTCGGCATGAAGTACGTCGGGGAGCGGTTCCTGCGCTCCTACCCGTACGAGGAGGCCTACCTCCTGCCCCTGGCTCGGGAGTTCCGGGCGGCGGTGTCGATGCCGCTGATCCTGCTCGGCGGCATCTCGACCAAGGCGACGATGGACCTGGCGATGGCCGAGGGCTTCGAGTACGTCGCGATGGCCCGCGCGCTGCTCCGCGAGCCGGACCTGCTGCGACGGATGCAGGAGGGTACGGCCACCGAGGGTGCCTGCATCCACTGCAACAAGTGCATGCCGACGGTCTACTCGCGGACCCACTGCTGGCTCTCGGAGCATCCGGTGACCGGACCTGCCGCAAGCCCTGTCGGCCAGAACTAGAACCTGTTACATTTCTGGCCACTGTGGCGCGGGTCACGCGCCCCCGGTCGGAAAGGCCCCGCGTGAGCATCCTCGACTCCTTCAGGCTCGACGGGAAGGTCGCCGTCGTCACCGGCGCCGGACGCGGCATCGGTGCCGCCACGGCCGTAGCGCTGGCTGAGGCGGGTGCCGACGTGGTGATCAGCGCCCGCCACCGTGACCAGCTCGAGAAGGTCGCGGCCGAGGTCGAGGCGGTCGGCCGCCGGGCGCACGTCGCTCCCGCGGACCTCATGGACCTCGACGCTGCCGCGGGGCTCGCGGCGACCGCCATGGAGGCCTTCGGGCGGCTCGACGTCGTCGTCAACAACGTCGGGGGAACGATCCCCAACGCCCTCCTCGACACCGACGCGGCGTACCTCGCCGAGGCCTTCCACTTCAACGTCGGCACCGCCCACGCGCTGACCCGCGCGGCCGTTCCGCACCTGCTCGAGGACGGTGGCGGCTCGATCGTCAACATCAGCTCGGTCATCGGCCGGGTCGCGGGCCGTGGCTACCTGGCCTACGGCACCGCCAAGGCCGCGCTCTCGCACTACACCCGGCTGGCCGCGATGGACCTCGCCCCTCGCATCCGCGTCAACGCGGTCGGCGTCGGCTCGGTGATGACCTCCGCGCTGGAGTTCGTCGCCTCCGACGAGGCGGTGATGGGCGAGATGGAGGAGACCACGCCCCTGGGCCGGGTCGGTCGACCGGAGGAGATCGCCGCCACCGTGCTCTTCCTCGCCTCGCCCGCCGGCGCCTACCTGACCGGCAAGGTCGTGGAGGTCGACGGCGGCCTGCAGCAGCCCAACCTCGACCTCGGCCTTCCCGACCTCACCCCTGCCTGATCACGCTGGATCCTGCCTGACACTCTGAACGGAGATCCCCATGACCTCTCGCCCGCTCCGCGTCGTCGCCTGGTCGACCGGCACCGTCGGCCGCCACGCCATCAAGGGCATCGACGCCCACCCCGACCTCGAGCTGGTCGGCGTCTGGGTCTCCAGCGAGGCCAAGGCCGGCAAGGACGCCGGTGAGCTCGCCGAGCTGGGCCGTGAGCTCGGGGTCGCGGCCACGAACGACAGCGCAGCGCTGCTCGCGCTCGAGCCGGACTGCATCGTGCACACCGCGATGACCGACGACCGTGTCTTCGAGTCGATCGATGACCTCCGCTCCTTCCTCGAGGCCGGCGTCAACGTGGTCTCGAGCGGCCCGGTCTGCCTGCAGTTCCCCCAGGGCGTGCTGCCCGACGAGATCGTCGACGGCGTGGTGAAGGCCGGCGAGTCCGGTGGCGCCTCCCTGCACGTCAACGGCATCGACCCCGGCTGGGCCAACGACGTCCTGCCGCTGCAGCTGACCTCGCTCAGCCAGCGCATCGACGAGGTCCGCTGCTCCGAGATCGCCGACTACTCGACGTACTACCAGCCGGTGGTCATGGCCGACCTGTTTGGCTTCGGCACGTCGATGGACGAGCTGCCGTTCCTCTTCCAGCCCGGCATCCTCGCGATGGGCTGGGGCAGCGTCGTACGGCAGATCGCCGCCGGGCTCGGCCTCACCCTCGACGAGCCGCTGGTGGAGACCTACGAGTTCCGCGCCGCCGAGGCCGACCTCTCCATCGCCTCCTGCGAGATCGCGGACGGCACCCGCGCCGCGGTCCGCTTCACCGTCGAGGGCAATGTCGACGGTGTCCCGCGCGTCGTCCTCGAGCACGTCACCCGGACTCACGTCGACCAGGCGCCCGAGTGGCCGCAGCCGGCCGAGGGCGGCGGCTGCTACCGCGTCGAGGTGAAGGGCGAGCCGAACATGCGCGTCGACTTCGTCCACGAGGGCGAGCACGGCGACCACAACACCTCCGGGATGATCGTGACCGCGATGCGACTGGTCAACGCGGTCCCGGCCGTCGTCGCCGCGGCCCCCGGACTGGTCACCGCGCTCGACCTGCCGCTCGTCACGGGACGGGGTCTCGTCGCCCGTTCCTGAACGGGCTGCGAGACTCCTTGGCATGCGCAACGACCTCCCGGCCCAGGCCGTCTACCAGTCGACCGGCTCCGGCACCTGGACCGAACCGGGGGCCTACGAGGTCTCGCCCGGCGTCCACCGGATCCCGCTGCCGCTGCCGATGGACGGCCTGCGGGCGGTCAACGTCTACGTGCTGGAGTCCGACGAGGGCCTGACGCTGGTGGACGGTGGCTGGGCGATCGAGGAGTCGCGCACCCTGCTGGAGAGCTCGCTGAAGCAGATCGGGTACGGCGTCCGCGACATCCGCCGCTTCCTGGTCACCCACGTGCACCGAGACCACTACACGCAGGCCGCGGTCATCGCCAAGGAGTTCGGCGCCGGCCTGAGCCTCGGCATCGGCGACAAGCCGACCCTCGACCTGATGCACGACCCCGACCTCGACCACGACCCGACGGTCGCCCAGCTCGAGCGAGCCGGCGCCCAGGTCATCGCCGAGGAGTGGGCCCGCGTCATGCACGGGGACCCGCCGGACCTCGGCCTCTGGGGCTACCCCGACACCTGGTTGGAGACCGACCACACCATCGAGGTCGCCGGCCGCAGCCTCAAGGCCGTCTCCACCCCCGGCCACACCCAGGGCCACTTCGTCTTCGCCGACGAGGCGGCCGGCGTGCTCTTCGCCGGTGACCACGTACTGCCGACCATCACGCCGTCGGTCGGGTTCGAGCCGGTCTACGCCCCCCAGCCGCTGCGCGACTTCATGGCGTCGCTGGTCAAGGTGCGCGCCATGCCCGACATGACCCTGCTCCCGGCTCATGGCCCCACCGGCATGAGCTCCCACCAGCGTGTCGACGAGTTGCTCGCCTTCCACGAGGGGCGGCTCGCGCGGTGCATCGAGATCGTTCGCGGCGGTGCCCGCACGGCCTACGAGGTCGCCGGCGAGCTGCCCTGGACCAAGCGCGAGCGTCGGCTCGTCGACCTCGACGTCTTCAACGGCTCGCTGGCCACGATGGAGACGCTTACGCACCTCGAGCTGCTCGCCCTGCGCGGGGATCTGGTCCGCCACGACGGCCCGACCGTGGAGTTCAGCGCTCCCTGACCGGGACGCCCTCGAGGCTCAGGCCTCGTGCGCCATCGGCACGTGCGGGATCCCGTCCTCGAGGAACTCCGCCCCCGTACGCCGGAAGCCGAAGCCGCCGTACCAGCCCTCCAGGTGGGACTGGGCGTCGATCGTCACCCGGGTCGCGCCGCGCGCGACCAGGTCGGCCACGGACGCGGCGACCAGCGCACCCGCCAGGCCCTCGCCGCGGCGCAGGGGGGCGGTGACCACGCGGCCGATCCGGGCCTCGCCGGGCTCGTCGGTCGCCAGCACCCGGAGGTACGCCGCGACCTGGCCGGGGCTGCCACCGGGCACCCACCAGTGCAGGGTCGTGGGCTCGGCGTCCCGGCCGTCGAGGTCGAGGTAGACGCAGTCCTGCTCGACCACGAAGACCTCCGACCGCAGGCGCCAGATGGCGTAGGCGGTCGCCGCGTCGAGCGCGGCGAGGGACGCGCAGCGCACGTCGGGCGAGCCGGTGTGGGCGCCGGCGGAGGGAAACAGCACCGGCCGAGCCTGCCACAGGTGGTGTGACCCACAACACCACCTGAGGGTGATCCGCCCTGTTTCGCCTGGGCCCGGGTGCGGCGTAGGCTCGTCGTGCACGAGCCACGAACTCGTCCGGTACCCCTGGTGGACTGGAACGGAAAGGGCCCTCACATGCGCAGCACGACGCCTGCGCCCACGTCGTTGGGCGCACCACACCCCTGCACCCCGCTCGATGGACTGACCGTCGGTGTCCTGGGCGCGGGCCGCGTCGGGGCGGTCCTCGGCTCGGTGCTGCAGGCCCTCCCGACGACCGCTGTCGTGGCCGCCTCGGGGGAGACCCCGGCCACCCGCGAGCGCATGGCCGACCTGCTCCCGGGAGTCGAGGTTGCCAAGCCGACCGCCGTCGCGCGCGCCTGCGACCTGCTGCTGCTCACCGTGCCCGACGACATGCTTCCCGGTGTGGTGCGCTCGATGGCCGACAGCGGGTCGCTGCGGCCGGGCCAGCTCGTCGTGCACACCTCGGGCAAGCACGGGCTCGACGTCCTCGCGCCCGCTGCCGCCGTCGGCTGCCGGGTGCTCGCCGTGCACCCCGCGATGACCTTCACCGGCACCGCCGCCGACGTCGAGCGGCTGCAGGGCTGCGTCTTCGGCGTCACCGTGCCCGACGAGCTCGCCACCGTCGCCGACGCGCTCGTCGCGGCGCTGGGTGGCCGCCCCGTGCGCATCGCCGAGGAGCACCGCGCGCTCTACCACGCGGGCCTGGCGCACGGCGCGAACCACCTTGTCACCCTCGTGAGCCAGGCCATGGACCTGCTGCGTGCCGCTGGGGTGGACGACCCGGCAGGGACCCTGCGCCCCCTGCTCACCGCGGCGCTCGACAACACCCTCGAGCACGGCGACGCCGCACTGACCGGCCCGGTCGCCCGCGGCGACCTGCGCACGGTCCGCGACCACCTCTCCCGCATCACCGAGCACGCACCTGGCGCGCTCGACGCCTACGCGGCGATGGCTCGCGCCACCGTCGAGCGGACCGTCGCCGACGGCCGTCTCGCCCCCCGCCGGGCCGTCGCGCTCGACCAGGCCCTCACCGACGCGCTGGCCGGGGAGGGCGGCGGTCGAGTCCCCGGCCGCCCGGGGACTTCTGCGCCGGTCAGGGAGTTCGACACCTCCTGGACGACCAGTTCCCCTGACCGGCACGGCGTCGGCCAGGGCGGGACCCGATGACCGCGGCGACCGCGGCGCTGCTCGTCGTCGCCGGCACCCGCGCAGAGCTCGCCGCCGCCCTCGCCCCCACCCGGGCCTCCGGTGGACCGGTCGTGCTCGTGCCGACGATGGGCGCGCTCCACGAGGGCCACGCGACCCTGGTCGCAGAGGCCCGCGAGCGCGCGGGCGCCGACGGTGCCGTCGTGGTCTCGGTCTTCGTGAACCCGTTGCAGTTCGCCGCCGGTGAGGACCTCGACCGCTACCCGCGCACCCTCGAGGCCGATCTCGAGGTCTGCGGGGCCCACGGCGCCGACGTGGTGTTCGTGCCGGCCGTTGACGAGGTCTATCCCGGCGGGGACCCCCAGGTGACCGTCCACCCCGGCCCGCTCGGTGGTGTCCTCGAGGGCGCCGCCCGGCCCACCCACTTCGCCGGCGTGCTCACCGTGGTCGCCAAGCTCTTCGGCCTCGTCAGTCCCGACGCGGCCATCTTCGGCCAGAAGGACTACCAGCAGCTGGCCCTCATCCACCGGATGGCCGCGGACCTCTGCCTCGGCGTGGAGGTCGTCGGCGCCCCCACGGTGCGGGAGCACGACGGGCTGGCGCTGTCGTCCCGCAACCGTTACCTCGACCCCGCCCAGCGCCGTACGGCGACCGCCCTGTCCCGCGCCCTGGCCGCCGGGTCCGCGGCGGCCCAGGACGGCGCGGAGGCCGTGCTGGCCGCGGCGCACGTCGAGCTGGCCGGTCCTCTCGCCGAGGGGACGCTCGCGCTCGACTACCTGACCGTGACCGACCCCGACCTCGGCCCGGCGCCCGACCACGGGGCCGCTCGCCTCCTGGTCGCCGCCCGGGTCGGCACCACCCGACTCCTCGACAACGTCCCGCTCGACCTGTCCGCGAACCTGCACGAGTACCTGCACCAGACCCAGGGAGCACGCTGATGCTGCGCACCATGATGAAGAGCAAGATCCACCGCGCAACGGTGACCCAGGCCGACCTGCACTACGTCGGCTCGGTGACCGTCGACGAGGACCTGCTCGACGCCGCCAACCTGCTCGCCGGAGAGCTGGTCCACATCGTCGACATCACCAACGGTGCCCGGCTCGAGACCTACACGATCGCCGGCGAGCGCGGCAGCGGCATCATCGGGATCAACGGCGCCGCCGCCCGGCTCGTGCACCCCGGTGACCTCGTCATCCTCATCGCCTACGGCCAGATGGAGGACGCCGAGGCCCGCGCCTACCAGCCCGACGTCGTCTTCGTCGACGCCGACAACAAGGTGATCGGCGCCGGTCACGACCCCGCCGGGGTCCTCCCGCAGCAGGAGGTCACCCAGGGCCTGCGTCGCGGCGACCTCGTCCACGCCGAGCGCTGAGCGCGGCCACCCAGCAGTGAGCCGTCCGTGAGAGTCCCCGCCCGCCTCGCCGCCCCGCGCCCGGGGTGGACGCGGTACGCCGACGTCGTGGTCGTCGGGTCCGGCATCGCCGGCCTGACCGCGGCGCTGCGCGTGCGGGCCGGGCTCGCCGGGGCGGGGCGGCCGGCCTCCGTGCTGGTCGTCACCAAGGACCACCTCTCGGCCGGATCCACCCAGTGGGCGCAGGGCGGGATCGCGGCGGCGCTCGGCCCGGGCGACACCCCTGAGGAGCACCTCGCCGACACCCTCGTCGCTGGTGCCGGGCTGTGCGACGAGGAGGCCGTGCGCGTCCTCGTCACCGAGGGCCCCGACGCGGTGCACGAGCTCATCGCCCTCGGCGCCCAGTTCGACCAGGCCGACGGTGTGCTGTCGCTGACCCGCGAGGGCGGCCACCACCGCGACCGGATCGCGCACGCCGGGGGTGACGCCACGGGGGCGGAGATCCAGCGGGCGCTCGTCGCCGCCATCCAGCGCGACCCCGGGATCGAGGTCATCGAGCACGCCCTCGCCCTCGACCTGATCCCCGGTGCCGACGGGGGAGTCGCCGGGGTCACGCTGCACGTGCTCGGCGAGGGGCGCCGCGACGGTGTCGGTGCGGCGCACTGCCGTGCGGTCGTGCTCGCCGCCGGTGGTCTCGGCCAGGTGTTCTCCGCGACGACCAACCCCGCCGTCGCGACCGGTGACGGCATGGCGCTCGCTCTGCGTGCCGGGGCGACGCTCCGCGACCTCGAGTTCGTTCAGTTCCACCCCACCGTCATGTGGCTGGGCGCGAGCTCCCGCGGCCAGCAGCCGCTGATCTCCGAGGCCGTGCGCGGTGAGGGCGCGTTCCTCGTCGACTTCGACGGCGAGCGGTTCATGACCGGGCAGCACGACCTGGCCGACCTCGCCCCGCGCGACATCGTCGCCAAGGCGATCACCCGCCGGATGCGCGCACAGGGCCGGGAGCACATGTGGCTCGACGCCCGGCACTTCGGAGCCGAGAAATGGGAGCAGCGCTTCCCCACGATCCTCGCCACCTGCCGCTCCCACGGCGTCGACCCGGTCACCGACCTCATCCCCGTCGCGCCCGCCTGCCACTACGCCTCGGGCGGCATTGCCACCGACCTGCACGGCCGGTCGTCGGTCCCCGGCCTCTACGCGTGCGGCGAGGTCGCCTGCTCGGGCGTGCACGGTGCGAACCGGCTGGCGTCGAACTCCCTGCTCGAGGGCCTGGTGTTCTCGCGCCGGATCGCCGAGGCCCTGGTGGCGGAGCTGCCGGCCCGGCAGGACCCCGCCGAGGACCGGCGTACGGAGGGGCTGGTGGGGGGCGCGGCCCTCGACGCCCTGCAGGCGACGATGACCGAGCAGGTGGGGGTGCTGCGCAGCGCCGACGGCATGGCGCTGGCCACCAAGGCTCTGACCACGCTCGCGGCGCCGACCCACGAGGAGCCGGTCGCCGGCGCCGATGCCTGGCAGACCACGAACCTGCTCACCGTCAGTGCGGCGCTCCTGGTCGCGGCTCGTCAGCGCGAGGAGACCCGCGGCTCCCACTGGCGCGAGGACTTCGCCGCCACCGTCGACGCCTGGCGTGGCCACCTCGACACCGTGCTGGTCGACGGGGCGCCGACATCCACGTACCGACCCATCCCGATCCCGACCCCGACCGGAGCCCGGCCATGATGGAGCCACGCTGGAAGCCCGTGCCGTACGCCGCGCTCCCGCCCGGCCTCACCGACGAGCTCGGCGCCGCGGGGCTCGAGCCCGAGCGGTTGTACGCCGACGTGGTCGCCGCCCTCGAGGAGGACCTGCCCGACCGGGGCGTCGACGTCACCAGCGCCGCGACGATCCCCGAGACGGCCGTGGACTGGGCGGACTTCGGCGCCCGCGAGGACGGTGTCGTCGCCGGGCTCGCGGTCGCGGAGCTGGTCTTCCGGGTGGTGCTCGAGCAGGTCACCGTCGAGCGACCGGTGGCGGAGGGTGCCCGGGTGGCCCGTGGTGACGTCGTGCTGTCGGTCCATGGCGCCGTCGCCGGGCTGCTCACCGCCGAGCGCACGGCCCTCAACTACGCCTGCCACCTCTCCGGCGTGGCGACCGCCACGGCGCGCTGGGTCGACGCGCTCGAGGGCACGAGGGCGCGGGTCCTCGACACCCGCAAGACCCTGCCCCACCTGCGCGCGCTGCAGAAGTACGCCGTGCGCTGCGGGGGAGGGGTGAACCACCGGTTCTCCCTGTCGGACATGGCGCTGGTGAAGGACAACCACGTGCTGGCCGCGGGTGGCGTCGTGCCGGCGTACACCGCGGTGAAGAAGCGCTACCCCGACCTGCCCGTCGAGGTGGAGGTCACCGACCTCGACCAGCTACGCGACTTGCTGGCGGCCGGGTGCGAGCGGGTGCTGCTGGACAACATGGCCACGGAGACGATGCGCGAGGCGGTGGGGATCGCCGACGGCCGCGCCACCCTCGAGGCGTCCGGGAACCTGACGCTGGAGCGGGCGCGCGAGGTGGCCGAGACGGGCGTCGACTTCCTGTCGGTCGGCGGCCTCACCCACTCGGTCGCGGTCTTCGATCTCGGCATGGACCTGCGCGACGAAGCCGCCGCCTACGCCGCCGCCCGTGAGGAGGGGCCGTGACCCCGGTGCTGCTCTGCGTCGACATCGGCAACTCCCACACCGCGCTCGGCCTGGTCCGCGACGGCGAGGTCCTCGACCACTGGCGGGTGCGGACCGACGAGCGCCGCACCGCCGACGAATGGGGCCTGCTCGTGGAGGGGCTGCTCGTCCGGGCGGACACCGAGGACCTCGGCGGCATCGCCCTGTGCGCCACGGTCCCGGCGGTCCTGCACGAGTGGCGCGAGATGCTCGAGACCTACTACCCCGGCTGCCCGCACGTCGTGGTCGAGCCCGGCATCCGCACCGGCGTACCCGTGCTGATGGACAACCCGCGCGAGGTGGGCGCGGACCGCATCGTCAACGCGCTCGCCGCGTCCAGGCTCTACGAGGGTCCGACGGTCGTGGTCGACTTCGGCACGGCCACCACGTTCGACGTCGTCACCGGCCAGGGCCAGTACGTCGGCGGCGCCATCGCGCCCGGCATCGAGATCTCGCTGGAAGCGCTGGGCCGTCGCGGCGCGCAGCTGCGCAAGGTCGAGCTGCTCCGACCGCGCTCGGTGATCGCGAAGAACACCGTCGAGGCGCTGCAGTCCGGAGTGCTCTACGGCTTCGCCAGCCAGGTCGACGGCATCGTCACCCGGATGGCCGTCGAGCTCGGCGTCGACCTGGCCGACCTGACCGTCGTCGCCACCGGCAGTCTCGCCCCCCTGGTCGTCGACGAGTGCGCCACCCTCACCGATCACCGTCCCCTCCTCACCCTCCTCGGCCTCGAGCTGGTCTTCCACCGCAACACCTGAGCGACGTGAGCCGAGACCGCGTGCGGTGGTGGAGGCGGCACGTCAGGAGGCCTGCGACCGTGAGGCGGTGTTGGCGATCGACATGGCGCTGGCGGCCGAGATCGCGCTCCCGGCGTGGTTCGCTCTGGCGCGGCCCGGTGGGTACCTGCTGCGACGAGCTGCGGAGCCACCTGGAGGGGGACGAGGACGACTTCCGGCTACGCAGGCCGGGTCGTCAGCCACGCAGCGCCTGACCTCCGTATCGGGAGCGTGACGCGCGACCCTAGGATCGAGCACCATGACCGACCAGTCGCAGCCGCCCGTGCACGAGACCGAGGAGCACGACGAGCTCCCCGAGCAGATGCGGGTCCGCCGGGAGAAGCGCGAGCGGCTGGTCGAGAGCGAGGCGGGGGCCTACCCGGTCGCCGTGCCGCGGACCCACACGATCGCGGCGATCCGCGAGTTCTACGACGCCGAGGGGCTCGAGCCGGACACCCGCACCGGTCAGCAGGTCGCGGTGACCGGACGCGTGGTGAACCAGCGCAACACCGGCAAGCTCTGCTTCGCCCGTCTGCGTGAGGGTGACGGCAGCGAGATCCAGGCGATGCTGTCGCTGGCCGACGTCGGCGAGGAGCGGCTGGCGGACTTCAAGGCCCTGGTCGACATCGGTGACCTCATCTCGGTGGAGGGCGAGGTCATCACCAGCCGCCGCGGCGAGCTGTCCGTCTCGGCGACGGCCTGGACGATGGCGGCGAAGACCCTGCGCCCGCTGCCGAACGAGCACCGTCCGCTCAGCGACGAGGCCCGCGTGAGGCTGCGGTACGTCGACATGATGGTGCACCCGGAGCCGCGCGAGATCGTGCGGACGAAGGCGAAAGTTCTCAAGTCGCTGCGCGCGACGTTGGACGAGCGCGCGTACCTCGAGGTCGAGACCCCGATCCTCCAGCTCACCAACGGTGGCGCGGCCGCACGCCCGTTCCGCACGCACCTCAACGCCTTCGACCAGGAGATGCTGCTGCGCATCGCGCTCGAGCTCGACCTCAAGCGCGCGATGATCGGCGGCGTCGACCGGGTCTTCGAGATCGGCCGCACGTTCCGCAACGAAGGCCTGGACTCCACGCACGCCGCCGAGTTCTCGATGCTCGAGGCGTACGAGGCCTACGGGGACCAGCACTCGATGATCGCCCTGGCGAAGTCGCTGGTGCGCGACGCCGCGCGTGCGACCGGTCGCACGGTGGTGCAGGGGCGCGACGGCTCGATGATCGACCTCGAGGCCGAGTGGCGCGAGGCGTCGATCCTCGACCTCGTCGGCGAGGCGACCGGTCGCAGCCTGACGCCGGAGACCGACGCGGCCGAGCTGCGCGCGATCGCAGCCGAGCACGAGGTGGAGCTCCAGGACGGCTGGGGTGCCCCGGAGATCGTCGTCGAGCTCTTCGAGCAGCTGGTCGAGGACACCCTCATCCAGCCGACGGTCGTCATGGACTACCCCTCCTCGATCAAGCCGCTGGCCAAGCCGCACCGCAGCAGCCCCGGGGTCAACGAGGCCTGGGACCTCATCATCAACGGGGTCGAGCTGGGGGCGGCGTACTCCGAGCTCAACGACCCGGTGATCCAGCGCGAGCGGCTCGAGGAGCAGTCGAGGATGGCCGCGCAGGGCGACCCCGAGGCGATGGAGCTCGACGAGGTGTTCCTCAAGGCCATGGAGTACGGCATGCCCCCGGCCGGTGGGATCGGCATCGGCGTCGACCGGCTCGTCATGCTGCTCACCGGTGTCGGCATTCGGGAGACGATTCTTTTTCCGCTCCTGCGCCCCGAGTAATCCATTTCCCATTCCGCGCGGAATAGATTTCGGAAGGGTTAGCGATATACGGTGGGAGAACTTCCCCATCCCCCTTTGAAGAATCGCGAGGAATTTACATGGCCCAGAAAGTCAGCATCATCCTGGTCGACGATCTCGACGGCGCCGAGGCCGACGAGACGGTCCGCTTCGGTCTCGACGGCGCCGGATACGAGATCGACCTGACCAGCGCGCACGCCGCCGAGCTGCGCGAGGCCCTGGCGCCGTACGTCGGGCACGCCCGCAAGGTGAGCTCGGGACGCCGGACCCGCAGCAGCAGCTCCTCCAGCAGCGGCCCCTCGGCAGCCGACGTCCGCGCCTGGGGGCGTGAGAACGGCTACGACGTGCCCGAGCGAGGCCGCATCCCCGCCGAGCTGCGTGAGGCGTACGACGCCGCGAACTGATCGCCTTCCGTCGTTGGTGGGGCACACCGAGGCCGTTCCCTGTTCGCTGTCAGCGGAGTGGCTCGGGCGTGGTGGGGGGAACACGTAGGCTGGAGCATGGGTTGGTCCTGGCGTAGGGACGACTCCCGAGTGCGATCCAGCCGCGGTGCTCCACCGGCGGCGAGAAGCGAGGCGAAATGTTCGAGCGGTTCACAGACCGAGCCCGACGTGTGGTGGTCCTGGCCCAGGAAGAGGCCCGGATGCTCAGCCACAACTACATCGGTACCGAGCACATCCTGCTCGGGCTGATCCACGAGGGCGAGGGCGTCGCGGCGAAGGCGCTGGAGAGCCTCGACATCTCCCTGGAGGCCGTGCGCGCGCAGGTCGAGGAGATCATCGGCCAGGGCCAGCAGGCGCCCAGCGGCCACATCCCCTTCACGCCGCGCGCCAAGAAGGTGCTCGAGCTGTCGTTGCGCGAGGCGCTGCAGCTGGGCCACAACTACATCGGCACCGAGCACATCCTGCTCGGCCTCATCCGCGAGGGCGAGGGCGTCGCCGCCCAGGTGCTCGTGAAGCTGGGCGCCGACCTGAACCGCGTCCGCCAGCAGGTGATCCAGCTGCTCAGCGGCTTCCAGGGCAAGGAGACGGCCTCGGCCGGCGCGCCCGAGCAGGGGGCTCCGTCGTCGTCGCTGGTGCTCGACCAGTTCGGCCGCAACCTCACCCAGGCCGCCCGCGAGGGCAAGCTCGACCCGGTGATCGGGCGCGAGCCGCAGATCGAGCGGGTCATGCAGATCCTGTCGCGCCGCACGAAGAACAACCCGGTGCTCATCGGCGAGCCCGGCGTCGGCAAGACGACGATCGTCGAGGGCCTCGCCCAGGACATCGTCCGTGGCGACGTCCCCGAGACCCTGCGCGACAAGCACATCTACACCCTCGACCTCGGTGCACTGGTCGCCGGATCCCGCTACCGCGGTGACTTCGAGGAGCGGCTCAAGAAGGTCCTCAAGGAGATCAAGACCCGCGGTGACATCGTGCTGTTCATCGACGAGATCCACACCCTCGTCGGCGCCGGTGCGGCCGAGGGCGCGATCGACGCGGCCAGCATCCTCAAGCCGATGTTGGCCCGGGGTGAGCTCCAGACCATCGGGGCGACCACGCTCGACGAGTACCGCAAGCACCTCGAGAAGGACGCCGCGCTCGAGCGTCGCTTCCAGCCGATCCAGGTGCCGGAGCCGTCGATCGCCCACACGATCGAGATGCTCAAGGGCCTGCGCGACCGCTACGAGGCCCACCACCGGGTGACGATCACCGACGAGGCGCTGGTCTCGGCCGCGACGCTCGCCGACCGCTACATCTCCGACCGGTTCCTGCCGGACAAGGCGATCGACCTCATCGACGAGGCCGGTTCGCGCCTGCGCATCAAGCGCATGACCGCGCCGCCGGACCTCAAGGAGTACGACGACAAGATCGCCGACGTGCGTCGCCGCAAGGAGAGCGCGATCGACGGTCAGGACTTCGAGCTTGCCGCGTCGCTGCGTGACGAGGAGAAGCAGCTGATCCTCCGCAAGGCCGAGCGGGAGAAGCAGTGGAAGGCCGGCGACATGGATGTCGTGGCCGAGGTCGACGAGGAGCTGATCGCCGAGGTCCTCGCCGTCGCCACCGGCATCCCGATCGTGAAGCTGAGCGAGGAGGAGTCCACCCGTCTGCTCAAGATGGAGGACGAGCTCCACAAGCGGGTCATCGGGCAGGAGGAGGCCGTCAAGGCGCTCTCCCGGGCGATCCGGCGTACCCGCGCCGGGCTGAAGGACCCGAAGCGTCCCGGCGGCTCGTTCATCTTCGCCGGCCCCTCGGGCGTCGGGAAGACCTGGCTGTCCAAGACGCTCGCGGAGTTCCTCTTCGGCGACGAGGACGCGCTGATCCAGCTCGACATGAGCGAGTACTCCGAGAAGCACACCGTCTCGCGGCTCTTCGGCTCGCCTCCCGGCTACGTCGGATACGAGGAGGGCGGTCAGCTGACCGAGAAGGTGCGGCGCAAGCCGTTCTCGGTGGTGCTCTTCGACGAGGTGGAGAAGGCACACCCCGACATCTTCAACTCGCTGCTGCAGATCCTGGAGGAGGGTCGTCTGACCGACTCCCAGGGACGGGTGATCGACTTCAAGAACACCGTCATCATCATGACCACGAACCTGGGCACCCGCGACATCTCGCGCGGCGCCAACCTGGGCTTCAGTCAGGCCTCGGACGTCGCCGGGTCCTACGAGCGGATGAAGGGCAAGGTCTCGGAGGAGCTCAAGCAGCACTTCCGCCCCGAGTTCCTCAACCGTGTCGACGAGATCGTGGTCTTCCCGCCGCTGTCGCGGGAGCAGATCGTCTCGATGGTCGACAACATGATCGCTGCGGTGGAGCTGCGCCTGAAGGACCGCGACATGTCCATCGAGCTCACGCAGCCGGCCAAGGACCTGCTCGCCGAGCGCGGGTTCGACCCGGTCCTCGGTGCGCGGCCGCTGCGCCGCACGGTGCAGCGCGAGATCGAGGACGTCCTCGCCGAGAAGATGCTGTACGGCGAGGTCGGCCCGGGGCAGATCGTGCTGGTCGACGTCGAGGGGGAGGGGCCGACCGCGTCCTTCACCTTCGCCGGCACCGCGCGCGGTGAGCTGCCCGACGCCCCGCCCATCGAGACCGCGGACACCTCCGACACGGAGTGATCGCGTGGGGGTTGCTCACCCCCGGAGAAGCGTGAAAGGCAGCGGCCCCGGACCTCGGCAGAGGTTCGGGGCCGCTGTCGTCGACGCCTCCGAACGTGGCGCGACACGCCGACGATGAACTACATACATGTAATTCACATGATCTTGTGGTAATTCGGCTCTGGTCACTTCAGACTGTCTGAGTGCCAACTACCCCATCAGTCACACGAGTCACAGGCGACATGCCCTTCCCGCCCCGCTCCGGGCCTCGACAGGGACTGCCGGGTCTTCGCCGACTGGTCGCGGCCAGCACCATGCTGGGCCTCGTCGTGGCGGGCGCGATGCCCTCGGTCGGCGTCGGCGAGCTCGACCTGGTGCCGTCGAAGCAGTCCAACCCGAACGCCGAGGTCGTCTCCACCGACATCGACGTGCCGGTGACCCTGCCGGCGGTGGCGGAGCAGCGGCGTTCCGGTCAGCGTGGTGCAGAGATGCGGACGCAGTCCGAGGCGGACCAGCCGAGCGACGTCGTCGCTGCGGTGACCCGCGAGAAGACCGCCGAGTTCGGCATGGTGGGGGTCAGCTGGGCCGCAGGCACGGCGCCGGAGGACCTCGCCGTCGAGGTGCGGGTCAAGGCCGACGGTGCGTGGGGTGAGTGGGACCCGTTCGAGGTCGAGGACATCGTCGACCAGGGCATGGTCGTCACCCGCGAGGGCACGAGCCCGATCTGGACCGGCTGGGCGGAGGGTGTCGACGTGCGCCTGCGCTCGGCCGCCACCGCGCCCGAGGACGTCGAGCTCACCCTGATCGACGGCGGCACCGGGCTTGCGGTCGAGCCGACCGGGGACGCGGCCCTGACCTCGACGACCACGACCACGAGCACCAGCACGAGTGGCACGCTCGTGCCGCGGCCGCCGCTGCGGTCCCGTGCCCAGTGGGGGGTCGACTCCTCGACCGAGTCCTCGTGCTCCTCACCCACCACGGCGAATACGTCGCGTGGCGTGACCCTGCACCACACGGCCGGCTCCAACGGCTACCGGGCCCAGGACGCGCCCGGGATCATGCGCGGCATGCACCGCTACCACACCGCCACGCTCGGGTGGTGCGACATCGGGTACAACTTCGTCGTCGACGCGTACGGCGTGATCTACGTCGGTCGGCGCGGGGGCCCCAACAAGCAGGTCCGCGGTGCCCACGCCGGCAACCACGAGGCGAACACGTACTTCACCGGCGTCTCGATGATGGGCAACTACGAGACCACCCGGCTGACCAACGCGATGAAGTCGTCCGTCGTCAAGCTGATCGCGTGGCGGCTCAACCGCTTCAACCGCAACCCCCACGGCACCTCGCCCCTCGGCGGGAAGAGGTTCCCCGTCATCCACGGGCACCGTGACATCCGCTTGGCGGGGATCTACCCGTCGACCGCGACCGCCTGCCCCGGCAGGTACGGCGTCGCGTGGCTGAACTCGACCCTCCGGGACGAGGTCGCGGCGGAGATCGCGGCCGCGCCCGCCGACCCCAACATGGAGCGCGAGGCCGAGCCCGTGGAGGAGACCGCACCGCCCGAGCCGGTCGAGTCCCGGATCCGCGGCCAGGTCCGCCCCAAGGTCGTGATCGCCCGTCAGACCCGCGCCCGCATCCGGGTGCTGGTCGGGGTGAACGGTGAACCGGCGCCGGGTCGGGTCTTCGCCCGGTACGCGGGTAAGCGACTGGACGTCGCGAAGCTGGAGAACGGCCGCGCCATCCTTCGTGTGGGCCGGTTCAGGAGCCCCCGCACCTACCGGCTGCGTGTGGTCCACCCCGCGACCAAGGTCTCCTTGCGGACGGTCAAGATCATCGAGATGCAGGTCGTGCGCGGCTGACCCCGGTGACCTTCGGCTCGAGGTGCCGAGCTCGCTGCCTGCTCAGGGCAGGGTGAAGGTGTCGGCAGAGGTGGCGACCACGAGCCCGTCGGTGAGCAGCGAGGCCAAGGCGCGCTCGCGCTGCTCGACCAGGTGCCACGCGGCCTCGAGGGAGGACCGGTGCACCGGGCCGTCGGTGTCGCGGAGCACCGCGAGCAGCCGGCCGCGGCACTGGCGGTCCGTGCCGGCGTACGTCTGGGTCTTGCGCGGCGGCCCGTCGTACGCCGGGTGGCCCGCGGCCCGCCAGGCGCACTGGTCCGCGACCGGACAGCGTGCGCAGGCGGGTCGGGCGGCGGTGCAGACCAGGGCGCCGAGCTCCATGACCGCGACCGCCCAGGTGGCCGCGGTCGCCGGCTCCTCGGGCAGCAGGTCCGCGGCGCGGTCGCGCTCCGCGCGCGTCGGGCTCGGGGGAGGCAGCTCCTCCCCGCCGAGGACCCGGGCGTGCACCCGGCGGACGTTCG
The DNA here is from genome assembly GCA_030698375.1 of Nocardioides sp. Classification (GTDB taxonomy): domain Bacteria; phylum Actinomycetota; class Actinomycetes; order Propionibacteriales; family Nocardioidaceae; genus Nocardioides_A. The sequence goes on along the minus strand of JAUYLL010000060.1, from coordinate 537 downwards.
TGTCGAGGACGACGTGGCGCTGGCCGAAGGCGAACGACGCCACGGCCGCGGCCGTGTACTCGCCCACCCCGGGAAGCGCACGCAACGCCGTGTGGTCGCGGGGTACCTCGCCCTCGTGCTCGTCGACCATCGCGGTCGCGGCGGCGTGCAGCCGCAGGGCGCGTCGCGGGTAGCCCAGCCGGCCCCATGCGCGTACCGCCTCCCCGGCCGGCGCTGCCGCCAAGGCGCCCGGCGTCGGCCAGCGCTCGAGCCAGGCCTCCCACACCGGGAGGACCCGCGCCACCGGGGTCTGCTGGAGCATCAGCTCGCTGACGACCACGCCCCAGGGCGTGGCCTCGGGCCGGCGCCACGGGAGGTCGCGTGCGTGGTCGGCGTACCAGTCGAGGATCGCGGGGTGCAGGGCGGACATCGTGGGTCGATCGTAGGCAGCCGTCCGAGGCGGTTGCTCGGTGCCCGGACTGGTCACGTGGAGGGCTCCGCCGCCGTCGCCGCGGCGACGATCCGACCAGTCGGCGCGGACCCGGTCGGTGCGCCTCC
>JAUYLL010000082.1 GCA_030698375.1 Nocardioides sp. | reverse complement strand
GAGGACGGCGTAGTCGCCGCAGCCGGGGCACCAGCGGACTTCCTGGTCGCTAGTGAAGTCCTTGCCGGTGAGGGTCTCGTCGGTGGTGGGGACCCCGGTGGTGCCGTTGGTGGGGAAGGGCAGGTCAGTGGTGGCGGTCATGCCATCTCCTCCAGGTGCTGCAGGAACTCGTGCTCGAGCTGCTCGGCGCCGAACGGCATGCCGCGCACGGTGGTGAGCCGGCGTACGTCGACGAGGTACCGGTCGCGCAGCAGGCTGGCCAGCTGGCCGAGGTTCATCTCGGGGCAGACCACCCGGTCGTAGCGACCGAGGATCTCCCCGAGGTTGGCCGGGAACGGGTTGAGGTGGCGCACGTGCACGGTCGCCACGGACTGGCCGCGCTGCCGCACCCGCCGCGCACCCGCGCTGATCGGTCCGTACGTCGAGCCCCAGCCGATGATCAGCAGCTTCGCGTCGCCGTCGGGGTCGACGACCTCCAGGTCGGGGAGCGTCGCCGCGATCCGGTCGACCTTCTCCTGCCGGATGCGGACCATGTGGTCGTGGTTGGCCGGGTCGTAGGAGATCTCCCCGGAGCCGGCCTTCTTCTCGATGCCACCGATGCGGTGCTCCAGGCCCGGGGTGCCGGGGATCGCCCACGGGCGGGAGAGGGTCTCCTCGTCGCGCAGGTACGGCCAGAAGTCGGTCGGCTGACCGTCCTCGTCCGAGCCGTGGTTCTTCGCGGTGGCGAAGTCCGGGTCGATGGTCGGGAGGTCCTCGACCTCGGGCAGCCGCCACGGCTCGGAGCCGTTGGCCAGCGAGCCGTCGGAGAGCAGGATCACCGGGGTGCGGTGCTCGACCGCGATCCGCGCCGCCTCGATCGCGGCGTCGAAGCAGTCGGCCGGTGACTGCGGCGCCACGATCGGCAGCGGCGCCTCGCCGTTGCGGCCGTGCATCGCCATCAGCAGGTCGGCCTGCTCGGTCTTCGTGGGCAGGCCGGTCGACGGGCCGCCGCGCTGCACGTTGACGACGAGCAGCGGCAGCTCGAGCATCACCGCGAGCCCCACGGTCTCGGCCTTCAGCGCCAGCCCGGGCCCGGACGTGGTCGTCACGCCCAGCGCGCCGCCGTACGCCGCCCCGAGCGCAGCGCCGACACCGGCGATCTCGTCCTCGGCCTGGAAGGTGGTGACGCCGAACTTCTTGTGCTTGCTCAGCTCGTGGAGGATGTCGCTGGCCGGGGTGATCGGGTAGGCGCCGAGGAAGACCCGCAGCCCGGACCGGACGCCGGCCGCGATGAGCCCGTAGGAGAGCGCGATGCCGCCGGTGATGTTGCGGTACGTGCCGGGCGGGGCGTCCGCGGGGGCGACCTCGTAGGAGGCGGCGAACGCCTCGGTGGTCTCGCCGAAGTTCCAGCCCGTCTTGAACGCCGTGATGTTGGCGTCCCGGATCGCCGGGACCTTCGCGAACTTGCTGGTCAGGTGCGCGATCGTGCCCTCGACCGGTCGCCCGTACATCCAGGAGACCAGCCCGAGGGCGAACATGTTCTTCGCCCGCGCCGCGTCCTTGCGCGAGAGGCCGAACTCCTTGACCGCCTCGACCGTCACGCCGGTCATGTCGACCGCGTGCAGCTGGAGCTCGTCGAGTGAGCCGTCTTCGAGCGGGTTCTCGGCGTACCCGGCCTTGGTGAGGTTGCGCTTGGTGAAGTCGTGGGTGTCGACGATGACGGTGGCGCCCGGGCGCAGGTCGGCGATGTTGGCCTTCAGCGCGGCGGGGTTCATCGCCACCAGTACGTCGGGCCGGTCGCCGGGGGTGAGGATGTCGCGGCTGGCGAAGTGCACCTGGAACGACGACACCCCGGGGATCGTCCCCTGGGGGGCGCGGATCTCGGCCGGGAAGTTCGGCAGCGTCGAGAGGTCGTTGCCGAAGGCCGCGCTCTCCGCGGTGAACCGGTCACCGGTGAGCTGCATGCCGTCGCCGGAGTCGCCGGCGAACCGGATGACGACACGTTCGAGCTGTGTCCGCTGGGTGGTGGACAGGCTGGGCACGGTGCCTCCTCGGCGACGACAAGAACTATGCGAATAGTTAATACTAAATGGGGATGCGTCGGATGGCCAGTGCTTGCAAGGAGAACACTGCCACCCCATTCCATTCCATGCGCATGATTGCTATGGTCTAAGGGACAGCGAAGCGAGAGCAGAGCCAGAACGATCTGAGGAGTGTCCAGATGGCTGCGGAGAAGCGGAGCGCGAGCACCTACATCGACGGGCAGTGGTGCGACGGTGCCGCCGGCGAGGCCATCGTGTCGACCAACCCGGCGACCGGCGACCAGCTCGGGGAGACGCTGACCAGCTCGGTCGAGCAGGTCGACCAGGCGGTCGCCTCGGCGCAGCGCGCCTTCGAGGGCAGCGAGTGGCGCTCGTGGACCCCGCAGATGCGCTCGGACGCGATCCTCAGGCTCGCCGACATCTTCGAGCGTGAGACCGAGCCGCTGTCGCGGCTCATCGCCACCGAGGTCGGGACCCCCGTCGCCGCGTGCCGCGGCATGCAGGTCGGCGGACCCATCGAGGTGCTCCGGTGGTACGCGAAGATGGCGCTCAAGGGCCCGCGCGGCGGCTACGAGCAGGCGCTGCCGCACTACGACACCCCGGTGGCGTCGGGCAGCCTGCTGCACTACGAGCCGGTCGGCGTCATCGCCTGCCTGCCCGCCTACAACTACCCCCTGAACCTGTTGATCTGGAAGCTTGGCGGCGCTCTGGCCAGCGGCTGCACCTCGGTCGTCCTGCCGTCTCCGCAGGGCCTGTGGAGCACGCTGCGCATCATGGAGCTGATCGACGAGGTCGGCCTCCCGCCGGGCGTGGTCAACCTGGTGATCGGCGGACCGGACGTCGGCATCGCCCTCACCAGCCACCCGGACGTCGACATGGTCTCCTTCACCGGCTCCGACGCGGTCGGCGCCCAGGTGATGTCCCAGGGTGCGCTCGGCTCGGTCAGCAAGGCCGTCCTCGAGCTCGGCGGCAAGAGCCCCAACATCGTCCTGCCCAGCGCCGACCTGCCCGCGACCGTCGCCGCCTCGATCCTGCGGTTCGCCCGCAACGCCGGCCAGGGCTGCGCCGCCTGGAGCCGCGTGCTCGTGCCCGAGGACCAGGTGGACGAGTTCTGCCGGCTGGCCGACGAGTTCATTGCCACCGTCAAGGTCGGCGACCCGCTCGACGAGGGCAGCGTCGTCGGCCCGGTGATCTCCGCGGCTCATCGCGAGAAGGTCGAGGGCTGGGTCGCCGAGCTCCTCGAGAGCGGCGCCCGCTGGGGCGCCGGCGGAGGCCGTCCCGAGGGCCTGGAGAACGGGCACTACCTGCGCCCCGGCCTGCTGCGGGACGTGGACCCCGACCACCCGCTGGCCGACACCGAGTTCTTCGCCCCGATCGGCATGATCTTCGGCTACCGCGACGTCGACCACGCGGTCGAGCTGGCGAACAACTCGCGCTACGGCCTGGCCGGCAACGTCTTCGGACGGCTCGACGAGGCCATCGACGTCGCCCGTCGCATCCGCGCCGGCACCGTGACCGTCAACGGCGGTGCGGGCATGCGTCCGGACGCCCCGTGGGGCGGACCGGGGCGCAGCGGCGTGGGCCGTGAGCTCGGCGAGGACGGCTTCGCGGAGTTCTTCGAGGTCAAGCACATCCAGTACGCACTCGCCGGGATCACCAAGCCGCCGGGCACCTGAGCAATTCGACGCACACGACACAGAGTGGAGAGCACAGTGGGACGTTTCGACGGCAAGACGGCCATCATCACCGGTGGAGCCCGCGGCCAGGGGCGTTCGCACGCCCTCCGCCTCGCCGGTGAGGGCGCCAACATCGCGATCCTCGACATCGCCGACCAGGTCGAGTCGGTCGCCTACCCGATGGCGACGCCGGAGGACCTGGCCGCCACCGAGCGCGACCTCAAGGACCTCGGCGCGGACGTGCTGGCGATCCAGTGCGACGTCCGGGACCAGGCGGCCGTCGAGGCCGCCGTCGCCGCCACCGAGGAGCGGTTCGGTGCGATCGACATCGTCCTCGCGAACGCCGGCATCATGGCCAGCTACGGCGAGAAGTCACAGGAGATGGCGGCCTGGCACGACTCGGTGGACACCATGCTGAACGGCGTCTACTTCCTGATGCGCGCGGTCACCCCGGGCCTGATCGAGCGGGGGCGCGGGGGCGCGATCTGCATCACCGGCTCCACCTCCAGCTTCCGCGGTGTCGCCTACAAGCCGGAGATGCTGAACCCCGGCCAGATGGGGTACGGCGCCGCCAAGCACGGCGTACTCGCCCTGATGAAGAACTTCGCCATGGTGCTCGGCAAGCACGGGGTTCGGGTCAACACCGTGATCCCCGCCGGCGTCTCGACGACGATGATCGACAACGACTTCTTCAGCCGGGACCTCGCCGGCGATGCGCCCGGCGGGTGGATGGCGAACGTGATGGAGCGCGGTCCCGTCGAGCCGGAGGAGATCACCCACGCCGTGGCGTGGCTGTGCTCCGACGAGGCGCGGTTCGTCACCGGCCAGGCGCTCGCCGTGGACATGGGGACGCTCCTCATCTGACCGGTCGCCCGTCAGGGCGTCACCGGCGTGACCATTTTTCGTTGACGGAGGCCTCGCGGCCCAGCGACCCAGGTCGAGCTCCGCCCCCCAGGGGAGCGGGCCGACCGGAGAAGAGACACCGTGGAGTTCGGAATCCTGATGGGCGACCAGCCCGTCTCCACCCCGCCCGAGGAGCACCTCGACCTGCTGCTGAGGAAGGTGGAGGCCGCGCAGAAGGCCGGCTTCACCTACCTCACGATCGGTCAGCACTACCTCTACGAGGGCTTCCGCTGGTTCCAGCCGGTGCCGCTGCTCGCCCGTCTCGCGGCCGAGCTCGACGACCACGTCAAGATCGGGACCACCGTCCTGGTCGGGCCGCTGCACCACCCGGTGGCCCTGGCCGAGGAGCTGGCGACCCTCGACGTGATCACCCGCGGCAAGCTCGTCGTGGGGATCGGGACGGGCTACCTCCCGCACGAGTACGAGGTCTTCGGCAAGCCGTACAAGCAGCGCTACTCGCTGCTCGAGGAGCTCATCGAGGTGATGACGAAGCTCTGGACCCAGGACCGCGTCACCCACCACGGGAAGTTCTTCGATATCGAGGACCGGCCCACTCACCTGCACCCGATCCAGAAGCCGCGCCCGCCGATCTGGCTCGGCGCGATGAAGGAGATGGGCGTACGCCGGGCGGCCCGCCACGGCGACGTCTGGACCATCACCCCGCAGCAGACCATCGAGCAGGTCGAGGAGCTCGTCGGCATCTACCTCGACGAGCGGGCCAAGCACGACCTGCCGCTGACCAAGTTCCCGCTGCGCCGCGAGCTCCAGCTCGGGACCTCTCCCGAGGACGCGCTGCAGAAGTTCACCGACGTGGCGCGGGTGAAGTACGTGTCGTACGCCGGCCAGGGCATGCAGCTGCTGGAGAAGGAGCGCGTCGAGCGCGAGTTCGAGGAGAACGTGAAGGACCACGTGCTGCTCGGCACCGGCGAGCAGGTGCGCGACCAGATCCGCGACATCGCCGGTCGGCTGCCCACCGGCCCGCTGCTGATCCGTCCGCACTGGCCCGGCATGGACATCGAGCAGACCGTCTCCTACCTCGAGCACGTCGGCCGCGAGGTCGTCGAGCCGCTCAAGGACCTCGAGAGCATCGGCTTCGACGAGCTGAAGGCACGCACGGGCTGAGCTCCTCAGCGCACGGCTGCGCACACAGCACGAGGGCCGCCCGGTACGCCGGGCGGCCCTCGTCGTGCGTGCTGGGGGAGGAGCTCAGTCCTCGGTGGGCCGCTTCTGCATCAGCCCGGCCCGGTGCGCGATGTGGACGAGCTCGTCGCGCTGGTTGTAGCCGCGGTGCTCGAAGCGGACGATCCCCGAGTCGGTCCGGCTCTTCGACTCGCGCTTGTCGAGGATCGTGGTCTCGGCGCGCAGGGTGTCACCGTGGAAGACCGGGTTCGGGAAGTCGAACTTCGTGTAGCCCAGGTTGCCGAGGGTGGTGCCCATCGTGAGGTCGTAGACGATCATCCCGCCGATGAGCCCGGCGGTGTAGAGGCTGTTCATCAGGCGCTGCCCGTGCGGCTGCGTGGCCATGTACTCGGCGTCGAGGTGGATCGGCGCCGGGTTCATCGTGATGGAGGTGAACAGGATGTTGTCCATCTCGGTGACGGTCCTGCTCCAGGGGTGGACGAACTCCTGGCCGGACTCGAACTCTTCAAACCACATGCCCGGCATCGCGGGGCTCCTCTCGAGGGATTCGGCAGATGTCTCAGTCTAGGACAATTATGCGCATGAATTCTAGTGTGCGCCGGCCTGGCGGTGCGCGGGGTGCATCCGGATCAGCAGCGACAGGCTGAGGACGCTCACCAGCAGGCACAGCCCGAAGCCGGGGACGAGGCTGCCGGTCAGGTCCTTCAGCGCGCCCATCAAGAACGGGCCCGTGGCGCCGGCGGTGAACGAGAAGAGCATCGCCATGGAGCTGAGGCGGGTCGCGTCCTGCGGGGAGACGGCCTCGTCCTGGACCTTCACCAGGGCCAGGCTGCTCGCGCCGCCGATCCCGAAGCCGGCCAGCAGCAGTCCCGGGACGGCGGCCTCGCGGGGAGCCACGGTGAGCAGCAGCAGGCCGACGGTGGAGGCGAGCATGGCGGTGGCGAACACCCCGCGACGCCCCGGCACCCGGTCGGTCAGCGGGGTGAGCGTCAGCATCGACAGCAGCTGGACGAGCTGGAACAAGACCAGGTAGCCGGCGGCGGTCGTGGGACTGCGTCCCACCTCGATGAAGAGGCTCGGCAGCCAGGCGATGACCCCGAAGCCCAGGAACATGGGGACGGCGTAGACCGCGGTCACGAACCACGCGCGCCGCTCCCGCAGGGGCAGCGAGATCCGGCCCGGCGGTCCGACGTTCGCGGGCATGCGGGCACCCCGTGCGCGAACCATCAGCAGCGCGAGGACCAGCAGCAGGGCGGCCCCGCCCCACACCGCGAGGGCGACGCGCCAGCCGCCGAGGACGTCGGTCACCGGCCGGGCCGTGCCTGCGGCGAGGGCCACGCCGAGCGCCATCGAGGTGGAGTAGAGCCCGGTCGCCAGGCCACGGAAGCGTGGCAGGTGGTGGGAGATGAAGGCCGGCGCCAGCGTCGAGATCGCGCCGAGCGCGCCGCCGATGAGGCCGGCCGTGAGGATCAGGGGGACCGCGGTGGCGATCAGGAGCCGGGACAGCTCGGCCAGGCCGAGGACGACGAAGAGCGAGATCATCGCCCAGTCGGCGCCGATCTTCGTGGTGAGGGCATGCCCCAGCGGGGCACACAGCCCCATGGCGAGCACGGGCAGCGCCGTGAGCAGGCTGGCGGTCGTCCCGCTCAGCCCGAGGTCGTCGCTGATCAGCGGGATCAGCGGGGGCGTCACGCCGAAGATCGCACGGATGTTCATGCCGATCGCCACCACCAGGATCAGGGCGATCCAGGGCGACAGCTGCCCCGCAGGCAGGAACCTGCGTGGGGACGCGACCGCCGCGAGGTTGGGGTCCACGCGATCAGCCCAGGTCGGCGAGCGGTCCGCCCACGGCGGTCCGGGCCGCGACGAGGTCCTTGGCCGCGCCGACCCCGAGCCATGCGGTCAGCAGCCCGTCCCTGCTCCACCGGGCGCGGGCCAGGGAGCCGTCGGGGTGCCGGTCGACCGTGACGGCGTCCTCGGGGCCGTGCGCGCCGACGTACTGGAGCTTGCGGCCGAGCTGGTCGGACCAGAAGTAGGGGACGGGGTCGTGCATGGGGCCCTCGTCCCAGCTGAGCAGGCTCATCGCGGCGGCGGTCGCGGCGGTGCTCGCCTCGTCCCAGTGCTCCAGCACCCGGTGGGTGCCGGTGCGGCTCGACCACCGCTGGGCGACGTCGCCCAGCGCGACGACGCCGTGGACGTTGGTGCGGCAACGGGTGTCGGTGAGGACGCCCCGGTCGGTCTCCACCTCGGAGGACGCCAACCAGGACACGCGCGGGCGGACCCCGATGCCGGTCACGACCACGTCGGCGGGCAGCACCGCGCCGCTCTCGAGGTGCACCCCGTCGGGCTCGACGGAGGCCACCGCCGTGCTGGTGCGGAGGTCCACGCCGTCCCACCACCCGCGGGTGGCGGCGCCGACCTCGGCGCCGAGGGCGCCGGCCAGGGGTTCGGCGCCGTACTCGACGCAGGTGACCTGGCACCCGTTGGCGCGGGCGACGGTGGTCACCTCGGCGCCGATCCAGCTGGCGCCGATGACGACGACCCGGGCTCCCGGGACGAGTGCGGCGCGCAGCCGCAGTGAGTCCTCGAGGGTGCGGAGGGTGAGCTGCTGTCCCTCCCCGGGAAGCGTGAGCGGTTCGGCCCCGGTGGCCAGTGCCAGACGGTCGTACTCGACAGGGCCCGCGGTCGTCGTGACGGTGCGGGACGCCGTGTCGAGCGCCGTGGCGCGGGTCCCGAGGCGGAGGTCCACGTCCAGCTTCTCGACGTCGAAGGGCAGCGCGGAGTCGTCGCGGAGGCCCGCGAGGACCTCCTTCGACAACGGCGGCCGGTCGTACGGCGGCAGGTCCTCGGCGCCGAGGACGGTGAGGGCGCCGCGGAACTTCTTGCGGCGCAGGACCGCGCAGATCCGGGCGGTGGCCAGGCCGCCGCCGACGACGACGACCCGCCCCTCGGCCAGGTCGAACGGTGCGTCAGCCGCCGGCCCGACGGCCGCGCTCACTTCCCTGTCTTGGTGTAGTGCTCGCTGAACAACGAGGTGTCGCGCAGCTCCCGCTCGCCCGGGGTGAAGGTCACCGGGATGCTGTGGAAGCCGGCGTTCGTGCCCTGGTCGGGGTAACTGACGATGTTGTCCATGTCGACCACGTAGTCGCCCGCCCGGCGCAGCACCTGGCGGATCATCTCGCGGGCCATCGCCTTGCCGAGGTGGGAGCCGGCGCAGCGGTGGATGCCGAGACCGAAGGCCACGTGGCGGTTGGGCCAGCGGGTGATGTCGACGGCGTCGGGGTTCTCGAACTGCTCGGCGTCCCGGTTGGCCGAGGCCCACGAGAGCAGGGCGCGGTCGCCCTTGCGGACCGGGCACCCGTGGAACTCGGTGTCCTCCATGATCGTGCGGGCCAGTGCCTGGGTGGGGGAGAAGACCCGGAGGAACTCCTCGACCGCGACGTCGACCATGGCGGGGTCGTCGATGAGGCGCTGCCGCTCCTCGGGGTTCTGGAAGAGCCAGACCAGCGACTGGGTGACCAGCGAGGCGGTGGTCCCCACGCCGCCGGAGATGACCAGCTCGAGGATCGAGTAGATCTCGTCGTCGTCCATCTTCCGGCCGTCGACCTCGACGTTGATGAAGTGCGTGGTGGCGTCGTCCGCCGGGTGCTCGCGGCGGTGGGCGATGTGCTCCCGCACCGTCTTGCTGACCCACGGCACCGCGACCTCGGCCGCGTGCACGTACTCCGGCGAGCCCGGGGCCGCGGAGACGAGCGTGTGCATGGCGTCGACGTAGTTCTGGTACTGCGACGGGTCCAGCCCGATCCAGTGCAGGGTGACCGCGGCCGGGACCGAGGCGACGATCGCCAGGTCGGCGCTGCCCTCCTCGATGATCGTGTCGAGGAAGCCGGTGACGTAGTGCTTGATTACCTCGTCGAGGTTCTCGACCGCCGCGGGGGCGGTGACCTGGTTGACCGCTTTGCGGTAGGGGCGGAAGGCCGGGGGATCGAGCTCGATGGGGATGTGGAAGGCGGTCGGGGCCTTGGGGATGGTCACCGAGAGCCCGGGGCCGCCGTACTCGTCGTGGCGGCCGGAGGAGAAGACGTCGTCGTTGCGGGACGCGTCGAAGAGCGCCTTGTACGCAGAGATCACCCAGTAGCCGCCGTGGGCCTCCGTCCAGGCCACGGGCGACTCCTCACGGAGCTTGCGGTAGATCTCCACGTGGTTCTCGGCGTGCTCGGCCGAGTGGTGGTCGAAGTGGGCTACGGGGCAGCGGGGCTCGGACATCGGTTCGCCAATCCTCCTTGGTGGCCAAGGGGCTTCCTTGGGTGAGCAGGATCATGATAATAGTTATACCCAGCATGGAGTCAAGGAGTAGCTTCGGTGCAGAGGTCGAGCGCCGAGGCTCGCCACCAGGCGCCTTGACGCGACCGTCAGGAGGATCACCGTGAGAGTTGTTGCCGATCTCGACAAGTGCCAGGGGCACGGCCTGTGCCGGATGTCCGCGCCCGATGTCTACGGAGCGACCGAGGACGAGGGCCAGGTGATCGTGAAGTTCAGCGGGGACATCCCCGAGGAGCTCGAGGACGGCGCCGTGCTCGGCGTCGAGTCCTGCCCGGAGATCGCCCTGAGCATCATCGAGGACTGACCTCCTGAAGCTCGCCGGGCTTCTCGCGTTCGCCCTGCTCGCCACCTCGGTGGTGATGCCGTCCCTGGTGGGCCTGCTGTCGGTCGACCTGGGTGACGACCTGGGTTTCGGGGAGGCCGGACTGGGCGCTGCGGTCTCCGCCTTCTGGCTCGTGACCGCGATCGCCGCTCCGCTGGCGGGACGCTGGGTCGACGTCCACGGGTGGCCGGTCGGGGCGCGCCTCGGTGCGCTCCTGACCGCGGCGAGCCTCGCGGCCTGCGCGCTCCTGGTGGACTCCTGGGCCGCCCTGCTCGTGGTCCTCGCGGTCAGTGGCCTCGGCTACGCGTTCTGCTCGCCCACCAGCAACCTCCTGGTCGTCGCCGTGGTGCCCGTCCGGCGGCAGGCATCGGTCCTCGGCTTCAAGCAGACCGCGCCGCCGCTGCTGATGGCCGCGGCCGGCGCCACGCTCCCGGCCCTCGCGCTCGTCCACGGCTGGCGATGGTCCGTGGCTCTCGGCCTGCTCCTGCCGGCGGCGGTGCTCGTCGGCGTACGGCGGCTGCTGGCGACCGGGGTGCCCGTGCGGAAGGTTCGGTCGACCGCCCGTGCGAGCGCGTCCCCCGTGCCCGACCGCGCCCCGGCCGCCCCGTTGCGCGCGCTGCCCGTCGTCGTGGCGGCAGGACTGGGGACGCTGTCGGTGGCGACCATCACCGGCTTCGCGGTGTTCACGCTGGTCTCGGTGGACGTCGCCCCGGTGCGCGCGGCCGGCATCGTCGCGGTCGGCAGCCTGTTCGCGGTCCTCGCCCGGATCGCCGCCGGCAGGTACCTCGACTCCCGTCCGGTGGAGGACCTCGCGCCGGTCCTGGTCGTGATGGGCCTGGCCGTCGTCGCGCTGGCCATGGTCGCCGCCGGCACCTTCGGGGACACCGCGAGCGCTGTCGGGGCCTGGAGCGGTCTCGTGGTCGCGGGCGTGGTCCTCAGCCTGGTGACGGCGTGGACCTGGCCCGCGCTCCTGCTGCTCATGGTGGTGCGCCGCTCCCACGGCCCGGGCGCGGCCAGCGGCCTGCTGCAGCTGGGCAGCGGTGTGGGGTCGGCCGTCGGGCCGGTCGGGTTCGGGCTGCTGTCCGGCTCGGGCAACCGCGGATGGGCCTGGCTGGTGATGACCGCGGCGACGCTGCTGGCGATGGTCCTCGTCGCCCGCGCCGGGCGAGCGCCCCGGGAGACGGCCTCGGCCGAGGGGTGACAGGGGCCACTCCATAGTGATAATAGTAATAAGAGAATAGGGCGACGCCCTGTCGAGCACCCAGGAGGATCCCGTGGACTTTTCCGTGGACGAGACGCACGAGGCCATCCGTGACGCCGTGCGTGCGATGTGCGCGAAGTTCGACGACGACTACTGGATGCGCCAGGACGAGAAGCACGAGTTCCCCTGGGACTTCTACAACGCGGTCGCCAAGGCCGGCTGGCTCGGCCTGAGCATCCCCGAGGAGTACGGCGGGGGTGGGCTCGGTGTCACCGAGGCCTCGATCGTCGAGCGGGAGATCTCCGGCTCGGGTGCGGGCATGGCGGGCTGCTCGGCCGTGCACATCGGCATCTTCGGCTTCGAGCCGCTGATCCGCCACGGCAACGACAGCCTGAAGGAGCGGTTCCTGCCCCGCGCCGTCTCCGGCGACCTGCACGTCTCCTTCGCGGTCACCGAGCCGGACGCCGGCACCGACACGCTGAACCTGCAGACCTCCGCCCGCAAGGTCGACGGCGGCTGGCTGGTCACGGGCAAGAAGGTCTGGATCACCAAGGCGCAGGAGGCCGAGCGGATGTTTCTCCTCGTGCGGACCTCCCCGCGCGAGGGCAAGGCGCACCGGGGCCTGACCCTGATGTTCGCGACTCTCGACCCGGAGTCGGTGGTGATCCGCGAGATCCCGAAGCTGGGGCGCCACGCGGTCGACACCAACGAGCTGTTCATCGACGACCTCTTCGTCGCCGACGAGGACGTCATCGGCGAGGTCGGGGAGGGCTTCAAGGTCATCCTCGGCGGCCTGAACGCCGAGCGCGTCATCTCCGCCAACGCCGCCCTCGGCCTGGGGGAGGCGGCGCTGCGCCGGGCGACGGCGTACGCGAAGGAGCGGGTGGTCTTCGGTCGCCCGATCGGGCAGAACCAGCTGATCGCCGGCCAGCTCGCCGAGGCCCGGATCCGCCTGGACGCCGCCACCGCGATCTGCGACAAGGCCGCGTGGATGGTCGACAACGACATCCCCTGCGGACGGGAGGCCAACGAGGCGAAGTTCCTGGCCAGCGAGGCCGGATTCAACGCCGCGGACGTCGCCATCAACGTGCACGGCGGCTACGGCTACGCCCGGGAGTACCACGTCGAGCGCTACTTCCGGGAGTCCCGCCTGAACCGGATCGCGCCGATCAGCCAGGAGATGGTCCTCAACTACATGGCCGAGCACGTGCTCGGACTGCCCCGCAGCTACTGATCGCGAAGGGAAGCCATGACGAGCAACGACCTGCTGCGCACCCTGGAGCTGAAGCGTGCCGCCGAGGACGTCACCTACCGCTACCAGCGGCTGGTAGACGCCAAGGACCTCGACGGCCTGGCCGCCCTGGTCACCGACGACGTCGTCCTGCGCCGCCAGGACGGCGAGCAGCGCGGACGTGACGCGTTCCTCGACCTCTACCGGCGCTTCGCGGACTCCGACGTCGAGGTCGCGCAGCACATGGTCACGAACGTGCAGGTGACCGAGCTGGACCCGGACACGGAGGACCAGCGCCTCCAGGTCGACTCCTGCTTCCTGGCGATCACCACCCACGCCTCCGGCGAGGCACGCCTCATGTGGGGCCGCTACTGCGACGACGTCGTGCGCCGCGCGGACCGCTGGCTGCTGGCGGCCAAGCGCATCACCCTGGTCCGCACCGCCTACGTCGAGGAGTCCGCACTCGCCTCTCCCGACGCCGATTCCTTCGGCCCCCGCACCCCCTGACCCCTCCGAGGAGGAACAGATGAGCCACACCCTGGAAGACCGCATCCGCCGCATCGAGGACAAGATCGCGCTCCACGACCTCGCCCACCTCTACGGCTTCGTGATGGACGAGCGCGACATCGAGGGCCTGAGCAGCCTGTTCACCGAGGACGCCCACCTGGGCTCGGCCGACGGCGTCTTCGACGCCCGCGGCCTCGACACCATCGCCGAGACCTACCAGGCCCGGTACGACGCCCTCGGCGCCACCCACCACTTCGTGCACTCCGCGATCTCGCGCTTCGACGACGAGGACCCCGACCGCGCCTACGGGCTCGTCAGCGGCCACGCGGAGGTCGTGCGGCACGGCGAGACGATGCTCGTGGCGCTGCGGTACGACGACGTGTACCGGCGTACCGACCAGGGCTGGCGGATCGCCGAGCGGGTCATGGGCTACATGTACTACCTGCCCGTCACGAGCTACGTCGAGACGATGAAGAGCGACGACCGCAGCCTGGTCTATGGCGACGCCCGCCCCGCCGACTGGCCCTCCGTGCTGCACGGCAAGGACCTCGGCTGGCTGCGCGCCCACTACACGCACCGGTCCTGACGGCCCGGTCGACGGAGGAGTCACGTCCATGAGCGAGACGACGACCCAGGTCGACGTGGTGGTCCTCGGCAGCGGGTGCGCCGGCATGATGGCCGCGCTGGCCGCGGCCGACGCCGGCGCGACCGTCGCCCTCCATGAGAAGGCGGAGCTGCTCGGCGGCACCACCGCGCTGTCGAGCGGCGTCGCCTGGCTCCCCGCGAACAAGTACCAGGCCGAGCACGGTGTCGTGGACTCGATCGCGGACGGACGCGCCTACCTCACCGAGCTCTCCCAGGAGATGATCCTCCCCGAGTTCACCGAGGCCTTCCTCGAGACCGTCGACCCGATGCTGGAGTGGGTCGAGGAGCGCACCCCGCTGAGGATGCGTCTGGTGCCCGGCTATCCCGACTACCACCCGGAGTTCCCCGGAGGGCTGCCCGGCGGCGGCCGGTCGACGGAGCCGGACCTGTTCTCCTTCCACGAGCTCGGGGAGTGGGCCGAGCGGTTCCTCGGCTTCCGGCGGTCGATGTACGTCGGCGAGACCCCCGTGGGGGGCGGCACGGGCTTCCTCACCCCCGAGGTCGAGCAGCACCGCGCCGAGCAGCGGCTCGAGGGCCTGGGGCGCGGCATGCTCGGTGCCCTCCTCAAGGGCCTGCTCGACCACGGCGTCCAGGTGACGACCTCCAGCTGCGCCACCGACCTCGTGGTCGAGGACGGCGCGGTCGTCGGCGTCCGGTTCGAGGGCGGTGCCGAGGTGCGCGCCACCCGGGGCGTCGTGCTGGCCACCGGTGGGTTCGAGCGCGACCCCGACCTCGTGCGCGACTTCCTGCGGGGCCCCCTGCGCCACCCGCCCGGCGCCCCGACCAACACCGGCGACGGGCTGCGGATGGCGATGAAGGTCGGCGCCCAGCTCGGGGTGATGCGGGAGGCGTGGTGGGTCCCGGTGGTGACGATCCCCGGCTCCGACGGTGAGCAGTACTCCGGTCACGGGGTCCAGCTGGTCCAGCGCGAGCGGACGCTGCCCCGGACGATCATGGTCAACGACCAGGGCCGTCGGTTCACCAATGAGGCAGCCAACTACAACGCCCTCGGTGGCGCGTTCCACACGTTCCACCCGACGCGGTTCCGCTACGAGAACGAGCCGGCGTGGGTCGTGTTCGACCAGGGCTTCGTCGACCAGTACGGCGGCTACGGCTTCCAGGCCGGCGAGACCGTCCCCGACTGGATCGACCGGGCGGACACCATCCCCGGGCTGGCCGACGTCACCGGCCTACCGGCGGACGAGCTCCGCGCGACCGTCGAGCGCTGGAACGAGCTGTGCGCGCAGGGCCGTGACGCCGACCACGGCCGGGGCGACTCGGCGTACGACGGGTGGTGCGGGGACCGGGCCCACTACCCGTCGCCGATGGCCACGCTCGGGCCGCTCGACCAGGCGCCGTTCTACGCGACGCGCGTGCACAGCAGCGCGCTCGGCACGAAGGGCGGTCCGCGGACCACGACGGACTGCGAGGTCCTCGACGTCGACGGTCAGGTCGTCCCCGGTCTCTGGGCCGTGGGGAACGTGATGGCAGCGCCCACCGGGATGGTCTACGGCGGCGCGGGCGGCACGCTCGGTCCGGCCATGGTGTTCGGGTACCGCTGTGGAGCGTCGGTCGCCGGAAAACCGCTCGAGGATGAGGGAGTCGCACGATGAACGAAGGTCTTATCCCTGCCAAGTGGGCGGCGCTCACGCCGCGCGGCCAGGCGTTGTACGACGCGCCGGCCGACCGCCGGGTGACGTGGGCCGAGCTCGACGAGCTCGTCCGCAGGCTCGCCCACGGCCTGCTCGACCTCGGCCTCCGCAAGGGTGACCGCGTGGCGGTGCTGTCGCGCAACAGCGTCGAGTACCTGGCGGTCTACTTCGCTGCCGGCCGGATCGGTGCGGTCACGCAGCCGCTGAACTGGCGTCTCGCCGCCCCCTCGCTCGCGGGCGTCGTCCGCGACGCGGCGCCTCGGGTCGTGGTCTCGCAGGTCGGGTTCCGGGAGGTCATCGCCGACCTGCAGCGCGCGGTCGACGTACCCCATTGGCTGGAGTTCGGCGACACCTCCGACGGCTCCTTCCACGACCTCGTGCAGCGTTCGGCCGACCACGAGCCCCCCGGCGTTGACGACGTCGGTGACGACGACCCGTTCTTCCTGCTCTACACCGGCGGGACCACCGGTGACTCCAAGGGAGTCGTGCACACCCACCGCAGTGCCGCCGCCGGGATGATGAACCAGACGGTGGCCGAGCGGATCGTGCCCAGCGACGTCTACATGCTCACCGGGCAAATGTTCCACATCCCCGTCGTGCTCGGGATGAACTACCTCAAGCACGGCTGCCCGCTCGTCCTGATGAACTTCGAGCCGCGACGAGCGCTCGAGCTGATCGAGGGCGAGAAGGTCTCGGCGTTCCTGGGCGTGACGACGATGCTGAACTGGATGATGGCGCAGGAGGACTTCGCGCGCTTCGACCTCTCGAGCCTGCGCAACATCCAGTACGGCGGCGGGCCGATGCCGAGCCAGACCGTGCGCCAGGCGCTCGACTCCTTCCCCTGCACCCTCATCCAGGGCTACGGGCAGACGGAGGGACCGGGCATGACGTTCCTGTCCCAGGAGGACCACCTCGACGCCGTCCGGGGGATCCATCCCGAGCGTCTCCGCTCGTGCGGACGCGAGGGCTTCCTCTCCACGGTCCGGCTGCTCGACCCCGACGGCAACGAGGTCCCCCGCGACGGGCGGACGCCCGGGGAGATCGTGGTGAAGTCGCCGGCGAACATGGTGGGCTACCTCGACCGCCCCGACCTCACGGCCGAGACGATCCGGGACGGGTGGATGTGGACCGGTGACGTCGCCACGTGGGACGAGGACCGCTACGTCTACATCGTCGACCGGGCGAAGGACATGATCATCTCCGGCGGGGAGAACATCTACTCGGTCCAGGTCGAGGACGCGATCGCCAGCCACCCGGCCGTCCTGGAGTGCGCGGTCATCGGTGTGCCCGATGACGAGTGGGGCGAGACCGTGAAGGGCTTCGTGGTGCTGAAGCCTGGCCAGGAGGCCACCGAGGCGGCCATCATCGAGCAGGCGAAGCAACACCTGGCCAGCTACCAGAAGCCGCGCTCGGTGGAGTTCGTGCAGGAGCTGCCCAAGGCGGCGACCGGCAAGATCCTCAAGCGCGAGCTGCGACGCCCCTACTGGGAGGAGCAGGACCGCAATGTCTGACCAGGAGGACCAGCGCCCCGTGCCCCGCGACGACTACTCCGACCTCGTCGGCCGCGAGTTCCCCGGCGGGAGCTACACCGTGGAGCCGTGGCGGACCTGGCTGGTCGCCGACGCCCTGCTCGACGACCCGTGGGACGAGACGCCCCACCCGGTGCTGGCGTGGATGGCCGGTGTCGCCGGGATGGGCATGACGTGGGACGACCTCTTCGCCTGGTTCGACGCCCGCGCCACCGACGGACCTGTCTTCGGTGAGCACCGCACCACCCTGCACCGGTCCCTCGAGCAAGGCGCGACGTACGACGTCTCCGGCCGCATCGTCTCGGTCGACCGCAAGGTCGGGCGGCGTGCCGGCGCGTTCGACGTGGTGGGGTACGAGCTCGACCTGCACCACGGCGGTGACCACGTGGCACGGTGCTACAACTCGATCGTCTTTCCCCGGAGGAACGCGTGAGCGACAAGACAGCACCCGTCGAGGTCGGCACCGAGGTGCCGCCGCTGGAGGTGGTGGTCGACCCGGAGAAGATGAAGGTGATGGCGGCGCTGCTGGCGGACCCGACCCCGATCCACTTCGACACCCGGGCCCTTGCCGCGCTCGGGATGGACGAGCGGCCGGTGAACCAAGGGCCGCTGAACATGGGCTACCTGCAGACCATGCTGGCGCGGTGGGCCGGGGGACGCGATCGCCTGCTCGACTTCCGGGTCCGCTTCCAGGGCAACGTCCTGGCCGGCGACACCGTGCGGGGGACGGGCCGGGTCACGGCCCTCCGTGACGACCCGCGCGGTCGGGTGGCCACCTGCGAGGTGGCTCTCGAGGTGCTGGGCGGCGACGTGGTGCTCAGCGGCGACGCCGAGGTCGTCCTGGACGACCAGGGCGGTGGGCAGGCATGACGGCACCCCACGAGCCCGCTGCCGGCCGGTTGGGCTTCCAGCTCGCCTACGGCGACACCGACACCGTCGGCATCGCCTACTTCGACATCTACTACCGCTGGATGGAGCGCTGCTACTCCACGTGGCTCTTCGCCCACGGCATCCGCAGCGGCCAGATGGCCGAGGACCTCGGTGCGGTCACGGTCGGCATCAGCTCGGGGTGCCGCTACGTCGACACCGTCGAGGTCTTCGATGAGGTCGTCTGCCAGGCGGTCGCCGACCGGATCGGGTCGACCTCCTACGTGGTCGGCTTCGAGTTCACCCGCGCGGACCGTCTCGTCACGAAGGGGCAGATGGCGTTCGCCGTCCGCGACCCCGCCGACTTCTCCAAGATGCAGATCCCCCCGCGTCTCCTCGAGGTGGTCCGGACCCTTCCGGCACCCCGGTTCGACGTCCAGGTCTGACGAACCGTCCCGGGTCACGATCCGGAAACAAGACGAATCATGCGCAGGAATCTGTTGACACAACGGTGATCATGATATTCACTCATCGTGATGTGATTGACACCACGCGCGGGAGGTTCCGAGATGGCAAGCAACAGCACCGACACTCCGGTCCTGGTGGTGGGCGGCGGCCTGTCCGGTCTTGCCACTGCGCTGACCTGCGCGCTGAACGGGCGGCGGGCGATCGTGCTCGAGGCCGCCGACCTCGTCGGCGGCGCGGCGGCGTACTCCGGTGGCCAGGTGTGGTGCGGCGACAACCACGTGGCACGGCGCGAGGGCATCGAGGGTGACTCGAAGGAGCTCACCGAGACCTACATCCGCGACGTCGCCTCTCACCTCGCTCCCGAGGTGCTCGACGAGGCCGCGCTCCTGCGCTGGATCGACACCTCGCCCGCGGCGATGAAGTACTTCGAGGACCACGGCGCGATCCGCTGGACCGTGATCCCGGGCCTCGCCGACTACCACAACGAGGCCGCCGGCGCCCTGCCCCAGGGCCGCTACCTCACCAACGAGGTCATCGACGGCTCAGTGCTCGGCGACTGGCGCGAGAAGCTGCGCTACAGCCCCTACTTCCCGGTCGGCAAGACCTACCGCGAGCTGCTCGAGAAGGGCCGTCGGGCGACGTACGTCGACGAGAGCGGCGAGGAGCAGAGCGCGACGAAGCGGTCGCACGCGGGCCTGCCGGCGTTCGGCCTCTCCGACGGCACCGAGTTCGAGAAGTCGGCCACCGACGATCCGCTGACCTACGGCACCGGCGTGGTCGCGGGCTTCCTCGCCCAGGTCGTCGCGCACGAGCTGATCGAGATCCGCACCGAGCGCCGCGTCACCGAGCTGGTCACCGACGGGGCAGCCGTCGTCGGCGTGCGTGCCGAGACCCCGGACGGGGTCGAGGAGCTGCACGGACCGGTGGTCCTCGCGACCAGCACCTACGACTGGGACCCCGAGCTCGTCGACGAGATCCTCGGCCTCACTCCCGAGGACTGGGGCTCGGTGGCTCCGGAGACCCTGCGCGGCGACGGCATCAAGCTCGCGCGCCAGGTCGGCGGGCAGATCGCCCGCATCCCCGCGAACGCCACCCCGATCCTGCCCGGCTGGCGCTCCGAGGTCGGCACCGGCTTCGGCTATGGGCCCGAGTACGCGATGCCGCACTCGATGATCGTCGACCGCCACGGCAACCGCTACTGCAACGACTCCTACTGGGTCGACATCTGCCGCCGGACCCTCGACCCCGACGACCCGCACCTGCCCTTCTTCCTGGTGTGGGACGACCAGCACCGGGTGAAGTACGGCCTGGCCGCGACGCCCCCGGGCGGCGACTACCCCGAGGGGTGGGTCGAGTCGGCCGACACCCTCGAGGGGCTGGGGGAGAAGCTCGGCGTCGACGGCGACCAGCTCGCGCGCACCGCACAGCGGTTCAGTGAGGACGCCGAGAAGGGCGAGGACCCCGACTGGGGCCGCGGCAGCATCGACTACGTCAACAAGTTCGCCGGCGACCCCGGCAACGAGCCCAGCCCCGTGCTGGGCCCGATCACCAAGGCTCCCTTCCACGGACTCCGACTGCGTTTCGTCGGCACCGGGATCGGGACGTCCGGGGTCCGGATCGACGGGGACGGTCGCGTCCTCGACGAGGCGGACCAGCCCCTCGAGGGCCTCTACGCAGCCGGGTCGGTGGCCGCACTGACGACCACCGGTACGGCGTACAACTCAGGAATTGCGCTCGGGCGCGGACTGACCTTGGGATACCTGGTCGGTCACGAGCTGTCGGGCAGCCCCATCGCCTGACAGGCACGACAGTCCCACCGCACCCGCGGATGGGCCCGCAGCAACACAGCAACTGGAGGAATGATGAACAGAGGCAGGATGCGCACGAACGTGCTGGCGGGCCTGGCCGTGGCCGCCGTCTTCACCACGGCCGCATGTGGCGGCAACGACGGTGGCGACAACGGTGGCGCTTCGGGCGACAACGGCGACGGCGGCATCGCCGAGACCATCACCATCGCCCAGGTTCAGGACCAGACCGGCCCCGTGTCCTACGCGGGAGTCGGCGCCAAGGAAGGCGCCGAGCTCGCGATCGAGGAGATCAACGAGGAGGGCTTCCTCGGTGACGGCGTCACCATCGAGATGGAGGAGCTCGACACCGGTGGTGAGATCGAGCGGGCCGCCAGCGAGATGAACAAGGCGATGGCCGACCCGAACGTCTCGGCGATCATCGGCCCGACACAGAGCCAGCAGGCAGCCACCGTGGCGCCCCTCGTCGGGCGCGGTGAGGTCCCCACGGTCTTCACCCAGGCCGGTTCCGAGGGCGTCGTGGTCAACGACTGGACCTTCCGGGCGACCCCGCCGATGGAGAGCTACTACGAGCCGGCTCTCGACTACCTCGAGGAGCAGGGCGCCGAGACGGTCTCGGTCCTCTACAACGCCACCTTCCCCACGTTCGCACTCCTGGGTGAGGACGACGTCCCGGCCATGGCCGAGGAGCGGGGACTCGAGGTCGTGCAGTCCCTCGCGGTCCAGATGACCACGCAGGACTTCGCGGGACAGTCGCAGCAGATCGCACGCGAGAACCCCGACGCGGTGGTGATGCTGCTGATCGCTCCGCAGTCGGTCACGGCCATGAAGCAGCTCGGGACCGCAGGGTACGAGGGTCAGGTCTCGGCGACCTCGGTCCAGGCGGCCGGCAACATCGCGGCTGCGGGTGACGCGGCCAACGGGCTGATCTACCCGGTGCCGTACTCCACGGCCATGGAGGCCGAGGGCTCGGTGGCCTTCACCGAGGCGTTCGAGGAGAAGTTCGGCAAGGACGCCAACCCGTACAACGCCGACGGCTACGACGCCATGTGGTGGATCGCTCGCGCCATCGAGGCATCGGGCGACTCCTCCCGCGAGGGCATCCGTGAGGGTCTCGAGCAGGTCGCCTCGGAGGGTTACAGCGGCGCCATGGGCGACGTGACCTTCGAGGGCAACGACGCACGAGTTCCCGGCGCGCTCGTCCGCTGGGAGGATGGCGCCGAGACGCTGGTCCAGTGATCGTCGCGCCATCGGGGCGGCCGGCGCTGTTCGCCCGGCTGTCCCGATGGCGCTCGGCCCCCCGCTGACTCCTATCGAGAGGATCCCCCGTGCAAGACGTGCTCAATGCCACGACGCTGGGCTCGATCTACCTGTTGTTCGCCCTGGGCATGGCGCTGGTCTGGGGGACCATCGGCATCCTCAACTTCGCCCACGGCGCGACGTTCATGTTCGCCGCGTTCATCGGGCACCTGGTCACCGCCCGGGTCGAGCTCCCGCTGCTCGGGGTCATCGCCGTCGCGGTGCTGGTCGGGGCGCTGATCTCCGTCCTGACCCAGCTGCTCGCGTTCCAGCCGATCCTCAAGCGCGCAAAGAACCGGCATGCCGCCGAACTGCGGATCCTCATCGCCGGTATCGGGGTGGCGGCGATCCCGCTGGCCATCGCGCAGCGCCAGACGCGCTCCACGCCGTTCGGGCTGCGCAGCTCCTACTCGCCCCAGGTGTACGAGGTCTTCGGCCTACGGATCACCACCACGGCCATCATCATCATCGTCCTGGGCCTCGTGATCGGGATCGGCATGACGCTGTGGCTGCGCCGCTCGCGGCACGGCCTCGCGCTGCGTGCCCTCGGCGTCGACGCCGAGACGAGCGCCGGCATGGGCGTGAACCGCACGACCCTGGCCTTCGGCACGATGGCGGTCGCCGGCGGTCTCGCCGGGCTGGCCGGTGCGCTGCTGACGCTGCAGCTGGGTGCCATCGCACCCGAGACCGGTGACCAGCTCATCATCAAGGCCTTCGCGATCATCGTGCTCGGTGGCCTCGGCTCGATGGCAGGGACGGTGATCGGCGCCTACGTGCTCGCCGGGGCCGAGACCCTCGTCCTCGTCATGAACTGGGGCACCTGGGTCGACGCCGTCTCGTTCGGCCTGATCTTCCTCATCCTGCTCGCCCGTCCCCAGGGGCTCCTGGGCCGCAAGGAGGTTCGACGCACATGAGCACCTGGTACGCCATGAACGTCGTCCTCGTCCAGACGACGCTGACTACGCTGCTGCTCGCCCTGAGCATCCAGGTCCCGCTGCGGTTCGGCGTGTTCTCCTTCGCCGGCGTCGGTGCCTTCGGCATCGGCGGCTACGGATCGGCCATCGCGATGGTCCACCTCGGGTGGAGCACGTGGCCCGCCGTCGCCTTCGGGGCGGTCGTGGCCGGGCTCGTGGTCTTCCTCCTGGGACTGGTCGTCCAACGGCTCACTGGCCTCTACATGGGTATGGCGACCATCGCCTTCACCCTGATCGTCTCGGTCCTGGCCGTCAACGGAGGGGACCTGACGGGCGGGGCGATGGGTCTCTACGGGGCCCTCGGCGAGATCTCCGTACTCCAGATCCTCCTGGTCGTCCTGCTCGTCGTGGCCCTGCTGCACCTCACCGAGCTGGGGGGCATGGGGCGCCGGGTCGACGCAGTCCGCGACGATCCCGAGCTCGCCAATGCGCTCGGCGTCGACGTCGTGCGCTACCGCCAGTTCTCGTTCCTGGTCTCGGGCCTGATCGGGGGGCTCGCGGGCGCGATCACCACGCTGCTGCGCTCGACGATCACTCCTGCGGAGGTCAACTTCCACCTGGTGATCCTCGCCCTGACCGCGATCGTGGTCGGTGGCTCGCGCTCGTGGGTGGGTGCGCTCATCGGAGCGGTCATCTTCGTGTGGCTTCCGACGTGGATCGGGTTCCTCGCGGAGTGGGAGCGCGTCGCGTACGGCGTCATCGTCGCCGTGGCCGCGATCTACCTGCCCCTCGGTGTCCTCGGGGTCGCCAAGGACCTCTGGCACCGGTTCCGCACCCGAGAAGAGCGTGCCCGCGTGGCCGCCCTGGCCAAGGAGAGCTGAGTCATGGCAGAGACCACACCTGACCAGGAGGCCCCGCTCCTCGAGGTCCGCGACGTCGCGGTCCACTTCGGGGGGGTCAAGGCCGTCGACGGCATCAGCATGAAGCTGTGGCCCGGTCGCATCTACGGCGTCCTGGGACCCAACGGGTCCGGGAAGTCGACGCTCCTCGGAGCGATGACCCGGCTGACCCCCATGACGCGAGGTGCCTTCGTGTTCGAGGGGCAGGACTACACCAAGAAGCACGCGCGGACGATCCAGCACATGGGGATCGCGCGCACCTTCCAGACGGTCCGTCTCCTCGAGGACCGCACGGTGCGCGACAACATCCTGCTCGGCACCGACTCGCTTGGCCGGGAGACCCGCAAGGAGGCGGCTGCCCGCGTCGACGAGGTGATGGAGCGCCTCGGCATCCAGGAGGTCGAGAGGATGCGGCCCGACGAGCTGTCCTACGGGATGCAGCGGCGCGTCGAGTTCGCCCGGGCCATCATCAGCCGGCCCAGGCTGCTCCTGCTCGACGAACCGACCGCGGGCATGAACACCTCCGAACGCGAGGAGATCAGCGCGATCATGCGCCAGCTGCTCGAGGAGGGCGTCACCCAGTTCATCGTGGAGCACGACGTGCAGATGATGGTCGACACGTGCGACTACCTCTACGCGATGAACTTCGGAAAGCTCATCGCCGAGGGGACACCGACCGACGTCGTACGCGACCCGGCTGTCCAGGAGGCCTACTTGGGGAAGGGTGCGGGCAAGCATGCTTGAGGTCACGGATCTCCACGTCAACTACGGAGCCGTCAACGCGGTCCACGGCGTCTCGTTCGCCGCTGCGGTCGGCAAGATCACCGTGGTCCTCGGCGCCAACGGCGCCGGCAAGTCGACGAGCTTGCGGGCCGTCGCCGGGTTCCACAAGCCGCGCTCGGGCAGCGTCGTCCTCGACGGCGAGACGATCACCGGGCTCCCGGCCCACAAGGTCGTCCGCCGGGGCATGGCGCTCGTCCCCGAGGGGCGCAAGATCTTCTTCCCGCTCTCGGTGGAGGAGAACCTGCGCATCGGCGGCTACACCGCGTCGCGCTCGAAGGTGGAGAAGACGATGGGCGAGGTCTACGACACCTTCCCGATCCTGAAGGACCGTCGTCACTCCGCAGCCGGACTGCTCAGCGGTGGTGAGCAGCAGATGCTCGCCTTCGGTCGAGCCCTGATGTCCCAACCGCGCCTGATGCTCATGGACGAGCCGTCGATGGGTCTCGCGCCCACGATGGTCGAGACGGTCATGGCGAGCGTGAAGGGCATGGTCGACAAGGGCATCGGGATCCTGATGGTCGAGCAGAACGCCGACGCGGCGCTCGAGCTCGCCGACACCGTTGTGGTGGTGACCCGCGGGGAGACGGTCTGGACAGGCACCGCAGCCCAGGCGCGTAGCGACAAGAAGATCGTGCACGCGATGCTCGGCGAGGCTGCGCTCGATGACGCGTGAGTCTGCCGGTGCTCCGTCCCCGCGCCCGGGGGAGAAGGACATCGAGGACCTCGCTGCCGCCCGGCTGAGCCTGAGCGGTCAGCACGAGCTGTGGGCGGCGCAGACCGAGGCGGTCTTCAGCTTCCTCCAGGACGGGCTGCCGACCTCGGTGGTGATGAGCTTCGGTGTCGACGACGCCGGCCACTTCTGGTTCGCCACCGTCGAGGGACGGCACCAGGTGCGCGCTGTGGACGCCGATGATCGAGTGGCGATCGCGGTCTCGAGTACCGGCACCGACCTGGCCGGACGGCGCATGGTCGCGCTCCGGGGCACGGCCACGATCCACCGCGACCGCGACGTCGTACGCCGCACCATCGAGTGGCTCGCCCCACGGCTCGCGCCCGAGGACCCGGAGGCCTTCGTCCGCCTGCTCGACAGCCCCCGTCGCGTGGTGCTCGAGGTGGAGCCGACCCGCGTGACCTCCTCCCACGACTCCAGCCGGCTCGCCGGGGACGGACGCGGCCGCCGGCGGGAGGACTGAGGTCATGGCAGGAGCGAGCACCGGGACCTGGCTGCGCGACGTGGCGAGCGACCCGCTCCGCCGCGGCGCCGAGGTCACGGTCGAGGACGAGCGCGTCACGGTCCCTGAGATCGACCACGCAGCGGACGCGGTCGCCGCAGGCCTGCTAGCGCTCGGCCTGCAGCCGGGGGAGCGGGTGGCCGTGCTCTCGGCCGCCCGCGTCGCCTCGCTCCAGGCCTGGTTCGGGATCGCCCGCGCCGGGCTGGTGGAGGTGCCGCTCAACCCCGCG
>JAUYLL010000047.1 GCA_030698375.1 Nocardioides sp. | reverse complement strand
GTCCCGCCGGGCCAGGCCTACGTCCCGGTGGAGTCGCCGCGCGGCGAGCTCGGTGCGCACGTGGTCTCCGACGGCGGCACCCGCCCGTTCCGGGCGCACTTCCGTGACCCGTCCTTCACCAACCTGCAGGCCACGAGCGTGATGAGCGAGGGAGGCATGGTCGCCGACATCATCGTCGCGATCGCCTCCATCGACCCGGTCATGGGAGGAGTCGACCGATGACCCAGGAGACCACCCGTCCGTCGCCCGACGGCGCCAGCACCGCGGCCCAGGCCTCGGCGCTGCTGCCCGCGGAGACGATGGCCGAGCTCCGCGAGATCGCGGCGCGCTACCCGCAGGCCCGCTCGGGCCTGCTGCCGATGCTGCACCTGGTCCAGAGCGTCGAGGGGCGGGTGACCCCCGCCGGCATCGAGGCGTGCGCCCAGATCCTCGGCATCTCCGCCGCG
Source organism: Nocardioides sp. (assembly GCA_030698375.1). Classification (GTDB taxonomy): domain Bacteria; phylum Actinomycetota; class Actinomycetes; order Propionibacteriales; family Nocardioidaceae; genus Nocardioides_A. The sequence goes on along the minus strand of JAUYLL010000047.1, from coordinate 14,733 downwards.
GAGGTCTCGGGCGTCGCGACCTTCTACACGATGTATAAGCGCCGCCCGGTCGGCGACTACCACGTCGGGGTCTGCACCAACACCCTGTGTGCGGTCATGGGTGGCGACCTGATCCTCGAGCGGCTCAAGGGCCACCTCGACGTCGGGAACGACGAGACCACCGAGGACGGCAAGATCACCCTCGAGCACCTCGAGTGCAACGCGGCGTGCGACTACGCCCCCGTGGTGATGGTGAACTGGGAGTTCTTCGACAACATGACCCCCGACAGCGCCGTCGAGCTGGTCGACGACCTGCGCTCGGGCGCGAACGTCCATTCCACCCGCGGGCCGCGGGTGTGCACCTGGCGGGAGGCCGAGCGGGTGCTCGCCGGCTACCCCGACGGCCTCGCCGACGACGGACCGGCCGCCGGGCCGGCCACTCTCGCCGGCCTCCAGATCGCCCGGGAGCAGGGCTGGCAGGCGCCCGCGGGCGCCGACGGCACGGCGCGGGCCACCGGTACGACGGAGCGAGGCACCGAGTCGCCGGTCGCGGCCGGCGAGCGCGCCGACACCCGTCGGGCCGAGACCGAGACGAAGGTCGAGGAGTCCCCGGCGGACCTCGAGCACGAGGACGAGCCGGCGGACCAGCCCGTCGACGAAGCAGGGAAGGGAGACTCCCAGTGAGCGACGTGCTGACCCCGGTCCTCTCCGACAACTGGGACATGCCCCGTGCCTGGACCCTCGAGTCGTACGAGAGCACGGGCGGCTACGAGGGCCTGAAGAAGGCGCTCGGCCAGACGCCCGAGTCCGTCATCGAGCTGGTCAAGGACTCCGGCTTGCGCGGCCGCGGCGGCGCCGGGTTCCCGACCGGGATGAAGTGGGGGTTCATCCCGCAGGACAACCCGAAGCCGAAGTACCTCGTGGTGAACGCCGACGAGTCCGAGCCGGGCACCTGCAAGGACATCCCGCTCATGATGGCCAGTCCTCATACCCTCGTCGAGGGCGTGGCGATCTCGTCGTACGCCATCCGCGCCAACACCGCGTTCATCTACGTGCGCGGCGAGGTGCTGCACGTCATCCGTCGGCTCCAGCGTGCGGTCCAGGAGGCCTACCTCGCCGGTCACCTCGGCAAGGACATCCACGGCTCGGGCTACGACCTCGACGTCGTCGTGCACGCCGGCGCCGGTGCGTACATCTGCGGCGAGGAGACCGCGCTCCTGGACTCCCTCGAGGGGCGCCGTGGCCAGCCTCGTCTGCGGCCGCCGTTCCCGGCCGTCGCGGGCCTGTACGCCGCCCCCACGGTCATCAACAACGTCGAGTCGATCGCCTCGGTCCCGTGCATCGTCCGCAACGGCGCCGGCTGGTTCAGCTCCATGGGCACCGAGAAGTCCAAGGGCATGACGCTCTACTCGCTCTCGGGGCACGTGAAGCGCCCCGGGCAGTACGAGGCCCCGCTGGGCATCACCCTGCGCCAGCTGCTCGACCTCTCCGGCGGCATGCGCGAGGGCGCCGAGCTGAAGTTCTGGACCCCGGGCGGCTCCTCGACCCCGATCCTCACCGCCGAGCACCTCGACGTGCCCCTCGACTACGAGGGCGTCAGCGGCGCCGGCTCCATGCTCGGCACCAAGGCGCTCCAGGTCTTCGACCAGACCACCTCGGTGGTCCGCTGCGTCCTGCGCTGGACCGAGTTCTACAAGCACGAGTCCTGCGGCAAGTGCACGCCGTGCCGTGAGGGCACGTGGTGGTTGGTGCAGGTCCTGCAGCGTCTCGAGCGCGGCGCGGGCCAGGAGGGCGACATCGAGGTCCTCCTCGACATGTGCGACAACATCCTCGGCCGGGCGTTCTGCGCACTGGGTGACGGTGCGACCAGCCCGATCACCTCGGCCGTCCAGTACTTCCGTGAGGAGTTCGAGGCGGGCATGCACACCCCGGCGTCCGAGCTGTTCCCCTACCAGGCGTCCACGGTCTTCGGTGCGGAGGTGTCCGCATGAGCGCCGGCGAGGTGGAGAAGACCGACCTGGTCACGCTCACGATCGACGGGGTCGAGGTCAGCGTCCCCAAGGACACCCTGGTGATCCGTGCGGCCGAGCAGATCGGCGTGCAGATCCCGCGGTTCTGCGACCACCCGCTGCTCGCGCCCGTCGGCGCGTGCCGCCAGTGCCTGGTCGAGATCCCCGACGGCGGCAACGGCCGCGGCTTCCCCAAGCCCCAGGCCTCCTGCACCATGCAGGTCGCCGACGGCATGGTCGTCGAGACGCAGGCGACCAACCCCGTGGCCGACAAGGCGCAGCAGGGGATCATGGAGTTCCTGCTGATCAACCACCCGCTCGACTGCCCGGTCTGCGACAAGGGCGGGGAGTGCCCGCTGCAGAACCAGGCCATGTCGAACGGTCGCGGCGAGTCGCGGTACGTCGAGTCCAAGCGCACCTTCCCGAAGCCGATCAACATCTCCGCCCAGGTGCTGCTCGACCGAGAGCGCTGCGTCCTGTGCGCCCGCTGCACCCGCTTCTCCGAGCAGATCGCCGGCGACCCCTTCATCGCGCTGATCGAGCGCGGCGCGCTGCAGCAGGTCGGCATCTACGAGGACGAGCCGTTCGAGTCCTACTTCTCGGGCACCACGATCCAGATCTGCCCGGTGGGCGCGCTCACCTCGGCCGCCTACCGCTTCCGGGCGCGCCCCTTCGACCTGGTCTCCACGCCGTCGGTCGCCGAGCACGACTCCTGCGGCTCCGCGATCCGGGTCGACCACCGTCGCGGCAAGGTCATGCGCCGCCTGGCCGGTGACGACCCCGAGGTCAACGAGGAGTGGATCACCGACAAGGACCGCTTCGCGTTCCGCAGCACCCAGCAGGCCGACCGGATCACCCACCCGTGGGTGCGTGACGAGGACACCGGCGAGCTGCGCCCGGCCTCGTGGCCGGAGGCCTTCACGGTCGCCGCCCGCGGCCTGGCGGCCGCCGGTCCCACCGGTGTGCTCCCCGGTGGTCGGCTCACGGCCGAGGACGCCTACGCGTACTCCAAGTTCGCCCGCGTGGCCCTCGGGACCAACGACGTCGACTTCCGTGCCCGGGTGCACTCGGCCGAGGAGGCCGACTTCCTCGCGGCAGCGGTCGTGCTCACCGCCCCGGAGGACGGCGGCGTCACCTTCACGGGTCTGGAGACGGCCACCGCCGTCGTGCTCGCGGGCCTCGAGCCCGAGGACGAGGCCGGTGCCGTCTTCCTGCGGCTGCGCAAGGCGGCCCGCAACCACGGGACCCGCGTCTACGCGCTCGCGCCGTTCACCACGCGGGGCCTGACCAAGACCCACGGCACCCTGATCCGGACCGCCCCCGGCGACGAGGCGCGGGCCCTGGCCGCGCTCGCCGAGGACGGCGACGTGGCGCTCGACAGCGGAGGCATGATCCTCGTCGGCGAGCGTCTGGCGGGCGTGCCCGGCGCGCTCTCCGCAGCCCTCGACCTGGCCCGTACGACGGGAGCCCGGCTCGCCTGGATCCCCCGGCGTGCGGGCGACCGCGGTGCGCTCGAGGCCGGTTGCCTCCCGGGCCTGCTGCCCGGCGGGCGTCCGGTCGTGGACGCGCAGGCGCGCGTCGACGTCGCGACCGCCTGGGGAGTCCCCGCGCTGCCGGAGGTGCCGGGTCGCGACGCGGACGCGATCTTCGCGGCCGCCGCGACCGGCGAGCTCGGTGCCCTGGTGGTCGGAGGGGTCGAGATCGACGACCTGGCCGACCCGGCCACCGCCCGCGAGGCGCTCGACCACGCGTTCGTCGTGGCCCTGGAGCTGCGGACCAGCGAGGTCGTGCGTGCCGCCGACGTGGTCTTCCCGATCGCTCCGGTGACCGACAAGGCCGGCAGCTTCGTGAACTGGGAGGGGCGGTTCCGTCCCTTCGAGGCAGTGTTCGCCAACCCCGGATCGCTGCCGGACCTGCGGGTGCTCGCCGGCATCGCCGAGGAGCTGGACGCCCCGCTCGGCTTCCGCACCGTCCAGCAGGTCCGCGACGAGCTGGTGCAGCTCGGACCGTGGGACGGCGACCGGGCGGTCATGGGCGAGGCGCCCGCGCCGGCATCCCGGACGCTCGGCGACGGCGAGCACGTGCTGGCGTCGTGGCGCCAGATGCTCGACGACGGACGCATGCAGGACGGCGACGAGAACCTCCGCCTCACGGCCCGCAAGCCGGCGCTGCACGTCTCCGCGGCCGTCCTGGCCACGCTAGGCGCCGCCGAGGGTGACCTCGTGATCGTCCGCAGCGACCGGGGTGCGGTCACGCTTCCCGTCCGCGTCGCCGACCTGGCCGACGACACGGTCTGGGCCCCGGCGAACACCGGTGGCACCGGTGTCCACACGACCCTCGGACCGGCCGGGACGCCGGTCCGCGTGGAGAGGAGCAACCGATGAGCGACGGCCTCTCCGTGTTCGGGCAGGACCCCGTCTGGCTGATCCTGGTCAAGGCGCTGCTGGTCTTCGGGATCCTCGTCCTGCTGACGCTGTTCAACATCTGGTTCGAGCGCAGGCTCGTCGCCCGGATGCAGCACCGCATCGGCCCCAACGTCAACGGACCCTTCGGTCTCCTGCAGTCGCTGGCCGACGGCGTGAAGCTGGCGCTCAAGGAGGACATCGTCCCCAAGGCCGCCGACCGGCTGGTCTACGTCCTCGCGCCGATCATCGCGGTGATCCCCGCGTTCCTGACCTTCGCGGTCATCCCGTTCGGCCCGGTCGTCGACGTGCCGTTCACCGACATCCAGTCCCCGCTGCAGCTCACCGACATGCCGGTGGCCGTCCTCTACGTCCTGGCCATCGCCTCGGTCGGGATCTACGGGATCGTGCTGGGCGGCTGGTCCTCGGGGTCGACGTACTCGCTGCTGGGTGGTCTCCGCTCCTCGGCGCAGATGATCTCCTACGAGGTCGCCATGGGCCTGGCCCTCATCGGCGTCTTCCTGTACGCCGGCTCGATCTCGACCTCGGAGATCGTCGCGGCGCAGGAGCGGCTGTGGTTCGGGCTGATCCTGCTCCCGTCGTTCGTGATCTACATGATCGCGATGGTGGGCGAGACCAACCGGGCCCCGTTCGACCTCCCGGAGGCCGAGGGCGAGCTGGTGGGCGGCTTCCACACGGAGTACTCCTCGCTGAAGTTCGCGCTGTTCTTCCTCGCCGAGTACATCAACATGGCGACCGTCTCGGCGCTCGCGACGACGCTCTTCCTGGGCGGGTGGCGGGCACCCTGGCCGCTGTCGATCTGGGAGGGCGCCAACGAGGGCTACTGGCCGATCCTCTGGTTCATGATCAAGGTCATCGGCTTCATCTGCTTCTTCATCTGGCTCCGCGGGACCCTGCCGCGGATGCGCTACGACCAGTTCATGGACTTCGGCTGGAAGCGCCTGATCCCCATCGCCCTCGCCTGGATCGTCGCCGTGGCGGTGATCCGGATGATCAGCCTCGACGCCGGCTTCGACCGCCGCTACCTCTTCGCCGCGATCGGCGTCGTGGCGGTGCTCTTCCTGCTGATGCTCTTCATCGGCGAGGAGGAGGACGAGGGCGACGAGGTGCTCTCCGACGAGCCGTTCGACGCGTTCGCCGGGGGGTACCCGGTGCCGCCGATGCCCGGCCAGAAGCCGACCACCACTCGTGCCACGGAGGAGACCGACTGATGTCCGCCACCCGAGGCCTCAAGGAACAGTTCTGGGACCCGATCGCCGGGTTCGGCGTGACGTTCCGGACCATCTTCCGCAAGGTCGTCACCGAGCAGTACCCCTTCGACAAGCAGCCGACCGCCCCGAGGTTCCACGGCCGCCACCAGCTCAACCGCTGGCCCGACGGCCTGGAGAAGTGCATCGGCTGCGAGCTGTGCGCCTGGGCCTGCCCGGCCGACGCCATCTACGTCGAGGGTGCCTCGAACACCGAGGACGAGCGGTTCTCGCCCGGCGAGCGCTACGGCCGCGTCTACCAGATCAACTACCTGCGCTGCATCCTGTGCGGGCTCTGCATCGAGGCGTGCCCGACGCGCGCGCTCACGATGACCAACGAGTACGAGCTCGCCGACGACAACCGCTCGGACCTCATCTACGAGAAGTCCGACCTCCTCGCGCCGCTGCTGCCCGGCATGGAGCAGCCGCCGCACCCGATGTACCTGGGTGCGGACGAGGGTGACTACTACCGCGGCGAGTTCCGTCCACAGCCGCGTGCGGACGAGGGGGGTACACAGTGATCGCCTTTTGGGTCCTGGCGCCGATCATGGTGCTCGCCGCGCTGGGCATCCTGTTCGCCCGCAAAGCCGTCCATGCCGCCCTGCTGCTGGCGGTCGTGATGATCAGCCTCTCGATCCTGTACCTGGTGCAGGATGCCCCGTTCCTGTTCGTGGTGCAGATCATCGTCTACACCGGCGCGATCCTGATGCTGTTCCTCTTCGTCCTGATGTTGGTCGGAGTCGACGCCGCCGACTCGGTCGTGGAGACGATCCCGGGCCAGCGCGTGATGGCGGTGCTGCTCGGCCTCGCGTTCGGTGGGGTGCTCACCCTCGGCGTCGCCCAGGTGTCGGTGCAGGCCGCGGGCCTCGCCGAAGCCAATGCCGGCGGCAACATCGAGGGCCTGGCCGGCCTGCTGTTCTCCAGCTACGTCTTCGCCTTCCAGGCCACCGCGGCGCTGCTTATCACGGCGGCGCTCGGCGCGATGGTGCTGGCGCACCGCGAGCGGCTGACGCCCAAACTCGGCCAGGCGGAGCTCGCGGCACAGCGGATGCGTGACTACGCCGAGCACGGCAAGCACCCCGGCCCGCTGCCGGCACCCGGCGTCTACGCCCGCCACAACTCGGTCGACACCCCGGCCCTGCTGCCCGACGGCAGCATCTCCGAGCTCTCGATCTCCCGGGTGCTCGCCGCGCGGGGGGTCATCGGGTCGGCCTCGGACGCCGCCGATATCGACCGGGTCACGCGACAGATCGGCAGAGGTGCGGACGCCGACGACGACGTCCACGCCAGCCACGAGGGCGAAGGAGCCGACGGTCCCGCCGAGGGCCACGACGGGACGGACGGTGGCCGCTCATGGACGTGACCCCCTTCATCGCGCTCTCCGCGATCCTGTTCACCATCGGGTGCGTCGGGGTGCTGACCCGACGCAACGCGATCGTGGTCTTCATGAGCGTGGAGCTGCAGCTCAACGCCACGAACCTCGCGCTCGTCACGTTCGCGCGGATGCACGGCAACCTCGACGGCCAGGTTGCCGCCTTCTTCGTGATGGTGGTGGCCGCCGCGGAGGTGGTCGTCGGGCTGGCGATCATCATGACCATCTTCCGGACACGTCGCTCGGCCTCGGTCGACGACGCGAGCCTGCTGAAGTACTGAGGACTGACTCGTGACCGTGACGATGTTGACGAACGCGCTCTTGGTGAGCACGGCGGGGGCCACCGAGCCCCCCGTGGTCGAGCCCGCCGCCGCCGACGGGGCGCTCTCCCTGCTCTGGCTGGTCATCGCGCTGCCCGCGTTGGGAGCTGCGGTGCTGCTCCTCGCCGGGCGCCGGAGCGACTCCTGGGGACACCTGCTCGGCACCGCCACCGTGGCCGGGTCGTTCCTGGTCAGCCTGGTGTCCTTCATCGCGCTGCTCGGGCGTGACGAGGGTGACCGCTCGGTCGGCCAGCACCTGTGGACCTGGTTCGAGGTCGGTCTGGACGGCCGCGTGTTCAGCGCCGACCTGGCGCTGCTCTACGACCCGCTGTCAGCGCTGTTCCTCCTGCTGATCACCGGGGTCGGTGCGCTGATCCACGTCTACTCGATCGGCTACATGGCGCTCGACCCGCGTCGGCGCCGCTTCTTCGGCTACCTGAACCTCTTCATCGCCGCGATGCTCGTCCTCGTCCTCTCCGACGGCTATCTCGGCCTCTTCCTCGGCTGGGAGGGCGTCGGGCTGGCGTCGTACCTGCTCATCGGCTTCTTCCAGCACAAGCCCTCGGCCGCGGCCGCGGCCAAGAAGGCCTTCGTCGTCAACCGCGTCGGCGACGTCGGCATGGTGCTTGCGCTCGCGCTGATCATCGCGACCTTCGGCACCGTGTCCTTCGCCGGCATCTCGGCGGCCAGCAGCCAGGTCGGCGAGGGCACGCTCACCGCCATCGGGTTCCTCCTGCTGCTCGCGGCCTGCGGCAAGTCCGCCCAGGTCCCGCTGCAGTCCTGGCTCCTCGACGCCATGGAGGGCCCGACCCCGGTGTCCGCCCTGATCCACGCGGCCACGATGGTGACCGCGGGCGTCTACCTCGTCGTCCGGTCCAACTTCATCTTCGAGAACGCGGAGATCGCCCAGACCGGCGTGGTCGTCGTCGGCACCGTGACCCTGCTGTGGGGTGCGGTCATCGGCTGCGCCAAGGACGACATCAAGAAGGTCCTGGCCGGCTCCACCATGAGCCAGATCGGCTACATGATGCTCGCCGCGGGCCTCGGCGTCGCGGGTTACGCGTACGCGATCTTCCACCTGCTCACCCACGGCTTCTTCAAGGCCAACATGTTCCTCGGCGCCGGCTCGGTGATGCACGGCATGAACGACGAGGTCGACATGCGCAGGTACGGCGCCCTCCGCGCCGCGATGCCGATCACCTTCGCCACCTTTGCGTTGGGCTACCTCGCGATCATCGGCTTCCCCGGCTTCTCCGGCTTCTGGTCCAAGGACCGGATCATCGAGACCGCGCTGGCCGAGAACTGGGTCGTCGGTGTCGCCGCGCTCATCGGCGCGGGAGTGACGGCGTTCTACATGACCCGCCTCATGCTCATGACGTTCTTCGGCGAGAAGCGCTGGGCCGACGAGGTGCACCCGCACGAGTCCCCGAAGGTGATGACGACGCCGCTGATCGTGCTCGCCGCGCTGTCGGTCGTGGGTGGCGTGCTGATCCTCGGCAACTGGCTCAAGGACTGGCTCACCCCCGTCGTCGGGAAGGCCGAGCCGCACGACCTGCCGGTGCCCGTCATCGTGATCACGATCGCGATCACCCTCGTGGTGGCCGTGGGCGTCGCCCTGGCCTGGTTCCTCGTCGGCCGCCGGGAGGTGCCGCGCACCGCCCCGACCGACGTGTCCTTCGTGACCCGGGCAGCTCGCGCGGACCTGTACGGCGATGCCGTCAACGAGGGCCTGTTCATGCGACCCGGCCAGCGACTCACCCGGGGCCTCGGGACGTTCGACCACTCGGTGGTCGACGGCACGGTCCGCGGCACGGCGGGCACCTTCATGGCGTCCTCGTCGCTGTTCCGCCGGATGCAGAACGGCTACGTCCGCAGCTACGCGCTCTCGCTGCTCGCCGGCGCTCTGCTGGTCATGGTGGCCCTGCTGGTAGTGACGATCGCATGACCCGCACCGTCGTCACAGCAGCAGTCTGTCGAGAAGGAGTTCTCTGGTGAATGGTGCGTGGTTGACCGTCCTCATGGCGGTCCCGCTGGTGGGTGCGGCCGTCCTGGCTGCGCTGCCGCGGCGCGTCGCCCCTGTCGTCGCGAAGCAGGTCGCCCTCGGCGTCAGCCTGGTGACGCTCGTCCTGGCGGCCGTCATCGGGTTCGCCTACGACCCCGGTGCTGGCTACCAGTTCTCCGTCGAGCTCGACTGGATCCCTGCCTTCGGAGCGCACTTCGCCCTCGGCCTCGACGGCATCGGCCTCGCGCTGGTGCTGATGACCGTGATCCTCACGCCGGTGGTGATCCTGGCGTCGTGGAACGACGGGGACCAGGGCCGCTGGAGCGTCCACTCGTTCTTCGCCTGGATGCTGGCGCTCGAGGGTCTTGCGATCGGCGTCTTCGCCGCGACCGACGTCTTCCTGTTCTACGTCCTCTTCGAGGCCACCCTCATCCCGATCTACTTCCTGATCGGGGGCTTCGGCGGACCCCAGCGTGCCGCTGCCGCGATGAAGTTCCTGATCTACTCCCTCGTCGGCGGGCTGGTCATGCTGGCGGCGGTGATCGGGCTCTACGTCGTCTCGGCCGACTCCGAGTTCGGGTCGACCTACCTCCTGGCGGAGCTGCAGCAGGTGCCCATCGACGAGGGCGTGGGCCGGTGGCTCTTCCTCGGCTTCTTCATCGCCTTCGCGATCAAGGCGCCGATGTTCCCGGTGCACACCTGGCTGCCCGACGCGGCCGCCCAGGGCACCTCCGGCACCTCGGTGCTGCTGGTGAGCATCCTGGACAAGATCGGCACGTTCGGAATGATCCGGTTCTGCCTCACGCTCTTCCCGGAGGCCTCGCAGTGGGCCACACCGGTGATCGTGGTGCTCGCGCTGATCAGCATCGTCTACGGCGCGCTGCTCGCGATCGGGCAGGACAGCATCCCGCGCCTGATCGCCTACACCTCGATCTCGCACTTCGGCTTCATCGTGCTGGGCATCTTCGTGATGAACAGCTACGGCGCGACCGGAGCGACGCTCTACATGTTCAACCACGGACTCTCGACCGCGGCGCTCTTTCTGGTCACCGGGTACCTGATCCGGCGGCGCGGCTCCGCGTCCATCAGCGACTTCGGGGGCGTCGAGAAAGTCGCCCCGGTGATGGCGGGCATCCTGCTCTTCGCGGGCCTGTCGTCGCTGTCGCTGCCGGGCCTCTCGCCGTTCGTCTCGGAGTTCCTCGTCCTCGTCGGCGCCTGGCAGTACGCCCCCTGGGTGGCGATCGTCGCGGTGAGCGGCATCGTGCTCGCGGCGCTCTACATCCTGTTGATGTACCAGCGGACCATGACCGGCCCGACCCGGCCGGAAGTCCTCGGGATGCGTGACCTGGGCGTGCGCGAGGTGGTCGCCCTGGCCCCGGTGCTGCTCCTCATCCTGGGCCTGGGCCTCTACCCGAAGCCGCTGCTGTCGGTGATCGACCCGGCAGTCGAGGACACCCTGGTGTACGTCGACGGGGTCAGTCCCGACAGCCCTGACGAGGCCGTGACCGGCACCGAGACCGACGAGGAAGGCGATCAGTGATGAACGGTGCGGAGTTCACGGCGCCGAGCGTCGAGTACAGCCTGATCCTGCCGCTGCTGGTGGTCTTCGGTGCTGCCGTGGTCGGCGTCTTGGTGGAAGCGTTCGCGCCCCGCCGCCTGCGGCTGCCGGTCCAGATCGCCCTCAGCCTGACGGCGCTGCTGACCGCGTTCGTGGTGACCGTGCTGGTCGGTCTGAACCTCGAGGAGCGGGGTGACGGACGGGCCCGCGGAGCGATCACGCTCGAGGGCGCCATCGCCGTCGACGGACCGTCGATCTTCCTGTGGGGCCTGGTGCTGCTGCTGTCCTCGGCGTCGGTGCTGCTCTTCGCCGAGCGCCGACTCGAGGGCGGGGTCACCGCCTTCGCCGGTCAGGCCGCAGCGCTCCCGGGGACCGACGCGGAGCGCGAGGCCTCGAGCAAGGGCCTCGAGCAGACCGAGGTCTTCCCGCTGATGCTCTTCGCGGTCGGCGGCATGATGCTTTTCCTCGCCTCGAACGACCTGCTCACGTTGTTCGTGGCGCTGGAGATTCTCTCGCTGCCGCTCTACCTGCTCTGCGGCCTGGCCCGACGCCGGCGCCTGCTGTCGCAGGAGGCTGCGCTGAAGTACTTCATGCTCGGCGCCTTCAGCTCCGGGTTCTTCGTCTACGGCATCGCCCTGGTCTACGGGTACGCCGGCTCGATGAACTTCGCAGACATCAGCACCGCCATCTCAGGCCGTATCGGCGGCGACGCGCTGCTGCTCGGCGGCATCGCGCTGATCTCCGTCGGCCTGCTGTTCAAGGTCGGTGCCGCGCCGTTCCACGCGTGGACCCCGGATGTCTACCAGGGCGCCCCGACCGCCGTCACCGCGTTCATGGCGGCCTGCACGAAGGTCGCCGCGTTCGGTGCGCTGCTGCGGCTGTTCTACGTCGCCTTCGGCGGTGCGCGGGTCGACTGGGAGCCGATGATCTGGATCGTCGCGATCCTCACCATGGTCGTCGGCTCGGTGCTCGCGCTCACGCAGACCGACGTCAAGCGGATGCTCGCCTACTCCTCGATCGCGCACGCGGGCTTCATCCTCGTCGGCTTCGTGGGGGCCCAGCAGCTCGGCGACCTGGGACCGGGGCAGCTCTCGTCGCTCGAGGCGGTGATGTTCTACCTGGTGACCTACGGCTTCATGACCCTCGGGGCGTTCGCGGTCGTCACCGTCGTCCGCGACAGCGGCGGCGAGGCGACCGACCTCTCGCGGTGGGCGGGACTGGGCAAGGAGTCCCCCATGGTCGCGGGCGTCTTTGCGGTCTTCCTGCTCGGCATGGCCGGGATCCCGCTGACCAGCGGGTTCATCGGGAAGTGGGCGGTCTTCTCCTCCGCACTGTCCGCGGGGGCGTGGCCGCTGGTGGTCGTCGGGGTGCTGATGAGCGCGGTCGCCGCGTTCTTCTACATCCGCGTGATCGTGCTGATGTACTTCTCCGACCCTGTCGGCGAGGGACCCTCCGTGGCTACCCCCAGCGTGCTCACGACTATCGTGATCGCCGTGGGCTTCGCGGCCACGGTGGCGCTCGGCATCGTGCCGGGTCCGGTCCTCGACCTCGCCGCCGCTGCCGGGGAATTCATCCGCTGACCACGCGTCCCGCACCCCGGGGCGCGCCCCGACCAGGAGATCGACCGAGACCGTGACCGCACCCCCGCAGGACGCGCCGCTGGCGCTGCCGATCCTCGACGCCGAGCTCGAGGCGCGCCTGCGACGTCGCCTCACGGAGGTCGAGGAGGCGCTGCAGCGCCACGTCGTCAGCGAGGCGCCGTTCGTCACCGAGGCGGCGCGCCACCTGCTCCAGGCGGGCGGGAAGCGGTTCCGGCCGCTGCTGGTCCTGCTGGCCGCCGAGACCGGCGACCCGACCCGTGAGGACCTGGTCACGGCCTCCTGTGTCGTGGAGCTGACTCACCTCGCGTCGCTCTACCACGACGACGTCATGGACGAGGCCGACCTGCGTCGCGGCGCGGAGTCGGCGAATGCCCGCTGGGACAACCTCGTCGCGATCCTCACCGGTGACTACCTGTTCGCCAAGTCCTCCGAGCTCACCGCCGACCTCGGTGCCGACGCGGTGCGGGTGCAGGCCGTGACGTTCCGCCGCCTCGTCGAGGGCCAGATCCTCGAGACCCTCGGCCCCCAGGGAGACGAGGACCCGCTCGAGCACTACCTGCGCGTCGTCGCCGGCAAGACCGGGTCGCTGATCGCGACCTCCGCGTTCTACGGGGCCCGCTTCGGCGGCGCCTCGGTCAAGGTCGAGGAGGCCCTGACGGCGTACGGCGAGAAGGTGGGGGTGGCCTTCCAGCTCTCCGACGACATCCTCGACATCGCCAGCGAGTCCGCGGAGTCCGGCAAGACGCCGGGCACCGACCTCCGTGAGGGGGTGCCGACGTTGCCGGTGCTGCTGGCCCAGCGGTCGACCGACCCGGCCGACGCGCGTCTGAAGGAGCTGCTGGCCGGCGACCTCACCGAGGACGGACCCCATGCCGAGGCGCTCGACCTGCTCCGTGCGCACCCCGCGATGGACGAGGCGCGCGCGTACGTCGTCGCCCTGGCCCGCGAGGCCCGCGAGCTCCTCACGGTGCTCCCTGAGGGCCCGGTCCGCGCCGCCCTCGACGCCTTCGCCGACGTCGTCGCCACCCGCAACGCGTAGCGCTTCGGCCCGCGGTCAGCCGCCGGTGGCGGCCACCGCGGCGAGCCGCAGCTGCCGCCTCCGGTGCCGCCATGCCTCGAGGGTGAAGACCACCAGCGCGGTCCAGACCAGGGCGAAGCCGACGGCGCGCGAGAGCGGGAGCGCCTCACCGAAGACGGCGATGCCGAGCACGAAGTGCAGCGTCGGGGCGAGGTACTGCAGCAACCCCATCGTCGTCAGGGGGATGCGGGTGGCCGCGACGCCGAAGCAGATCAGGGGCACCGCCGTCACGAAGCCGGTCGATGCCAGCAGCAGCGCCTGTCCCACGCCGGCGTCCGGGAACACGGCCACCCCGGTGAGGGCGAGCCAGGCGAGGACGCCGATCGCTGCCGGCGCGGCGACGAGGGTCTCGAAGGTGAGGCTCTCGACCGCGCCGACGTCGGCCTGCTTCTTCAGCAGGCCGTAGGTGCCGAAGGAGGTCGCGAGGGCCAGCGCCACCCACGGCACCCGTCCGTAGTCGACCGTCAGCACGACGACCGCCAGCGCAGCCAGGGCGAGCGCGGCCCACTGCAGGCGGCGCAGCCGCTCGCCGAGCACGACGACGCCGAGCCCGACGCTGACCAGCGGCGTGACGAAGTAGCCCAGCGAGGTCTCCAGCACCCGGCCGTTGGTCACCCCCCAGATGAAGGTGAACCAGTTGACGGAGATGACGAGACCCGCGAGCGCGAGGAGCGCGTGGGTCCGCCGGTCGGTGACGATGCGACGGAAGTGTCGTGTCCGGCCGAGCAGGACCGTGAGCCCGCCCATGACCACCAGCGAGGCGACCACCCGGATCGCGAGGATCTCCAGCGCCCCGGCGTCGTCGAGGATCGCCCAGTAGAGCGGGAACAACCCCCAGAGGCCGTACGCCGCGGCGCCGGCCAGCAAGCCTCGTCTGGCCTCGGACACCCGAGGATCCTACGGCGAGCGCCCACGACCGGATAACTGACGGCGTACGACGTCGATCCGGCCGGAGGACGGTCGTCGGCCGTCAGTTGCGGTGCGCGGCGGTCAGGCTCCGGGTCTCAGACGACGGTCCAGGTGTCGCCGCCGTGGAGGAGGCCGGTGAGGGCGTCGTCGGGGTCGTGGCCTTGGCCGATGGCGGTGTTGACCTGGGCGCGGGCCTGGTCGTCGTAGGTGGGTTTCTGGACCTGGCGGAAGATGC
>JAUYLL010000035.1 GCA_030698375.1 Nocardioides sp. | reverse complement strand
CCGGCGGGGGCTGGGGAGCGTCTCCCGGAGCACGCCACCACACGAGGGCGAGCACGACCGCAGCGACGCCGAGCAGGGGTGCCGCGGCGCGCCGGGGGTCCCTGCGGGGACGGCTGGGGCCGCGCGGGCCGGTGCGACGGTGTCGGGGCTGCACGGGTCCACCCTCGCCCAATCCGGACCCTCCGCGCAGCGGTCGTCCACAGGCCGCGGAATCAGGCCGGGAGTAGGCTCGGCACCGTGGACGTGAGGATCGTGGGCACCGGGCCGCAGGCCGTCGACTACCGCGCGGCGTGGGACCTCCAGCGGTCGGTGCACGCCGACGTCGTCGCGGGCGGTGAGGACACCCTCCTGCTCCTCGAGCACCCCCCGGTCTACACCGCCGGCAAGCGCACCGAGCCGCACGAGCGGCCGACCACGGACGCCGAGGTCATCGACGTCGACCGTGGCGGCAAGATCACCTTCCACGGGCCCGGCCAGCTCGTCGGCTACTCGATCGTCCGGCTCCCCGAGCACGTCCTGGTCGTCGACTACGTCCGCCGCGTCGAGGAGGCGATCATCCGCGCCTGCGCCGACCTGGGGGTGGCCACTGCCCGGGTCCCCGGCCGCTCCGGCGTCTGGCTCCAGGCCACCGCGGACCGTCCCGAGCGCAAGATCGCCGCGATCGGCATCCGCGTGAGCCGGGGAGTGACCATGCACGGCTTCTCCCTCAACTGCGACGTCGACCTCGGCTGGTACGACACCTTCGTGCCGTGCGGGATCGACGACGCGGGCGTCACCTCGCTGTCGGTCGAGCTCGGTCGACGCGTGGGCGTGGTGGAGGGGATCGACGCGGTGCTCCCGCACCTGGTCGACCTGCTCGCCTGGGCGCCGTACGACGCCACGCCGGACTACGAGTCCCGCCCGGATCCGGCCCTCTCCCCCGGGCCCCGCGTGCCGCTGCTCACCCCCCGCGGCTGACCAGGATCCCGCGGCCTGCGAAGGCCGTCCTGCCGGCAACCCGGCGGCGTTCTCGAGGCCGCCGCGACCCTGTCGAGAGTGCAACACCCCGCGCGTATGGTGGAGCGCGTGACCATCGCACCTGAAGGACGCAAGCTGCTGCGGCTCGAGGCCCGGAACGCGGAGACCCCGATCGAGCGCAAGCCGGAGTGGATCAAGACCCGCGCGAAGATGGGGCCGCAGTACAAGGAGCTCCAGGCGCTCGTGAAGGAAGGCGGGCTGCACACCGTCTGCCAGGAGGCCGGCTGCCCCAACATCTTCGAGTGCTGGGAGGACCGCGAGGCCACCTTCCTCATCGGGGGTGACCAGTGCACCCGCCGTTGCGACTTCTGCCAGATCGACACCGGCCGCCCGCAGCCCCTGGACCGCGACGAGCCGCGCCGGGTCGCCGAGAGCGTGCAGACGATGGGGCTGCGCTACGCCACCATCACTGGCGTCGCCCGCGACGACCTCACCGACGGTGGCGCCTGGTTGTACGCCGAGACCGTCCGCGTGATCCACGAGTTGAACCCGGACACCGGCGTCGAGAACCTCATCCCGGACTTCAACGGCAAGCCCGACCTGCTGAAGCAGGTCTTCGAGTCCCGGCCCGAGGTGCTCGCGCACAACGTCGAGACGGTGCCGCGGATCTTCAAGCGGATCCGTCCGGCGTTCACCTACGAGCGCTCCCTCGACGTGATCACCCAGGCCCGCGACTTCGGGTTGGTGACGAAGTCGAACCTGATCCTCGGCATGGGTGAGACCCGCGAGGAGGTGAGCCAGGCGCTGCGTGACCTGCACGGCGCCGGCTGCGAGCTCATCACCATCACCCAGTACCTCCGCCCCTCCGCGCGGCACCACCCGGTCGAGCGGTGGGTCAAGCCCGAGGAGTTCGTGGAGCTCAAGGACGAGGCCGACGCGATCGGTTTCTCCGGTGTCATGAGCGGTCCGCTGGTGCGCTCGTCGTACCGCGCCGGACGGCTCTACCAGCAGGCGGTCGCCGCGCGCGCAGGCGCGGACGTCTGAGAGACTGCGCCGGGCGTCGCGGGAGCGCCGCCCGCCCGCTGCACGAGAGGAACCCCTGACCGCGATGGCGAAGTCCGAGAAGGTGGCCAAGCCGCCGAAGCAGAAGAAGCCGAAGAAGCGCCGCATCGCGCAGCTCAAGCAGAGCTTCCAGATGACGAGGAAGTCCGACCCGAAGATCGGGCTGGTCCTCCTCCTCTGGTTCGCGATCGGTCTCGTCCTCGGCGGTGGCCTGCTGCTCCTGGTGGGCATCCACTGGATCTTCGCGCTGGTCTCCGGCTTCCTGACCGGCACCCTGGCCGCTCTCCTCGTCTTCGGCCGTCGCGCCCAGCGCGCCGCCTTCTCGCAGATGGAGGGCCAGCCCGGCGCGGCCGCCGCGGCGCTCACGATGCTCCGCCGCGGCTGGAAGACCGACCCCGCGATCGCCTTCAACCGCAACCAGGACGTCGTCCACCGGGTCGTGGGCCCTCCCGGAATCGTGCTGGTGGGCGAGGGCAACCCGCACCGCCTCAAGAGCCTGCTGGCCAGCGAGCGCCGCAAGCACGAGCGGGTCGTCTCCGACACCCCGATCCACGAGGTCGTCGTCGGCGGCCCGGACCGTCCCGAGGGCACCGTCCCGCTGCCGCGCCTGGTCAAGCACGTCTCGAAGCTGGGCCGCAACATCAAGGGCCCCCAGATGAGTGAGGTACTCAGCCGGCTGCGTGCGCTCGACGCCAACCGGTCGACCGTCCCCCTCCCCAAGGGGCCCATCCCCACCAACCTCCGCGGGTCGCGCCAGAACCTTCGCGGACGCTAGGCGTTCCTGGGGCGTGAAGATCATCGCGCGCCCGCCCATCCCTGGCCGCTCGACCGACGAACGACGGTCATGAGCGAAAACCCACGACCCCGGGTCGCCGTCGTCGGCGCCGGGATCTCCGGTCTGACGGCCGCGTACCTCCTGCAACGCACCCACCACGTGACGCTATTCGAGGCTGAGCGGCGGCTCGGGGGGCATGCACACACCCACGACGTGAGCCTGTCCGGCGGCTCGCAGGCCGCGGTGGACTCGGGGTTCATCGTCCTCAACGACCGCACCTACCCGCTCCTCCAGCGCCTCTTCGGCGAGCTCGGGGTGGCGACCCGGCCGACCGAGATGAGCATGGGCATCGAGTGCGCCGGTTGTGGGCTGGCCTACGTGGGCGGCCGCGGCGCGAACGGGATCTTCGCCCAGCGACGCCGCCTGGTCGATCCGCGGTTCTGGCGCCTGCTGCTGCAGGTGCGCCGCTTCCAGAAGCTCGCGCTGGCCCTGCTCGACGAGCCGGCCGGCGCCACCGGCGCCCTCACGTACGGCGCGTTCCTCGACGAGCACGGGTTCGACCGGCACTTCGTCGCCCACTACGCGCTCCCGGTGGTCTCCTGCGTGTGGTCGATGGGCCACCGCGAGGCGATGGACTACCCCGCGGCCTACCTTTTCGCCTTCCTGCGGCACCACGGGTTCCTGCGGATCGGCGACGCCCCGACCTGGCACACGGTCGTCGGCGGGTCGCGCACCTACGTGCAGGCCGTCGCGGAGCACCTCGACGTGGTGCAGCCCGGGATGCGGGTCTCCGCCCTGGCCCGCAAGGCCGACGGGGTCGTCCTGGACGCCGACCCCGTCGACGGCGGCCCGTCGGTGCGCCAGACCTTCGACAAGGTGATCGTCGCCACCCACGCGGACGAGGCGCTGCGCCTGCTCACCGACGCCGACGAGCGCGAGGCGCGGGTCCTCGGGAGCTTCGGCTACTCACGCAACGTCACCTACCTGCACCAGGACGCCTCGGCGCTGCCCGGGCAGGACCGGGCCCGCGCCTCGTGGAACTACCGCCTCGAGGACTGCGAGGAGGTGACCGACCGCACCCGGGTGTCGTACTGGATGAACCGCCTCCAGGGGCACGACGAGGCCGACCCGCTCGTGGTCACCCTCAACCCCCCCGACGACGCCGCACCGGCTCGGGCGATCGCACGCATGGTCTACGAGCACCCCACCTACACCGCGGCGTCGGTGGCCGCGCAGGACGAGCTCCCCCTGCTCAACAGCGACCGGTTCGCCTTCGCCGGCGCTTACCACGGCTGGGGCTTCCACGAGGACGGCTGCCGCGCGGGCGTTGCCGCCGCCGAGGCGCTGGGGGCACGCTGGTGACGATGACCAGCGCGCGCCCGTACGCCACGCCGACCCCCGGCATCACCCTCCCGGGGGGTCTGGGTTTGCCCGCGGCGGTCCGCGCCGAGGTGACCCACCAACGCCTGCACCCGTTCCGCTACTGGTTCGCCCACCGCACCACCCAGTGGCTGGTCGACCTCGCCGACCACGACCTGGGCCTGCCCCGCGGGCTGCGCTGGCTCGGGAACGTCCGGGCCCGCGACCACTTCGACGCAGACGACGACCGGCCGCTCCTGGCGAAGGTCCACTCCGTGCTGACCGACCACGCGACCGGGTGGAGCGGCGAGCGCGTCCTCGCCCTCACCGGGGCCCGCAGCTTCGGCCACGCGTTCGACCCACTGACGACCTACTTCTGCTTCACCGCGGACGGCGCCCTCGAAGGTGTGCTGGCCGAGGTGCACAACACCTACGGGCAGTGGCACGCCTACCCCCTCGCCGTCGCGCCCACCCGGGAGTCCGCCGCGCGCGCGGGCACGGAGAAGGCGTTCTACGTCAGCCCGTTCTTCACCGTCGACGGCGACTACGCCATCGAGGTCCGTCTCGACGCCGAGAGCGTGGCCGTGCGGATCACGCTCACCCAGGACGGCGAGGTCGTCTTCACTGGCGCCGTCCGCGGTCGTCCGGTCCCGGCCCCACGCCGCCGCACTCGGCTGCGCCGACTCCTCACCGACCCGGCCTCCTCGCGCCGCGTCGCCCTGCTCATCCGCCTGCACGGCGTGCGCCTGTGGCTGCGCCGTCTGCCGGTGGTCCCCCGCCCCGCTCCGACCCCGAAAGGCACCCGATGAGCGAGTCCCGCACCACCACCGACCCGAACGTGCTCGCCGAGGGCAGCACCAGCAAGGTCCGCGGCGTGCCCGACGCGCCGGCGTACGGGTTCCGGGGCCGGGTCGTCCGCACCGTGGTCGGCCGGATCCTCGGCAACGTGCCGGTCTCCGCGGCGCTTTCCGATGGCACCGTGCTCGGCACCCGCGCCCCGGGCCACCCCGAGATCACCGTCGCCGACCCGCGCTCGATGTTCGCCCGCATGGGCCAGAGCCCGATGATCGGGCTCGGGGAGTCCTACATGGCCGGCGAGTGGGAGGCCTCCGACGGCGACGACCTCGCCGATGTGCTCGCGCCGTTCGCCGCGCGGCTCACCGAGCTGATCCGGCCCACGTTCTACCGGCTGCGGCACGTCGTGCTGCCGCGCGGGCTGAGCGCGGAGGAGAACAGCAAGGACCAGGCGCGGGTCAACATCCACCGCCACTACGACCTCTCGAACGAGATGTTCGAGCAGTTCCTCGATCGCTCGCTGTCCTACTCCTCGGCCCTCTTCGAGACCCTCGACCCCGCCCCGGCCCTCGAGGACCTCGAGACCGCCCAGCTGCGGAAGGTCGATGCGATCCTCGACCAGGCCGGCGTCCGCGAAGGCACTCGCGTGCTCGAGATCGGCACCGGCTGGGGCACCCTCGCTATCCGCGCCGCCGAGCGTGGCGCGCACGTCACCACGATCACCATCTCCCACGAGCAGGCCGCTCTCGCCCAGGAGCGGGTGGACGCCGCCGGCGTGACCGACCGGGTCGACATCGCGTTGCGCGACTACCGCGACCAGCAGGGCGAGTTCGACGCGATCGTCAGTGTCGAGATGATCGAGGCCGTCGGCGAGAAGTACTGGCCGACGTACTTCGCCACCATCGACCGCCTCCTCGCCCCCGGTGGCAAGGTCGCGATCCAGGCGATCCTGCTCGAGCACCACCGGATGGTGGCGACGCGCAACACCTACACCTGGATCCACAAGTACATCTTCCCGGGAGGGCTGCTCCCCTCCACCGAGGCGATCCAGGGGGTGCTCGCCGAGCACACCACGCTGCGGGTCACTCGCATCGACCAGATGGGGACGCACTACGCCCACACCCTGCGGTTGTGGCGCGAGCAGTTCCTCGCGAACTGGCCCGCGATCGAGGCGCAGGGCTTCGACGACGTGTTTCGCCGGATGTGGGAGTTCTACCTCGCCTACTGCGAGGCCGGCTTCCGCACGGGCTACCTGCAGGTCGCCCAGATCAGCATCCAGCGCTGACGCCGGGCGCGAGCAGCCCGATCCGTCAGAGCTTCAGCGCTACGGCGTCCGTGGCCAGGTCGTGCAGGCCGCGCTGCTCGGGGTTGAAGACCAGTGGCGGGATGACCAGGCAGATCAACAGCGTGCGGCCCGCAGCCCGCAGCAGGTCCAGCGGACGGCCGTCGAGCCGGGTGACCCGGACCCGGGTGATCAACTGCCCGAACGACCCGCCCATCAGCGCGGTGAGCAACGTCGCCTCCAGCCAGAAGACACCGAGCGTCAGGGCACTGGCGGTGCCGCTGTTGCTCCACTGCTCGACGCCGACGAAGGCGATGACGACCAGGCTGGCGGCCAGCCAGTCGATGGTGAGCGCCGAGAGCCGGCGTCCCCATCCCGCGACGCTGCCCGGCCCGTCGGCGGGAAGCCCCAGCCGGGACCCGGCGTACGGCGGTGGATCCGAGGGGCCGGGACGACGCGGGGTGCTCACGACCACAACGCTAGCGCCCGCCCCTCGAGAGGTGTTACACGGCTGAAACAAACCCGATACGGTCGGGAAACTGCCCCTGCATAGGTTCATCACGATGCGGGAGTTCGGACGAGGCGCAATGCGGCGCCTGGTCCGTCCGGCCCGCTCCACTGTTCCGACCGGCCCCAGGGTCGGCCCGAATCGCAACTGTCGCGTCGCCCCCCGGCGGCCAAGGAGGACGAATGTTCGCTAACTCGGAAGAGTTGCTCAAGTACATCAAGGACGAGCGCGTCGAGATGGTCGACGTCCGCTTCTGCGACCTGCCCGGCGTGATGCAGCACTTCACGATCCCGGTGTCCTCCTTCGACCAGAGCGTCTTCGACGACGGCCTCGGCTTCGACGGCTCCTCGATCCGCGGCTTCCAGGCGATCCACGAGTCCGACATGAACCTGTTCCCGGACCCGACCACCGCCTACCTCGACCCGTTCCGTGTCGCCAAGACGCTGGTCGTGAATTTCTTCATCCACGACCCGATGACCGGCGAGGCCTACAGCCGCGACCCGCGCAACATCGCCCGCAAGGCGATGTCGTACCTCGCCAGCACCGGCGTCGGCGACACCGCCTACTTCGCCCCGGAGGCGGAGTTCTACGTCTTCGACAATGTGCGCTTCGAGACCAAGGCCAACGCCGGCTTCTACGAGATCAACTCCTCGGCCGGCGCCTGGAACACCGGCGACGCGTTCGAGAACGACAACCGCGGCTACAAGGTCAAGTACAAGGGCGGCTACTTCCCCGTCGCGCCCACCGACCACTTCGGTGAGCTCCGCGACGAGATGGTCATCGAGCTCGAGCGGTCCGGTCTGCACGTCGAGCGCGCCCACCACGAGGTCGGCACCGCCGGCCAGGCCGAGATCAACTACCGCTTCGATGAGCTGCTCAAGGCCGCCGACGACGTGATGAAGTTCAAGTACATCATCAAGAACACCGCTTGGCGGAACGGCAAGACGGCGACCTTCATGCCCAAGCCGAGCTTCGGTGACAACGGCTCCGGGATGCACGTGCACCAGTCCATCTGGAACGAGGGCAAGCCCCTGTTCTACGACGAGACCGGGTACGCCGGCCTCTCCGACATGGCGCGCTGGTACATCGGCGGCATCCTCAAGCACGCCCCGTCGCTGCTGGCCTTCACCAACCCGACGGTGAACTCCTACCACCGCCTGGTCCCGGGCTTCGAGGCCCCGGTCTCGCTGGTCTACTCCCAGCGCAACCGCTCGGCCTGTGTCCGCATCCCGATCACCGGCTCGAACCCGAAGGCCAAGCGCATCGAGTTCCGCTGCCCCGACCCGTCGGCGAACCCGTACCTCGCGTTCTCCGCGCTGCTGCTCGCCGGCCTCGACGGCATCAAGAACAACATCGAGCCGCCCGCGCCGATCGACAAGGACATCTACGAGCTGCCGCCGGACGAGATGGCCGAGGTCGACCAGGTGCCCACGTCGCTGAACGCCGTGATGGACTCGCTCGAGGCCGACCACGAGTTCCTCACCGTCGGCAACGTGTTCACCCCGGACCTCATCGACACCTGGATCGACTACAAGCGCCAGCAGGAGATCCTGCCCGTGCAGCTGCGGCCGCACCCGCACGAGTTCGAGCTCTACTACGACATCTAGGCCTAGATAGAGGAAGCAGAGCTCGAACTCGGCTCCTGAGGTCGTCAGAAGTGGCGGCTGACCAGCGGAAACTCCCGCGGCGTCAGCCGCCACTTTGCGTTGCGTTGGGGTGCACGTGGGGTGCACGCGAGTTCGATCAGCAGCGGGAGTGCAGCTCGAACGGAAATCCCACAGCCCCGAAGACCCCGGTTATCGGCGGGTTCACGCGGTCCTTGCAACACCTCGATTTGAGAAGTTGCGAGGACCGCGTCGTTTTCGGAGGAGTTGGGCCGGCCGCTGAGGCTGGTTGATGCCGGCATTGGGGTGCACCGTCAAGCCGTCGGGCGAACTCCAGGAAACGACGAGTGCGTGCGTCTCGACGGCGAAGGCGCTGCTCGCTGCGCTCGCCTGACCCGTCCTACTGCGCGAGCGTCTGCGAGGGAAGCTCCTGGTACGCATCGCGGTAGCTCGCCGCAAAGCGGCCGAGGTGGAAGAAGCCCCAGCGAGCAGCGATGTCGGTGACCGATGTCTGGGCGGGGTCCGCGGCGAGCAGGTCCTCGCGGGCTCGCTCCATGCGGGTTCGCCGGAGCCGCTCGAGCGGAGACATTCGGAGCTCACGCTGGAAGGCGGCCTGCACCGTGCGAGGGGACACCCCCGTCTCCGCGGCGAAGTCGGCCAGTCGCCAGTCGCGCTCCGGCTCGGCCTCGATGAGGTCGAGCACCTGGCGCACCAGGCGCCCGGGCATCGCCCGAACCTGCGGTACGTCGCGCCAGCTGTTCGGCTGGGCAGCGAGCAGGCCGGAGATCAGGGTCTGCTCGAAGTGCGTGGCGGCCAGCTCAGACCGGAAGAGCGAGCCGCCGGTCTCCAGCTCGTCGACGCCGAGGCGCACGAGCCGTAGCCAGGAGCGCAGGGCGGGCGAGTCGAGGTCCATCAGAGCGTCGAAGACGAGCAGGCCGGTGCCGGCGCCCGCCGCGGCCTCCACCGCCGTGCGCCGCATGTAGACCAGCAGCTGTTCGCAGCCCTCGTCCCAGATCATGTCCACCGGCTCGGTCGGGGAGCCGACCGATGCGCGGCCACGGTCGGATGCGACCACGCGCTCCCCCACCCGGACCCGGGCCCTGCCGGCGAGGGGGATCTGCACCAGGAAGAAGTCATTGAAGGTGCCCGGGGTGATGCGCACCTCGGCGCCGTAGCGCAGGTAGTTCAGCGTCACGTCAGGGCCGATGGCGGCCGCGTTGTGCTGCATGTCCAGGCGGCTCTTCGGCTGCGTCAGCGACAGGCTGTGGGGACAGAACTGCCCGGCCACCTCGTCCCGGGCCTGATCCAGGTCGGGGGTGGCGATCCGGCTGTGCTCGGCGAGCAGGGTCCTGGTCACGTGACCTCCTGCACCCATTGGCGCACGGGCACGATGTCATGTCAAGGATTTCTCGATCGTCACTCATTTGAAATGTTGCGGTTCGCGGACTCCGGCCGCGCATTCCGGCTAGTGACCTCTCCCCGCCGGGCCTAAGGTCCCGGCAACTAGATGCGACCTGCATCACATGACACAGGTGGAGGTAGACACCATGGCGGACCTGTCCGGCCGGACTGCGATCGTCACCGGCGGCGCGACCCTGCTCGCCCACGGAGTGATCGGCGCCCTCGCAGATGCCGGCGCCCGGGTGGTCGTCGCGGACATCGACGACCTCGGAGGCGAGGCGGCCGAGTCGCTCGGCACCGAGGTCGTCTACGTTCGCACGGACATCACCGACGACGCGGCGGTGGCCGCGCTGGTCGACGAGACGGTGGGCCGCTTCGGTGGCGTGGACATCGTCGTGAACCTGGCCGCAACGTACCTCGACGAGGGCTTCGCGACCTCCCGCGCCGACTGGCTCACGGCACTCGACGTCAACGTCGTCAGCATGGTCGAGGTGGTCCGGGCGACCCACAAGCACCTCCAGGCCAGCGGTCGCGGCGTCGTCATCAACTTCACCTCGATCTCCAGCAAGGTCGCCCAGACCGGCCGCTGGGTCTACCCCGCCTCCAAGGCGGCGATTGTCTCGCTGACCCGCTCCATGGCCACCGACCTGGCGCCCGACGGGATCCGGGTGAACTCGGTCAGCCCCGGGTGGACCTGGTCGAAGATCATGGACGACCTCACCGGCGGCAACCGTGCCAAGACCGACGCGGTCGCAGCCCCGTTCCACCTGACCGGCCGCGTCGCCGACGGCCGCGAGATCGGCGAGGTCGTCGCCTTCCTCGCCTCCGACGCCGCCTCCATCGTCACCGGCGCCGACTGGGCCGCCGACGGCGGCTACTCCGCGCTCGGCCCCGAGCAGGCCGTCCCCGCCATCCCGCAGCTCATGGACTGAGGAGAAACCGACATGAAGATCGCCATTGTGGGAGCCGGCTTCGCCGGCGTCTCCTCCGCCAAGGTCCTCACCCAACTGGGCCACGACGTGACCGTGCTCGAGAAGACCCCCGACATCGGGGGCGTCTGGAGCAGGACGCGCCGCTACCCCGGCCTGAAGACCCAGAACAACAAGGGCACCTACTGCCTGTCCGACCTCAAGATGCCCCGCAGCTACCCCGAGTGGCCGAGCGGCGAGCAGGTCGCGGACTACCTCACGTCGTACGCAGAGAAGTTCGGGCTGCTCCCGCTCATCAGGCTCAATGCCGAGGTGACGCAGGCGGTCCCGAGTGCGGGCGGCGGCTGGGACGTGACGACCGCGGCCGGGACGGAGCACTTCGACCATTTGGTGCTCGCGAGCGGCATCTTCTCGCGGCCCTTCGTCCCGCCGGTCGAGGGCCTCGCCGACTTCGAGGCGGCCGGCGGCACGTACATCCCGTCCAGCGAGTTCCACAGCCTCGACCAGGTCCGCGGCAAGCACACCGTGATCCTCGGGTACGGCAAGTCGGCCTGCGACATCACCGTCGAGATCGCCCGGGAGGCGGCGTCGACGACCGTGGTCGCCCGCGAGCTGCTGTGGAAGATGCCGCGCAAGGTCAAGGGCGTCCTCAACTACAAGTACCTGATGCTGACCCGCATGGGCGAGGGCCTGTTCCGCTACCGGGCCGTCAACGGCGCCGAGAAGCTGCTGCACGCCAACGACTCGAAGATCGCCAACGGCATGCTCGGCAGCGTCGAGAGCGTGACGACCAAGCAGCTGCGGCTGGAGAAGCTCGACCTGGTCCCGCAGGGCACCTTCGCCGACATCGCCAGGTCGACGGTCTCGCTCGCCACCGAGGGCTTCTTCGAGGGGGTCACCTCCGGCGCCATCGCGGTCGAGCGCGACACCGTGATATCCCGCTTCCTGGAGAAGGACGGTGCCCCGCACGCCGACCTCGCGAACGGCAAGCTGATCCGCGCCGACATCGTCATCGCGGCGACCGGCTGGACCCAGGACATCCCGTTCCTGCCGCAGCAGGTGCTGGACCGACTGCTCGACGAGAACGGCGACTTCCTGCTCTACCGCCAGATCCACCCGATCCAGGTGCCGGACCTGAGCTTCGCGGGCTACAACTCGTCGTTCTTCTCCCCGCTCTCGGCTGAAGTCTCCGCCATCTGGATCGGCTCCTACCTGGGTGGTCACCACCAGGTGCCCTCGACCGAAAAGATGCTCGACGAGACCCGTGCCCGGCTGCGCTGGATGCGGGAGCGCACCGGGGGCATGCATGCCCGCGGCACCAACATCATCCCGTTCTCCCTGCACAACGTGGACGAGGTCCTCTCGGACGTCGGGCTCGACGTACCCCGGCGCAAGAAGGCCAAGCAGTGGCTGGTGCCGACCAAACCGGCGGACTACCGCAGGATCACGCCGAAGCTGGCCAGGCGGCTGGGGGCCGCGGCGCGATGAGCCGGTACGACGTCGTCGTCATCGGGGCCGGCATCAACGGCCTCGTGGCAGCGGCGGAGCTCGCCGGCGCCGGCCGCCGAGTCGCCCTCGTAGACGAGCGCGACCGGCTCGGCGGCTTCATCGCCTCCGACGAGCTGACCGCGCCCGAGTTCGTCCACGACACCTTCAGCTCCTGGCATCCGCTGTTCCTGTCCGGGGGCGGGTACGCCGCCCTCGGCGAGGACCTGCACCGCCATGGCCTCGTCTACCGCAACGCCGACGGCCCGGTGACCGCGTCGGTCAGCGACGGCGGCACCGTCGTCGCCTACCGGAGCCCCGAGGAGACCGCCGCCGGGTTCGCCGACCCGGCGGACCGCCAGGCCTACGCCGACATGCTCGAGCAGCTCGGCGGCTGGGCGCCGCACGTGTTCGGCGCGCTCGGGTCAGAGCTGCGCACGACCGACCTCGCCCGGCTCGGGTACGGCGCCCTGCGCGGCCTCGGCCGGGCCGGGCTCACCGAGATCCTGCGCGTCTCGACGCAGAGCGGCCGCGGCCTGACGCGGGAGCGGTTCACGGGCTCCGAGGTCGACCAGCTGTGGTCGCCCTGGCTGCTGCACGCCGGCCTCGCGCCCGACCAGGCGACCGGCGGCCTGATGCTGCCGGTGATGGCCTTCACGATGCACGAGATCGGGCTTCCATTGGTCGAGGGCGGGGCCGGCAACTTCGTGGCCGCGTTCTCCCGCCTGCTCGAGGAGCGCGGCGTCGACGTACTGCTTGGGTGCAGCGCGGAGCACATCGATGTCCGCCACGGCCGTCCCGTCGCCGTGATCGCCGGGGGACGTCGCCTCGAGACCACGACCGTGCTCGCCTCGACCTCGACCCGGCGGCTCTACGGGCAGCTGCTCCCCCAGGGCGCCGCACCCACCGGACCGCAGGCAGTCGCGCGGCACCGGCCCGGGCGTGCGGCCGCGCAGCTGCACCTCGCCCTCGACCGGCCGCTGGCCTGGTCCGACAGCCGCCTCGACGACGTCCCCCTGATCCACGTCAGCGACGGGTCGGGCAGCACCGCGATCGCCTGCGCCGAGGCCGAGGCCGGGTTATTGCCCGCCGAGCCCACCGTCGTGGTCGGGCAGCAGTGCGTGCTCGACCCCAGCCGCGCGCCCGACGGCAAGGCCACGTTGTGGATCCAGCTCCAGGAGCTCCCGTGGGCACCGCACGGTGACGCCGCCGGCGAGCTGGACACCTCGGCCGGCTGGACGGCCGAGCTCGCCGACGCCTACGCCGACCGCGTGCTCGCCCGCATCGAACGGTTCGCGCCCGAGCTCAAGGACACCGTGCTCGCACGCCACGTGATCAGCCCGGTCGACCTCAACGCCGCCAACACCAACGCCGTCGCCGGTGACCCGTACGGCGGCGCCGCCGAGCTCGACCAGTCCCTGCTGTGGCGTCCGGGCACCGACACCGGCCATCGCACCGGCGTGCCCGGGGTGTTCCACATCGGCGCCTTCACGCACCCGGGGCCGGGCCTTGGCGGCGGCTCCGGCCACCTGGTCGCGCAGCAGCTGCTCGCTCCCCCGCGCCGGGCGCGCCTCGTCGCCGCCGCCCGGAGGCGGCTGCCGGGTCGGGCATGAACCGCCCGACCCCCTCCTCAGGCGACCGGCCGGACCAGCCGGTCGTCCGGGATCACGGCCACGCCCAGGATCTCGATCATCGCGTCGGGCTGCCACAGCCCGGTGGTGCCGATGCCGGCCATGGCCGGGTACACCGGGCCGGCGAGCTCGCGCCACACGGCGCCGATCTCACGGCCGTGTGCCTGGTAGTCGGGGATGTCGGTCAGGAAGATCGTGATCGACACGAGGTCCTCCGGGATGCCGCCCGCTTCCCGCAGCGTCGTCAGCACGTTGCCGAACGCCTGGCGGAACTGCTCGACGATCCCGCCGGGGACGATCCGCATGTCCTTGTCGAGGGCCGTCTGGCCGCCCAGATAGAGCGTGTTGCCGCTCAGCGTCCCGTGCGAGTAGCCGGTCGGGGTCGGCAGCACAGCGGGGTTGACGGCGGTCGGGGTGAGGTCGGCGTTCATGGCACGACAGTAGATCATCTATTGACATGCTGGCAACCTTCGTGTGCAGAATGACATATGCAACCGCACCGTGAGCTCCCGCTGCCGCGACCCGGCAAGGTGATCTGCTGCGGCCTCAACTACGGCGACCACATCGCTGAGACCGGCCGCGAGCAGCCCACCCACCCAACCCTGTTCGCCAAGTACGCCGACACCCTGATCGGCCCGGAGGACGACATCGAGCTGCCGGCCGGGCTCGAGGTCGACTGGGAGGCGGAGCTCGCGGTGGTCGTCGGACGCGAGCTGCGCGGTGCCACCCGGGCCGAGGCCGAGGCTGCCATCGGCGGCTACACCGTCGCCAACGACATCTCGGTGCGCGACTGGCAGCGCCGGACCCTCCAGTGGTTCCAGGGCAAGGCCTGGGACGCCACCACCCCGGTCGGCCCGGTCGTCGTCGCTCCCGACGCGATCGACCCGGTCGCCGGGGTCGAAGTGATCTGCCGGGTCAACGGCGTGGAGCGCCAGCGCGGGAACACGAAGACGCTCGTCTTCGACGCACCGACGCTGCTCGCCTACGTCTCGACCTTCACGGTGCTGCGCCCCGGCGACCTCGTCCTGACCGGCACGCCAGGTGGCGTCGGCATGGGGATGACCCCACCGACGTACCTGGCCGACGGCGACGTCGTCGAGACCGAGATCCCCGGCATCGGCACCCTCCGCAACAACGTCCGTTTCCACTAGCACCGAAGGCACCCCATGGACCCGAACACCGACCACCACGTCCTCGACGGCGACAACTCGATGTACGCCCTCGAGAGCGGCCTCGTCGTCCCCGTCGTGACACGCGCCGGGCACGAGCCAGACCTGACCGGCCAGAGCGAGGGCGCGACCCGCATCAGCGGCGTCAGCGTCCAGCACACGCCAGCCACGAAGCTCTGGTTCGGCAAGGTGCACAACCTCGCCGGATACCGCTCCGTCCCGCATCACCACGGCGAGGCGGAGACCGGCGGCTACGTGCTGTCGGGCCAGGCCCGGATCTACTTCGGCGCGAAGTTCGAGGACTACATCGACATGTCCGAGGGCGACTGGGTCTTCGTGCCGCCGTACCTGCCGCACGTCGAGTGCAACCTCGACCGCAACAACCCGCTCACGTGGATGACCACCCGCACACCGGAGAACATCGTGGTGAACTTGCCCCAGGTCGACGACGCCGACCTGCGTGACTGGGCGGACCGGCCGTGAGCCCGACCTCCGCGATCGTCACCGACGCACTCACGCTCAAGCCCGCCGAGGCCGAGGTCTTCGACGTCGCCTTCACCGCGGTCACCCAGCCCTGTCCCTGGCCCAAGGCGTACGGCGGCGACATGGTCGCCCAGGCCGTCGTGGCGGCGACCCGGACCGTCACCGACGGGAAGGTGCTGCACTCGATGCACTCCTACTTCATGCGACCCGTCGACATCGGCGCCGAGGTCCGCTACGAGGTGGAGGTGCTGCGCGACGGACGCGGCTACAGCACCCGCCAGGTCCGCGGCTTCCAGCACGGCAAGGCCGTCTACGCCTGCATGGCGAGCTTCGCGGCCGGCGAGCCGGGCGGCAGCTTCCAGCCGACCGCGCCCGAGGGCCTCCGCGGTCCGGGCGGGCTGCCGACCTCGGCGCAGTACCTCGAGGGCCGGACCGGCGGCACGATGACCGACGCCTCCCGGGCCTACTGGTCCGGAGGCCGCAGCTTCGACATGCGGCACGTCCCAGGTCCGGTCTACCTCGAGGTCGAGGGCGGGCGCGCGCCGTACCAGGCCCTCTGGATCAGGCCGTACGACGCCCTGCGGCGCGTCGAGGGGCTCACCGACGAGCAGCGTGACGTGGCCGCGCTGGCCTACGTCTGCGACTACACGATCCTCGAGCCGGCGCTGCGGGTCCTCGGCCTGGCCTGGGCCGACGAGGGACTTGTGACCGCCAGCCTCGACCACGCGATGTGGTTCCACCGCCCGGTGCGGATGGACGACTGGCTGCTCTACGCCCAGGAGGCGGTCTCCGTCGAAGACGGCCGAGGCACGGGCGTGGGCCGCTTCTTCGCCAGCGACGGCACGCTCGTGGCGACCGTCGTCCAGGAAGGCATGATCCGGGCCGCGCACGAGCCGGCCACCTCCGGGAAGGGAGCACAGGCATGAGGATCGCGATCGCCGGCGGGGGCCCCGGGGGCCTCTACTTCGCTGCCCTGATGAAGTCGCTCGACCCGACGCACGACATCACCGTATGGGAGCGCAACGCCCCGGACGACACGTTCGGCTTCGGCGTCGTCTTCTCCGACGAGACGCTCGGCAGCATCGAGGGCGCCGACCCGGTCATCCACGACCGGATGGAGCGCCGCTTCGCCCGGTGGACCGACATCGACGTGCAGTTCAACGGCACCCCCTTCACCATCGGCGGACAGGGATTCGCGGCGATGGCGCGCAAGGAACTGCTGCAGATCATGCAGGAGCGCGTTGCGGAGCTGGGCGTCACGGTGCACTACCGCTCCGAGGCCCCGGATCCCGACGAGTTGCGCGCGTCGTACGACCTGGTGCTGGCCGCGGACGGCCTCAACTCCACGATCCGCACGAAATACGCCGACGCGTTCGGCCCCGATCTGGATCGGCGCGCCAACAAGTACATCTGGTTCGGCACGGACCTGGTCTTCGAGGCGTTCCAGTTCTTCGTCAAGCAGACGGAGTGGGGCACCATGCAGATCCACGGCTACCCGTTCTCCGACCAGGGCTCCACCTTCATCGTGGAGATGCACGAGGACGTCTGGCGCCGGGCCGGGCTCGACAAGACGGAGGGCGATAGCTTCCCGCCCGGGGTGTCGGACGAGTACGCGGTCGAGCGGATCGCGAAGATCTTCGCCGACGAGCTCCAGGGCCGCGCGATCCTGACCAACAACTCCAAGTGGCTGAACTTCCACACCGTCCGCAACGAGCGCTGGTACGACAGCAACGTGGTCCTCCTCGGGGACGCGGCGCACACCGCGCACTTCTCGATCGGCTCCGGGACCAAGCTCGCCATGGAGGACGCGCTCGCGCTGGCCGCCTGCCTGCACGAGCACCCGACCGTCGAGCCTGCGCTCGCGGCCTACCAGGCCGAGCGCAAGCCGGTCGTCGAGTCGACCCAGCGGGCCGCGCAGGCCTCGCTGGAGTGGTTCGAGAACATCGACATGTACGCCGACCAGGACCCGGCACAGTTCGTGTTCAATCTGCTCACCCGCTCGCGCCGGATCACCTTCGCGAACCTCGAGGAGCGCGACCCGGACTTCGCCGGCCTGATGCAGGCGGAGTTCGCCAGGCACCAGGGCACGGCCGAGGACGCCCCCGCGATGTTCCAGCCGGTGCGGATCGGCGAGCTCGAGTTGAAGAACCGGGTGGTGCTCTCCCCAATGGACATGTACTCCGCGCAGGCGGGGATGCCCGACGAGTTCCACCTCGTGCACCTCGGCAGCAAGGCCCTAGGCGGGGCCGGGCTGGTCATGACGGAGATGACCTGCGTGTCGCCGGAGGGCCGGATCACCCCGGGCTGCCCCGGCATCTGGACCGACGAGCAGCGCGACGCCTGGCAGCGAGTCACCTCCTTCGTGCACGCACGCAGCACAGCCAAGGTCGGCGTGCAGCTGGGGCACTCGGGACGCAAGGGCTCGACGAAGCTGATGTGGGAAGGCATGGACGAGCCCCTCGACGACGGCAACTGGGAGGTGATTGGCCCGACCGCACTCCCGTACGGCCCGGGCTGCCACGTCCCCCGCGAGGCGACGCGTGCCGACCTCGACAAGGTCGTCGCCGACTTCGTGGCAGCGGCCCGGCGCGCGGTGCAGGCGGGCTTCGACCTGATCGAGGTGCACGCCGCCCACGGCTACCTGCTCAGCTCGTTCCTATCCCCGGTCGCCAACCACCGCACCGACGAGTACGGCGGCCCGCTCGAGAACCGACTGCGCTTCCCCCTCGAGGTCTTCGTGGCTGTGCGGGCTGCCGTGCCCGCGCAGGTCCCCGTGACCGTGCGCATCTCGGCGACGGACTGGGTGCCCGACGGCAACACCGACGACGACGCGGTCGAGATCGCCCGGGCCTTCATCGAGGCGGGCGCGGCGGCCATCGACGTGTCGTCCGGCCAGGTCACCAAGAGCGAGAAGCCCGCGTTCGGTCGGTCGTACCAGACCCCCTTCGCCGACAAGATCCGCCACCAGGTGGCCGATCCCGCCGGGGTGAAGGTCATCGCCGTCGGCGCGATCTCGTCGTACGACGACGTGAACTCGATCCTGCTGGCGGGGCGTGCCGACCTCTGCGCCCTCGGCCGGACGCACCTGTACAACCCCAGCTGGACGCTGCACGCCGCCGCCGAGCAGGAGTACGCCGGCGCCGCGGCCGACTGGCCGGTCCAGTGGGCCGCCGGATGCCGCAAGCCGCCGACGTCGCGCACCGACAAGATCCCGCCCCGTCTGGAGCTGCTGAGGGAGGGCGACTCGGGTCAGGTGCACCTGCGCTGGAACCCGGCAGACACATTGTCGACATGACGGACGCCGCCCCGGCCGTCGGTGTCGTCCACACCCGCGTGGAGTGGATCGACACCGACGCCTCCGGGATCTACCACAACAGCACTGTCACCCGGTTCGTCGAGGCCGCCGAGGCCCGGCTGATGGCCGAGCGTGGCCTCGACGGCTACTTCCCGTCCGCGCCACGCGTGCGCTACGAGGCCGACTTCGATGCACCTCTCTTCTTCGGCCAGGACGTGACGGCCATGGTGACGCTGGCCCATGTCGGCACCGCGTCGATGCGTTGGGAGTTCGAGATCTGGGGAGAGGAGTTCGCCGGGCGGCCGCGGGTGCGCGCGGCCCGCGGCTCCTACGTCACCGTTCATGTCGGCGCTGACCACGACCCGTCGGCCGGCATCCCCCGCAGCCGACCCTGGCCCGAGGAATGGGTGACCGCCCTGTCGGCCGGGCGCCCTTGAGTCGGCGAGCGGATACGGCACAATGACGCCGATGACCAAGGCGGAGGCTGGCCCGGTAGCGCAACGGAACCGACGATCACGCACGACCGTCGTGACGTTCCTAGGGGCCGTCGTCCGCCCCCTGGGGGACTGGATGCCGATCGCCGGTGCCGTCGACCTGCTCACCCAGCTCGGACTCGACGCACCGAGCGTGCGCACCGCCGTCCACCGGCTCAAGCAGAACGACTGGCTCGCCTCCGAGACCCGCTCGGGCGCTCGTGGCTACGCCCTCACCCCGACCGCGCTGGCCACGCTCGCCGCCGGTGACGAGGTCATCTGGCACGCACGCAAGCCCGCCGACCTGGCCGACGGCTGGTGCGTCGTCCACTTCGGAGTGCCCGAGACGATGCGCGCCCGGCGGCACCAGCTGCGCGCTCACCTTGCGAACGTGGGGTTCGGCAACATCGGCACCGCGATGTGGATCGCCCCGGCCCGGATGCGCGACGCCGCGCAGCAGGCGATTGCCGAGCTGGACCTCGAGTCGTACGCCGCGATCTTCGTCGGCGACTATCAGGGCCCCCAGGACCTCACCGCGCTGCTCTACGACAGCTGGGACCTGGCCGCGATCGATGCGAGCTACCGCGGGTTCCTCGAGCATCACGGTGCCACCGCCACCCGCCTGGAGAAGGGCGGGTCCAGGGGACAGGACGCGTTCACGACCTATCTCGAGGTCCTCGACCAGTGGCGCAAGCTCCCGTTCCGCGACCCCGGCCTTCCCAGCGAGGTCCTCGCCGCGAACTGGAGCGCCCCGGCCGCTGTCGACCTCTTCGAGGGGCTGGTGGCGCTGCTGGAGAAGCCCGCCCTCGCCCACGCCACGGCGTACTGGCCGTCGGCCTGACGAGCGGCCTGACAAGGGGGGCACGACAACGGCGGACGAGCCCCGAGTGCCCACCCGCCGTCGTGAGATTCCCGTCGTCGCCGTGCGGTCAGACGGTCTCGGGGCGCAGCCCCTTCTTCACCAGGCGCGGCATGACCTCCTGGGCGAAGTAGTCGAGCTCCCCGACGTAGTCAACGAACGACATCGTGATCCCACCGAAGCCGGCCTTCGCGAACCGCTCGATCTCGTCGGCCACGTCGTCGGGGGTGCCGATCAGCGGACACGTGCCGTGGCCGGCGGCGAAGCGGCTGCGGAAGTTCTGCAGCATGTCCGCGCTGAACGACTGCGCGTGCAGGCCCTGCAGTCGCATGAGGTTGTCGACGGCATCCCAGTCGGCGTTCTCCTCCGCGTAGTAGTGGAGGAAGTCATCGGCCTCCTTCCTCGTCGGGCGGCACACCACGTGGGTCGGGGTGAGCACACCCGCCGTGCGACCGATCGCGGTCGAGTTGGCCTGCAGCTCCTTGACCACGTTGGCACCGTCCTCGGCACCACCGACGATCGTAAAGACGAAATCAGCGTTGCGCGCGGCGTACGTCCTCCCCTGCGTGCTGGAGCCGGCGTTGAGGATCGGCAGTCGCCGGGCAGCCGGCTTGGGGAGCGCCTCGACGCCCTGGAGGCTCCAGAACCGTCCCGGGAGGTCGAAGCGCCCCTCGCGCTCCCAGAGCGTGGTGATGACGTCGATCCACTCCTGCGCCATCGCATAGCGCGAGTCGTGATCCTGCGGAAGGTCGACCCCCATCGCCTCGTACTCCGGCTGGTTCCAGCCGGCGACCACATTCACACCGACCCGGCCCGGCGCCATCTGGTCGATGGTGGCGAGCTGCTTCGCCGTCACGACGGGGTGGTTGAACGCCGTGTGGATAGTGGCGAAGACGTTCAGCCGGGTGGTCTGCGCAAGGATCGCGGTCGCCCACGGGAT